>CAVJBF010000109.1:0-8622 GCA_963647785.1 Acutalibacteraceae bacterium
CGAATCGTGCTGGCGGACACGCCGTGTAGTTTTGCCAGATAGCCGATGGAATGCAATGTCATGGTGTCCTCCATGTCTCAAATCAGGAAGGCGCTCCCATTCTGACAAATTTGGCGGATTTTTTGTCGGCTAGCAAAACCCCCGTCGTGCCGCCCGTGGTGAGGAGCGAGCGAAGCGTCACGTCGCGCGTGTTGCCGTAGAGCCCGAACCAGAGGAGCGCCGCCAGGTAGGCTAGGAGCAGGAGCGTGAGGAGCATGGCCGCTTCACTCCGCGAGAGCGTTGGCGATGCGCTCGAGGTTGGCCGTCATGCGAGTGAGAAACGGCGAGCCGTCTTCGCTTGATTCCATCGTGAAGATTGGCACGACGCGGGCGCCGGCTTCGCGGGCGAGGGTTTCGGAGACGGCGGGGCTTGCCATTTCTTCAGAAAAGACCGTGCGCACGCCGTGATCTCGGCACCAGCGGGAGAGTTCAGCCAATTTCTTCACCGTGGGCTCGCCGTGCGCAAAGACGTCCTCCACCGATTCCTGCACGAGGTTGAACTGCGTGCAAAGAGCGCCGAAGGCAGCGTGTCCCGTGACGAAGGTCTTGCGCGGGGCGGCGGCAAAGCGTTCGCCGTACTGCGCTTCGAGCGCTTCGAGCGCGGCGTCAAAGTTTTGGAAATTGGCTGTGAAGACATTCTGCCGCTCGGGGTGCAGGCGGGAGAGTTCTCGGGCGGCAGTCTTCGCCATGAAGCGCGCGCCGGCGGGCGCAAGCCAGGCGTGCGGTTCGTTTGCTGAGCCGAATCCTTCGGCGATTTTGAGGACATGCTTGACGCCTGAAGCGCGGGCGGCCGCGTCGGCCCAGGGCTCCATGCCGTTGCCGGCCGTGACGAGGATGTCGGCGGTTTTCAGCGTTTTCAACGTCTTCAGCGTCGGCGTGAAGTCATGGGGCTCCGTCTTGTCAGGGATGAGCTCCGTCACACGGACGGCGCCGCCAGCCACGGCGCGAACGATTTCGCTCACGGCATTAAAGGACGTGGCGACGGCAAAAGGGGGGCGCTGAGAGCGGACTTCTGAAAAGCTGAAGGCGGCCGCAATGGCGGCGGGGAGCGCAAGAAGGGTGCGGCGAAGCATGATTTTCCAAAGAAAGGTTGGGTCAAAGGATCGCTAGAATACCGCACCTCATTCAAAGCGATTTCATCTCGGCGCCATGGCGGTCATTGCCTTTGATCACGTTGATTTTTCCTACACGGGGCGCGCTCCGTGGCTTTTGGAAGACCTCACCTTTTCCGTGGAGGAGGGCGACTACGCGTGCCTTCTGGGGGGAAACGGCTGCGGCAAGTCCACGACGCTGCGGATGATTCTGGGTTTTCTTGCGCCGGTGCGCGGCAGCGTGACAGTGGCGAGTCCCGTTTCGGGCTACGTCCCGCAGGCGGACGCCGCCGCGATGAGCGCCTTCCCCATTACGCCGCTGGAAATCCTCCGCAATTACGCTCGTGTCTGCGGCGTGGATGCGGAAGAGGCGCTCCGAATGCTTGCCACCGTCCGACTTTCGGACTGCGCCCATCGCTTGATCGGCAGCCTCTCGGGCGGCCAGCGTCAGCGCGTTTTGATCGCCCGGGCGCTGATCGGGCAGAAGCACCTTTTGATAATGGACGAACCTTCCACCGGGCTCGATGCGCAGGCGTCAAAGGACGTCTATGCGCTCCTGCGCCACTTGAACCGCGAGCACGGCGTGACGATCCTTTCCGTGGAGCACAACCTCGCTGCGGTGCGTCGCAACGCGACAAAGACCGTGGTCTTTGCAGAGGGTTGCGCGGAGACGCTTCCGCCCGAAGAAGGCGTTGCGAAGCTTTTGGCAGGAGGCGCGCTGTGATGGAGCTGCTTGGCTTTGACTTCATGCGGCGGGCGCTCGCGGCGACGCTTTGCATGGCGGTGCTCTGCCCGCTGATCGGCATCTTTCTTGTGCTGCGGCGCACGTCGATGACTGGGGATGCGCTCGCGCACTCGGCCCTGGCGGGCGTGGCGCTGGGGCTTGCGGGCGGCTTCAACCCCGTGGGGGCGTCTTTTGCCTTCACGGCGGGGGCAGCGGTTCTGATTGAAGTCTTGCGGCGGTTCTTTCGCTCCTTCACGGATCTGGTGCTCACCATCGTGCTCGCGATTTCCGTGGGGCTGGCGGTGACGCTCATCACCTCGGGTTCGGTGCAGGCGAATGCTGAGAGCTTTCTTTTCGGGAGTCTCTTGACCGTCACCGAAGCCGATCTCTGGATCATCGGGGGGCTCACGGTCGCTGTGCTCGCGCTGGGGTGGCGCTTTTATGACGCGGTGCTCGCGATCGCCTTTGACGAAGAGGCGGCGAGAGCGGCGGGGGTGCCCGTTCGGGCGACGGCGCTCGTCTTTGCTGTGATGACGGCGGCTGCGGTGGCGTGCTCGGTGCGGGTTGCCGGCGTGCTCGTGATGAGCTCCATGCTCACGGTGCCCGTTGCGACGGCCCTGCAATTTAAAACGGGGTTCAAGAAAACGCTCGCTGCCGCCGTAGGCGTGAGCCTTTTTGACGCCTTGGCGGGACTCTGGCTCTCTGCCGTGATCGATGCGGCGCCAGGCGGCGTCATTGCCCTCGTCTCCGCCGCCGTTCTCCTTCTGGTGCTTGTCGCCCGTCGGCTTCTAATCCAAAGGAGCTAGGGCAAAAGCCTTTGTTCGGCCTCAAATGATTGCGCAGTGATCGGGATTTCCCTCAATTTTGGCGCCTGAGTCTTAACAAGGGCGCCCGGGCTTGGCAGAATGCGCTCCTTTTTTCGGAAACGACATTCTCACAGGGGACATTCCATGTTTTTGCGAGTCATTCTCTTTCTTCTGGGGCTGATGCTTTTGAGTCTGGGCATCTCGGGCGTGACGAACGCCCATCTCGGCACGGGCTCCGTGTCGTCCACGGCCTATGTGCTGAGTCTGGGGACGGGCCTTACGATGGGCTTTTACGTCTTTCTGACAAACGCCTTCTTCTTCATCATTGAAATCCTCATTGAGCCGAAGGAAATCTTGAAGAAGGCGGTCTTTCAACTCCCGATCTGCGCCTTGTTCGGCTTTGTGATCGACATTGCCATGTGGGTGACGGGCTTCATTCATCCGGAAGCCTACTGGGAGAAGCTTCTGATGGTGATCGCGGGCACCTGCACGATTGGCCTGGGCGTTGGAACGATGGTCTTTGCGCGTTTTGCGATTCTGCCCCCCGAAGGCGCAGTTCTGGCCTTCATCGGGCGCTGGGGCGGATCGTTCGGGACGCTTCGCAGCGGCGCGGACTGCTTTCTCGTCATTCTCGCCATCATCTTGTCCTTCTGCTTCTTTGGCGAGCTGCGCGGCATTCGTGAAGGGACGGTGATTGCGGCGCTGGGGGGCGGCAACATCGCCAAATTCGTGATCAGCGGCTGGAACCGGCTCCTGCCGAAGATCCGCGTGACGGACAAGTAGCAAAGCGCTCACGATCGCCAAAACGGCCGCCAGAGGAAGAACTCAAGCGGCCGTTTGTCATTGGGCCGTTGCGTGTCTTACAGGCGGCGGATGAACTCCACATAGAACGCGCAGGCGTCCGTGACGTCCGCTGGCTTGCAGCGTTCGTTTGTCATGTGCGCGAGCTTGTAGGCGCCCGGGCCGAAGCCGATCGTCTTCACGCCCATTGACACCGGCGCCACGGCGTTCGTGCCGAAGTCCCAGAAGTTGAATTGAGGGGAAGGTTGTCCGAAAGCCGCTTCGTAGGCGTCGAGCGCCTTGAGAGTGAGAGGATCGTCTTCGGCGATCTTCCAAGGCTCGTGCGCGGGCTCGTAGACGAGCGTTTCGCCCGCCCAGCTTGTGTGAACGAGCGTGCCCGGCTCCCAATGGGCGCGCTTGCCGGCAATGAGGGCGTCGAGCTCTTTTTTTACCTGAGCGACGGTTTCGCCCAGGCGCAGGCGACGATCAAGATAGATGCGGCATTCGCTCGGGACGGCGTTCAAGGACGCTTCGGTGCTTGCAATGTCGGAAAGGACGACGGTGCCGCCGCCCGCGGCGCGCAGGCTCTCGTTGAGCTTTTCGACGCGCGTGATGATCTCTGCCATTTCGTAGACGGCGTTGACGCCTTTTTCCGGGGCGGAGCCGTGGGCGGAGACGCCATGGGTGACGATGCGGGCCTGCACCTTGCCCGTATGGCCGAGCGTCACGAGGTTGCCGGAAGGCTCGCAGATGACGCAGACGTCGGGCGTGAGGCCCGTGTTGCGGTAGAAGTGCTCGAGGCACACGCCGTCGCAGTACTCTTCGCAGACGCTGCCCGTGACCCAGACGGTTTTTCCTTCAAGAAGCCCCGCCTTTTTCGCGAGCGCGGCGGCGTGGATCGCCGCCGAAAGGCCGCCCTTCATGTCAACGGCCCCGCGGCCCACGATTTCGCCGTCGACCGTCTCTGCCGCAAAGGGGGGCGCTGTCCATTCCTCGGGGTTCTCCGCCTTCACGGTGTCCATGTGGCCGTCAAAGTGGATGATGCGGGGCCCGGTTCCCACGCGCCCCGCGACGTTCCCCGTCTTGTCAATGAAGACTTCATCAAAGTCCAGCGCTTTCATTTCGCTTTCGATGAGGTGCGCGTAGGGCCCCTCTTCGTCGGAGTAGCTTTGGGTGCGGATGCCCGCCTTGTAGAAGGCAAGAAGCGCCGACTTTTCGGCGTCGGTGAGCTGATAAGCCATGATCGTTTTTCCTTAAATCAGAGTGTTGGAGGCAGGTTGTCCCTGCCACGTGACGCGGCGGTAGTTGGCGGCATCGGTGTCGCCTTCCGTGCAAATGCAGAGAACGCGGGAGCAGTGGGTGAGACCCAGAGCCGTGCGGGTGCTGGCGTCGGCGCAGGCCGCAAGAAGCGCCGCCACGCCTGCGGCGCCGCTTTCGCCCGAGACGATGCGCGGATCGTCCGCAAGGGGATTTCCCAGCACGCGCATTGCGAGCGCTGCTTCGGCATCCGTGACGATGACAAAGTGCCGCGCTGCGCCCCTCAGGAGCTTCCATGCGAGGCGGCAGGGGGTGCCGCAGGAAAGGCCCGCCATCATGGTCTGAAGGTCCCCTGCGACAGCATGGATTTCGCCGTCGTTGGCGGCTGCGGTCTGGGCGATGCAGCCGGCGTTCTGTGCCTCCACGACGATGAAGACGGGGGGCGTTTCGCGCCAGACGTTCGCAAAGAACGCGGCCATTGCCCCCGCAAAGCTTCCGACCCCGGCTTGCAAAAATACGTGTGTGGGTGCTTCGGGGAGCCGACGGCGGATTTCTTCGGCGAGGGTGAGATACCCCAGCATCAGAAGCTTCACTTTGTCTGAACTTTTTTCGTCGTCCGTGTCCTGCACGAAGACCCAGCGATTGCGCCGGGCTTCGGCGCGTGCAAAGACGACGGTGTGGTCGTAGTTCACGTTGGTCACGCGGGCGTCGGCGCCCAGCGCTCGAATGGCTTCAACGCGCTCCCGGGCGCTGCCTTTTGGAAGCCAGATGACGCAGGGGAGCCCCAGCGCCTTGGCGGCCCAGGCAATGCCGCGCCCGTGGTTGCCGTCGGTGGCGGAGCAAAGCGTGGTGCGGGCGTCGGGATTTTCAGCGAGAAGACGCTGCAGCCGATCGAAGGCGGGCAGGTCCGCAAGGCCGAGGCGCTCTGCCATGACGGCCGCAGCGAGGCGGCTGCCTCCAAGCCCTTTGAAGGAATTGAGACCAAAGCGCGGGCTTTCATCCTTTACGGTGACCGAGGCAAGGCCTAGGCGCCGGGCCAGCGAGGAGAGGCTTTTGAGGGGCGTTTCAGCGTAGCCCGGAAGGGTCGCATGAAACGCGAGCGATTCGGCTGCGGCGGCTTCTGAGAAGTCCGCGGCTTCGGTTGCGGGTGCCGCCAGCGGCGCAGAAAAGTGCAGAGCTTCCATCAGGAACTCCTTGGATGAGGAATAAATCGAACGATAATGCGCAAAAAATCAGTCGGGTTGCACAATATCGATTGAAAATTGCATAATCTTGCGCAGATTGAGAAGGGGGATGCCTGATGAGGATTACGCGGGAGACGCCGGTTGACAGCGGCTTTCACGAAATGCTGGAACACGGCACGCGGGAATTTCCGGCCGAGGTGGAGTTTCTGGATCTTGCCCGGCAGCCGGGCGGCATGGTGAACTGGCACTGGCATGAGGATGTGCAGTTCTTTCTTGTGAAGGAGGGCGTGGTGACCTTTCGCGTGAGCCGCACCGCCCACGAGGTGAAGGCGGGCGAAGGACTTTTTGTGAACAGCGGCGTCATGCACATGGCGGGAAGCGCCACAGGGGAAGGCGCGTATTACTGCCTCAACATCGCTCCAGTGCTTCTCATGCAGTTTGCCGGCAGCGTTTTTGAGCAGCGCTACGTGGCGCCCTTTCTGGGGCGGGCCTTTTACGAGGGGCTGAAGCTTTCGCCGTCCGTGAACTGGCAGGGAGCTGTTCTGAAGCGCCTGACGGACTTTTTCTCGGAACTTGATGAGCCGTCTTTCGGCTGGGAGTACCGGGCGTCCGCCCTTTTTTCGGAGCTATGGCTTGCCGTGGTGTCGCACGCGGCGGCTGCGGATGAGCCGGTGGCGGACCGGCGCAAGACGCAAGCCGTCTCCCGCATGATGGAGTATGTGAACCAGCATCTGGCGCAGCGCATCGCCTTGGCCGATGTTGCCCAAGCGGTGGGTAGGAGCCCCTCGGAATGCTGCCGCCAGTTCAAGGCGGTGGCGAGGATGACGATCGGGAAATACGCCGAAGCGTGTCGGATGGAAAAGGCGGCGCAGTTGTTGAAAACTACGCGCTGGCCGGTGGCTCGGATAGCGGAGGCGACGGGATTTGCATCGTCTGCGTACTTCATTCGCGTGTTCGGACGCGCCATGGGAACGACGCCGGCGAAGTTTCGGAGAAGCGCGGTTGAGTGAAGTGATTACAATGAAATCGTGTTTTAGATTCGTTTTCTATGAGAAACGGGGAAATTCGAATGACTTATGATGACATGACTGTTCAACTGCCGCTGTCAATCTCGGATTTCAGTGAGTTGCGACGTCAGGGCAAAATCTATGTCGACAAGACGGAGCAAATTTATTCATTGGCAAGAAAAACAGAAAAATTCTTTCTGGCACGTCCTCGGCGTTTTGGAAAATCACTGCTGGTGTCTACGTTTGATTCGCTGTTTCGTCATGGTGCTGGCGGTTTTTCTGGGCTGTATATTGAAAACAAATGGGGTGAAGAGCGCAGCTATAACGTGGTTCGTCTGGATTTTTCGCGCGTTAAGAAATTTTCTTCCGTTGACGATTTCAAGGAGAAGTTTAGGGCATACCTAAAATCGGCCTGCTGTTTCGGTGATCGACCGTTTGAAGAAAGGACGTCGGTGACAGCTACAAATTTTGAAATTTGGCTGCGACAGTTCCCATTGGGATCAGTCGTTCTGTTGATCGATGAATATGATGCGCCATTGACGGCGTGTCTGTCTGATGCCGAGCTTTTTGAGCGAGTTCGAGATGAGTTGACTGACTTTTATGCCGTTGTAAAGTCTAATGATGGATTTTTTAGATTTGTCTTTATGACTGGCATAACTAAGTTCAACCAGACGGGAATATTTTCCGAACTCAATCACTTGGCAGATATAAGTCTGGATAAAAGATACTCTACGCTTTTGGGGTATACAACGGAAGAGATAAATAAGTATTTTTCTGATTTTATCGACCAGTCATGTGCGTTATTGGATGTCTCTCGCGACAATCTTCTAAAATCGTTAGAGGAAAATTACGATGGGTATTGTTTTGATGGGATGGATGAGCCGGGGGATGTAAGAAGAGTGTATGCGCCCTGGTCTGTGTTGAAATTCTTTTCTCAACCAAAACAGGGATTTAAAAATTATTGGATCGAGAGTGCTGGAAAGGCAACAGTATTGTTGCAGTATATTCAAGATCACTCATTGAAAGACCCGCTGGAGTATGCTGAGGAAAGAACGATTGACTACGATGACCTTGCGAGCTCTTCCGACCTTGATTCCATCAATGATGTCGCCCTGCTTGTGCAAGCGGGTTATTTGACGATTCATCGTCGAGAGGAGAACCTGTTTTGGGTGGGGTATCCCAATCGTGAAGTAGCCGTATCCATGGCTTCTTTGTACACAAAGCTCCTGCTGGGACGGAAGTCGTTGGGTAATGCGGGTGCGCAGCACCTGGCGCTTGCGTTGAAAGAAGGTGATGTGGATTTGGCGGCAGATCAGTTCAACAAGGCTTATATTGGGATTGATTATAAACAGTTTCCTATTCATAATGAATCCACGTGTCGAGCTATTCTTCAGGTGCTTTTGACGGGAGCTGGTTTTGAGACTCTTTCAGAGAAGCATAATGCCTTGGGACGGAGTGATCTTGAATTTGATGCGGGAAAATATCACTGGGTGATTGAGCTGAAATTCATTTCGTCGAAAGAATCAGAGCAAGCAATTGACCGCACGCTCAAAGAAGCAATCAACCAGATGCGAGATCGACGGTATGGAATGAATAGCCAGCGACAGCTGATTCGCATGGCGCTGGTCTATAACAAAATGACGAGACAATTCGTTCGCTGGTCATTGGCTTGATGGGCAATCGAGTAGGAGGTGCCGTTACCGGCCGCCTCCTCTCACACCACCGCCCGTACGG
>CAVJBF010000110.1:0-8498 GCA_963647785.1 Acutalibacteraceae bacterium
ACTGGGCGGACTTCATGGGGATCTGCGGCGGGGACGCGCGCGCCTCGCGCGAGATCGTGCTGGGAGACAGCGTTCTTTGCCGCATTCCGGATCATCTGAGGTTTCTCGCCACCGTCAACATTGATGACACGACGGAGCCGCTGTCGCCGCGTCTCTTGGATCGCGCATGGATCATCCGGCTTCCTGACCCCGAATTCAATCCAGCGGCCGTTTCGGGTGCCGAGCCCGCCGCGGTGCGCTGGAAGGACTTTACGGCGGCCTTCGGCGCCGCGGGTCCTGTGGCGGACGTGAAAGAGATGCAGCCCTACTATGAGCACATGCGCGCCATGGGGCTCACGGTCTCGATGCGCAGCCGCCGCGCCATCGCGCAGTTCATTGCCGTGGGGACGCCTCTTTTTGAAGGAGGGCTTGCGACGGCCGTGGACTATGCCGTGGCGCAGAAGCTTTTGCCGATGGTTCGGGGGAGCGGCGCAGCCTTTCAAGCGTGGCTTGAGGCCTTCCGCGCGCTTTGCGAGAAGGCGCCCGTCTCTGCTGGGATCGTGGATCACATCCTCACCCGCGGCGGCAGCAACTTGAACTTCTTCCAGTTCTTCTGATGACGCCGATTTTGGTCGGCGCTCTGCGCCTCTCGCCCCTGGGGGCTTTCGGGACAGCGGTGACGCTGCGCCTTGCGCCCGAAGCATCGGACGACGCGGAAGACGCCGTCCGCGCCCGCATCCTGCCGCAGGGCGAGGCGATCGAGGCTCGGTTTTTCTTTGACGAAGGACCTTTTGCCGCGTCGCTTGCGGGCCGCCCCGTGTCGGTGGTGATCGAGGCCGAGGACGAATTCCTGCTTCGCCAGACCGTAGTGCCGGCGGCGACGGACGAAGGCGTTGCGGCGGGGCCCGTCGTGCTGCCGTCTTCCGCCTTTGATGATCGTGCGGGGGCGGTGCGGCTCACCGTTACGGTGGACAACGGCTTTGATGTGGCGGTGACGCTGGTGGCAGAGCGCTTTTGCCTGAAGCTTTCTGACACCGAAGACGGTCGGCGGCTTGAAGTCATGCTGGGGCGAGTGCTCGCGTGGGCGCCGCGGCTCCTGCCGGGCGACGGGGAGGATGGATCCGCCTCGGCCGCTTCGGGCCGCTCGTTGTCGACAGCCGCCTTTTGGACTATGGTGGAGCGCATCACGGCCGCCTACACGGAGCTGCACCGCTACTTTGAAAAGAGCGCGCGCTTTCGCCTGCAGCAGGGCGAGCGCATGACGACCCTTGCCCGCGTCACCTCCGTCACGCACCGCACGCTCGAATTCATTGCAACCCACCCCGAGGAGCTTCTCCCCACGGACCGTGCTTCCGGCATCGCCTATGGCGGCCGCCGGTGGCTCCCGGGCCGCACCGTGGACGAGACGCACCAGAAGACCTACGACATCTACGAAAACCGCTGCGTCACGGGGTTTCTGCGGACGGTGCTCGCGGCGGCCCAGAGCGTCGTGAAGTCTCTGGAAAAGCTTTCAGCGCTGGACGGCTCGGACCTCGTTCAGTCCGCTCTTGCGCCCGTCTGGCGCGACAAGTCCCGCCTGCTCGGCCAGCTGCAGGAGCTTTCCGCCGCCTACGCGCGCTTTTTCGCCTTGGAGGAGACGGCGCCTATCACGGCGCTGCCCCAGCCGTCGCCCATCTTCATTTCATCCGCGCCCTACCGGCGCCTCTACGAACTCATGCAGGCGTGGTTTGCCGCGGAGCTCCCGAACTTTTCCGACGTGCGGTGCCTGCTGGCCGTCTCGAAGTCAAGCCGCATCTACGAGCACTACGTCCTCACGCTTCTTGTCGAGGCGCTGGGAGAGCCGCAGCGCCGGCGGCGCATCGTGTGGCCGGGCGCCCCGCAGCGTCTGCAGCAGTCCGCCGTGTGCAACGAGTACGTCTTCGTGCGCGACGGACGCGAAGTGACGCTCTTTTATGAGCCTGTCGTGCCGTCGGGGCTTGCCGGGGAAAGCCCCACGGGGCTTGTGCGCACCATGACCTTTGATTTCACTATGCGGGGCGCGGCGAAGTCCGACCCGGCGGCGGCCTTCTGGACGCCTGACTACGTCCTGCGCGTCAGGGACGAGCGCGGCACGCGCTGCTGGATTGCGGATGCAAAGTATCAGACGTGGCCCTCGTTTCTCGCGCACTATGCGGAGGAAACACTGGTGAAGTACCTTGTTGCCACGTCGCCCCAGAATCCCAAGGAGGCGATGGCAGGTCTCATGGTCTTCTGCGGCAAGGCGCATGGCGCTCCCGCCGGGCGCCGGAATCTGCGAAACATCGACGCTCCCGGGCGGCTGGGGCCCGCGGCGGAGGTGATGACGCTTTGCGGCGAGACGGCGAATGAGGTGGAGCGGCTGGCGGACTGGGTGGAGGCGCTGTAGGACGGGCAGCGGCCAAGGCATCCTTGGAATTTGGATTGAAAAGGCGGCTATTCACAGAAAGAATAGGAATGTGTTGATGTTGAAAGAAAATAAACTTCGGGAGGGGGCGACACGGGGCGCCCTGACGCATGCCATTGTGATGGCGCTCGCACTCTTGGCGGCCACGCTGATGCTGCAGTCGCTTGGCGAAACGGCGGGCTGTCTTACGACGCTTGCGATCGGGCTGCTCTTCCTGTTCTTTGCGTCCTCCCGATGGACTTTCTGGGGCATTGCCGTTCCCGTCACGATCGCCGCCGCGCTCTATGGCGTGGTCGGGCGGGAGTACGGGCTGCCGTCGTACCAGTACTTGATGTCGCTTCTTGCCACCGATCTGGCGGAGACCACGGAATTCCTGTCGCTCGTTTCCTGGAAGACCTGGGGGCTTGTTCTTTTGCTGCCCGTGACAGTCGCGGCGTTTTACGGACTCTTTCTCCAAAGCGGCCTGCAGCCTTGCCGCAGCAAGGCGCTCGTGCTTGGGACGATGCTCTGCCTCATCGCAGCGGAGAGGCCGACAGCCTTTGTGAGCCGTCTGCAGGAGGCGCTGTGCGACACGCAGAAGGAGCAGTCGTTTTTGTCGCAGATGGCCCGGCGAAACGCCTGGCTGGCTGACGGCGTGAAGCCCGTTGACGTCCGCTACAAGAACTACGTGCTTGTGCTGGGCGAGTCGGTGCGGCGGGATTATCTGCACGCCTACGGCTATCCAGTGGAAAACACGCCGTTTTTGGATTCCGTGAAGGGGACGTTGGTGGAAGGCATGACCTCCGCCGGGAAGAACACTGTGGCGTCGCTGCGGGTCATGCTCACGCATGGAAAGGTCGGTGATTTCCCCGACTACTCTCGGACGGTGACGGGCTTGGCGAAGGCGGGCGGCTTTGCAACGTACTGGCTTTCCAATCAGGGCTTCACGGGCGAATTCGACACGCCGATCACCGCGGTCTCAACGCTTGCGGACCAGACGCTCTTTGTGAGAACGGGAAGCTACAAGCAGGGATCGTTCCCGGACGATCTGCTTCTGCCGCCGCTCGCTGGCGTGCTGCAAGACGGCGAATCGCGGCCGCGGTTCATCGTCCTGCATATCATGGGATCGCACACAGATGCTTGCCGCCGCATCGAAGGCTGGTCAGCGAAGACGATCACCGATGCGCGGTACCAGCAGATCGCCTGCTATTCGGACTCCATCGCGCAGACGGATCGCTTTTTGGAAAACGTGTACCGACAGCTGAAGGAGACAGGTGATTCTTTTTCACTGGTCTACACGAGCGACCACGGTCTCGTTCTCAATGAGAGCGACGGGCGACTGAGGCTCGACAACACGGCGCTGAGCCGCTACCACTGCGACGTGCCGCTCGTGCGGATGAATTCGGATGATGCGCAGCATCGGAAGGTGAAAAGCGACAAATCCGGCTTTCGTTTTACGGACGGCATCGGCCGGTGGCTGGGGCTTGCGGGCGGCGCTCTCACGGGGTACGACCTTTTTGACGGCGTGTCTGACAAGGCGACGGAGAATCCAGCTGCGCAAGGCAAGGACGATCCGCCGGTGGACATTCGGCCCTTGACTCGCTCTGACCAGACTCGCTGGTTTGCGGGGACAAGCAACTGAGAAACATCGAACTCAAGCAGCTGCGGACGGTGCGTGCGAAGGTGGCGTTGCGCAAGCCGCTTGACGCCGTGCACCAGATCACTGGCAAAGCCTGCAACTGGGGCTTCCGCTAGCGGCTAGCGCTGTCATAGGAAATCGCGCAGTCCTTGCGGCAGAAGGCAATGCCGTAGACGTGCTGTCGTCTGCAGCGAAGACGGTCCAGATAAGCGGTGTACCGCTTGTTCTTGATCTGCTGCAGCGCGGCGTCGGCGCAGTCGTACATGTTCTCGGGCTTGTCGCAGCGCTTGATTTCGATGACGACGCCGTTGCGTCGGCTGCCTGCGCCGCTAGTGAAGACCAAGTCCGCAAAACCGTCACCTGCCTCCGCATTGGAACGAAGGTCCTTGGCAAAAGCGCCTGCACAGCTGAGCAGCGCCGTGAGGAATCCGTGGTAGTAGTTTTCAGCGGGCGCCTTCGTGGCCACGTCTCGGATGGAAACGTAGTTCTCCAGAAGCGGCACCAGAATCTCCGCCATCCGGTCGGCGTCCCCCTCCAGTGCAGCCTTGGCAAGATCCCGGCCTGCCGACGCAAACCCGGCGTTTTCTTCCGAAAACCGAAGCTTCACGTTCGTAATGAACGTGTCTCGGATTTCTTCGTTCGGAATGCGGACTCGAAAGCAGTTCAAAGAAAGCTTTTTCTCGGTCGTCAAATAGCCGGAATAAAGCAGCAGCGTCCAGAAATCCTGCGGTTTGTGTTGGGCGAAGTCACCGTAAGTGAGCTTGTCATTGATCGTTAAATCGATGGATTCGCCGTCAACCAGCGCCTGCATGCGGTCCGCTTCTTCGTTTGAAAGAAAGCTGAGGAACTCATCGATGATCGCGTTGCCGCTCGTCTTGTCCCAGTAGTTTTCCGGCATGTAGCCTTCGATGTCGCCGCTAGCCAACGCCTTGGACGCAAAGTTGATGACATCCCAGGGACAGTAGATCTCGCTGCGGTAAAAGCGATAGCCGTCATACCAGTGCTTCACATCTGCCATGCGGGAGGAAAGCCCGAAGCTTGCCAGCATCGTCTGTACTTCCGACGGCGTGAATCCGATCATGTCGCTCAACAGCCTGTCCTGCGAACAGACGGTGTTGACGTCAAAATTGTTGACTCCGGTGAAAACGCTCTCCTTGCTCACCCGAAGACACCCGGTCAGCACTGCCTTCAAGAGGCAGGCGGTCGCATTGACGGCGGCCTTGGGATCCTCCTTCAGGACATTGCCGAACGCCGATCGAATCAACTCCAGCATCTCTGGGTAGTATCCGCCTTGCGCCGCCTTCGCCAGCGGCACGTCATACTCGTCGATCAACAGCACGACCTGACGGTCAAAGTGCTTGTTGAGCCAGACGGTCAGGTTTTTCAAAAAGTCCTTGCAATCGTCTTCGTGAGCAAGATCACGCAGGCTGTCAACGTCCAGGTACTGCTTGAACTTGGCTTTCTCCTGAAGGCTCAATCGGGGACTCTCAAGCAAGAAGTCATACTGAGCCGCCACCCAGCTCAGCTTGCCGGCGAGCTGCCGATAGGCTTTCTCGTAGTTGCCGCCCTCCACGCCTTTCAACGAAATCGAAATGACGGGATGCTGTCCCATGAACTCGCGGCAGAAGTCTGCATGCGTTGTGATGTTCAACCCCGCAAAGAGCTGCGCCTGCTTGTTTGCCGCACCAGGGTTTTCAAAATCCATCTGCAGGAAGTTCTTCAGGGTGTCCATGAAGAGGGTCTTGCCGAAGCGTCGTGGCCGGGCAATGAGCAACACACGGCTGTCGGACTCCGTCACAGTTTTGATGAACTCTGTTTTGTCTACGTAGTAGCAGTTTTTTCGGATCATGTCCGGAAAATTTTCATCACCGACGGCCAGCCTTTTCTGCATGGAAAAATCCTTTGGGGGATGGATTGCACTGAAACGATACCACGTCAGGCAACGACTTCCGGCCGCTGCACAAATTCAGGTTCGCCGTGGAACTTTGGAAAATCGAAAAAAGTTTGATAAATCATCAAAAAAAATCCTATGATCAGCAGGATTGCGTGAGATCTTTTGCGGGACTCGAGATGCAATAAGGCGGAAGCGTAGTCCTGCACCTGCGGCGTCAAGTGGCTTTTGCGGACCGACATGCGGTATTCCATGATCAATTGACCTTTAGTTCCCGGGTATTTTGTCTGTCTACATGCTTTTGGCTGCACTTGAAACAACAGAGGCTCATGCTCATCAACACTGATACAACATGAAAATTTAAGCATCTATCGCATCTAAAACATTGTGACGTACTGTATCCTAAAAATTCACCTGTGAACTAAAGTTGATCCCGTCAGCGCCCGGCACGTTCTCGCGCAGTGCGTCTGGCGACAGGACTCACGCGCACCGTCGTTGAGACGCTCAAACACTGCTTTGACGACGTCATCCTACGCACCCGCTTCAGCGGGTAGGGCGGAAGCGCTGCCGTCGCCGTGGCATGGGTTCAGGAGTGTTGTTTGCCTACAAATCCACGATGGGCCGTGATTTTCCCTGGATGGCACGATGAACCGAAGGCTCAGATGGCAAGCGGGAACTATTGTTGCATGATAAGATTGGACGAGTTGTTGCTCTATTTAGAAATTTGTAGTCGAGCAAGGTTTGGGTATGACTGACAACATCGCGCTGAAACAAATTCCTTACGGGAATTCTGGGTTTCGCTCCATCCGTTTCGATGGTTTTGCCTACGTGGACAAAACGCGCTTCATTGAGGCGTTTGAGCAGTGCGGCTCTCGCTTTCCGTTTATCGTCCGGCCAAGGCGATTTGGGAAGACGCTTTTCACGGAAACACTTCAAGCGTATTACGACAAGTCGCAGGCGCCTTACTTTGAGAAGAACTTCAAGGGCACATATATTGGCAGGCATCGCACGCCGCTGGCGAGCCAGTTTTATGTGCTGAAGTTTATTTTTGCAGGTGTTTCCAGTGAAAATCCAAAAGGTGCCTTCCTGCGATGCGTGCGCAGCGCGCTGGTGAATTTCTTCAACTACTACCCGCATCCGCGCGAGCAGGAAATTCTTGGCGTAACCTTCCAAAGCGCTGCAGAGCTGATCGAGGCCTTTTTCTCAATCCTTGGCCCGGATTTCTGCCAGAAGGTTTTCGTCATCATCGATGAGTATGATCACTTGACCAACGCTGTGCTGTCGCGGGAAATTGAAGAGTTCAAGCAGATCACGTCCACGGCGGGCTTTTTCAAGGATTTCTACACGAAGGTTAAGAGTGCGACTTCGGACACTGGGCCGGTGGCGCGAATCTATGTCACCGGCGTGACGTCTATTGCGCTCGATTCCATGACATCGGGCTTTTCGATTGCGAAGAACTTCACGACCCGATCGGAATTTGCGACGCTCTTCGGTTTTACGGAGACGGAGCTGAGACAGCTCATTCCTCAGGTGATTGACCTGCAGAAGTACCGGCATTCTCTCGATGAGATTGTGACGCGGATGAAGGAGTGGTACAACGGTTATCGCTTCAGCGCCCGGACGAGTGAAGCGGTGTTCAATGCGTCTATGTGCCTTTATTATCTCGACGCCATCCGGGATGAAAATGAAGAGCCGGACACAATGCTGGATCCTTCGTTTGCGCAGGACTTGCAAAAGATCAGCGGCATTTTGAGTCTCGGTGATCCGGATTTTGTGAAGAGCGTGGTGGAGAAGGCGTTGCAGCATGAGCCGATCGACTTTCCTTCGGGCAGCTTGCAGCTCCTCAATGTCAACCGTGATGCCCGCTTCAATGCGGAGTGTGTGCTTTCCGCCATGTTCTACATGGGTTATCTGACGTTTGCGCCCAACGACCGCCACAAGCTGGTTGTGCCCAATCGGGCGGTAGGAATTCAATTCTTTGAGTACTATCTGCAGTACATTTTGTCTTTGACTGGCAACTCTTCCTGCTACTCGGCGCGCGATCTGACGGCAGCCTATCGGGCGCTGGAAGGCGGAAATCTTGAGCCGCTTTTCCGCTCGGCGAGCACAAGGTTTGCCGAGCAAAGCGACGCCATGGCTGCTGTGCACCTTTCGGAGAGCGACTTTCAGACGCTGGTAGCGGCGTCGCTTTACTTCGACAGCGACGTCGAGGCGGTGCGGGAGGCACAGGCCGTCGGTCCCGAGGGCGGACGAATCGACCTGCTGATTCGGCCCGTGGAGGGATCGCCGGTTAAGGCGACCTATTTGGTCGAATTCAAGCATCTCACCAAGGCAGAAGGAAAATCCGAGGCCGCGGTTCAAAAGGCGTTGGATGGAGCGCTCGAGCAGGTACGCCGTTACGCTCGCTGCTCAAACATCCGCGGCATCCCGAATTTGAAGCGCGTGGCGGCGGTTTATGCGGGCACGGAGCTTGTTCGGCTGGTTCAGGAAGAAGGCGAGGCGGTTTGGTGAGAGGCGGCGAAGTCAGGGCGTGTGTAAATCTACGATAAGTGGGTCACCTTTCTCTCAAATTGGGTCGGCCACTTTTT
>CAVJBF010000111.1:0-8442 GCA_963647785.1 Acutalibacteraceae bacterium
AACATCGCCGACGCCGTGACCGAGAAGAACCGCGTCGGAATCGACCACATCTACCGCGCCTTTGAAATCCTCGGAATCGAGCCCAAGACCACTGCGATGCGCGGGGGCACGGACGGCTCCTTCATCTCCACGAAGGGCATCCTCACGCCAAACTACTTCACGGGCGCGCACAACTTCCATTCGAACTGCGAGTTCATGCCGATGCGTTCGTGGGAGAAGAGTCTGGAGACGACCTTGACGCTGATCGACCTCATCGCCGGCACGAAGCAGTAGTTCGACTGCCAGGCGTTTCAAAGCCGCCCGGGATTCGCGTGATCGCCGGGCGGCATTCGTTTTGAGGAGATTTCAACGCCCGGCTTCGAAAAGGAAGACCGGGCGTTGAAGTTGAAGGAGAGGCAGGATCAGAGGCCTCGCTTTTTCTTCATTTCGTCCTTGGCGCGCTGCATCTGCGTCGAGAACGCGGGATCGCCCGTGAGGCGAGCGTAGACGGAAGCGCCCAGCGTGCGGCCGGCTTCCACGTCAGACTTCCAGTGCGGGCCGCAGATCCAGCGGCTTTCGCCGATGTCAAAGCCTTCGCGCAGGATCTTGTTGGCCTGATCCGGCATCAGCGCGGCGAGCGTCAAAGCCACGGTCCAGGCGCGCATCGTATGCCCCGAAGGGTAGCTGCCGCGGCTGCGCGGCTTGAAAAGTTCGTCAATGAGGTCGGGGCGGCAGGTCCGGTCTTCCGGGTGCACGATGAACGGACGGTCGCGGCCGAAGGCCTTCTTGGCGGGACGCATGGTCTGGACGATGGAAGGCCAGGCGATTTCAAGGAGGCGATATGTCTCTGGCGTGTTCTCCTGGGTGATCTGCACGCCGGTCGTTTCCGAGAAGCGGCCGAGCATCGGGTCGAATTCGAGCATGTCAGCGTCTTCCGCAGCGCGCTTGCCGCGCGGTGTGTTGCGCAGCGCAAGGCCGAGCTGGTAGGAGGCCTCGTCGGCCTGCTGGGCGGGGGAGCCCTTGGCGGGCGGCTGATCGAGAATGAGGGCGCCGTTCAAGACGGGGGCCGCGTCCTTTTCGGGCACGGCCTGCATTGACGTCGTGCTGCAGGCGGTGAGGCCCGTCACGGCGAGTGCGAGACAGGCGAGGCGAAGCTGAGCTGCTTTCATGGAGGTTTCTCCTTGGTTGGGTTTGTTCCGGAATTTCCGGGATTGTGAATGGTTAGCCTTTCGCCGCTTCGGCGGCGGGGGCATCCTGCGGCGTCGGATGGACGCCGCGCGCCGCGTGGCAACGGATCTTGTGCTCGTACATTGACTTGTCCGCGGCGTCAAAGAGGGTGCGCAGCGTGCAGTGCTCGTAGCGCGCTGAATGCGCCCAGCCGCAGGCAAACGAAATCGGCAAGGCGTTCGTCGAGCGGTTGAAGAGGTCAAAGTGCTGCTTTACGGCGTTGAGGAGGCTTTCGACCTTGGCTTCAGTGACGTGGTGAGCGACCACGAGAAATTCGTCGCCGCCGTAGCGCGCCACGATGTGTTCGGCGGGAAGGACGCTTCTTAGCTGCCGCGCGAAGTTCTGAATCAGCAGGTCGCCCGCGGAGTGGCCGAGCGAGTCGTTGACTTCCTTCAGGTTGTTGATGTCAAAGACAAGGCACGCGGTGTCCTTGTCGAGGAATGCCATGTCTTGCAGCAGCTCCTCGCACCGGCTCTTGTTGGGAAGCCCGGTGTGCAGATCGACGTAGGCCCTCTTCTTGAGCCTGAGGTTCTCGCGCCGCATGGCGACGACTTTGAGCGTTTCAAAGACGAGGAGTGCAAGCAGGGGCGCCATGAGGGCGATGGAAAGGGTTTCCAAAAAACGCAGGTTGGAGGCGATTCGCTGTGAATAGGCGACGGCGGCGTTTACGGTCTCGTCGCACAAGTGAAAGTAGATTTCGCTGATGTTCACGATGTCGCTTTGCTCCATCCCCTGCACTTTGATGGTTTGGCGCACGTTGACGAGTTCGTCCTTCAATTCGGCCCAGGTGTCGGCCTGCGTTCGGAGGCGGTCTTGAAAGACCGGGTCGTTCAAGCGAATGAGGCCCGCCGCGCCGCCGCCGTTGGCGAGCGATTCAAGGTACTGGTTGAGCGTTGCGGCGAGGCGGTCGTATTCGTTGCCGGCGATTTCAAGCTTCACGAGGCGCTGGGAGGCGCCGCGCACGAGCCCCGCGTAGTTCACGACCTGAGCCGTGCCCTGAAGTCGATGGATTTCCACGATCATCAGCCCGACGGTCACGATGAGCGCCAGACTGAGGATCGACTGGATGATGTTCTTTGATCTTGTTCTCATGCGGCGTCCTGCATATGGGTGCCTCGCCTTTTGACGCGAAAGGCGAAGTCTGTCATTAGTCTTCAGGAAGCCATTGTGTCACTGATGCGCCGCCAAATTTGAAAGCAAAGTCCCCGGCCGCCTGCTTTCGTCATGAAAGCTTGCGCCGGGAACTTCTGGTCTGGGCAGATTTACGCAGATTGCCGCGGGATGCTTCGCACGGATCCATCCGACAAAAAAGGCGACTATTCCTCGCCGCGAAGCCGCCCGTTCACTTCGAGGGACTTCGCAGCGTACCCGTAGAGCCAGATGCCGCCAAACGTCGTGAGCGCGCCCCACATCATGGCGTCCGCGCCGCAGGCGTAGAGGGCGTAAAGGGAGTAGAGGGACGAGAAGGCCGCCAGGAACATCGTGCGGCGCACGGTCTTGAGGTCCACGGGTTCGCGATGAAGGATCACGTTCACGGCCGCGAAGACGAGAAGGTACGGCACGAGGTTCGTGACGACCGCGATGTCCTTCAGAATGTAGAACTGCTGCTCGAGCCGGGGATCGATCGTGAGCAGGGCGGCAAGCGACTGCATGACGAGAATGAGGATCATTCCTGCCACCGGGACGTTGAGCCGCGACACCTTCATGAAGATCTTGGGGAAGTACCCTTCGTGCGCGGAGACGCGGAAGACTTCAGAAATCGTGAACTGCCAGCTCGTGAGGCAGCCGGCGCAGGAAAGCGCCATCAGGGCCATCACGAATTTGCCCACAGCGGGCGTGAACATCGTCGCAAACACAAGGCCGAAGGGGGCGGTGGAGTGCGAGAGCGTCGCGTTGTCCACGATGCCAAAGGAGAGGTTGTTGGCGACCACGTAGACGCAGCCCGAGCCCAGCGCCGCGAGCACCATCGCCTTTGGAACCGACTTTTCGGGGTTTTCCACGGCTTCGGAATTGGCGCACGCCGTTTCAATGCCGAGGAACCCCCACAAGGTCATGGAGATGCCGGCGCTGATGCCGTCAAAGAGCGTCAAGTGCTGCGGGTTCCAGGCGGCGACGTACCGCTCGGGTGAGAACCAGAACCAGCCCACGATCGTGAGGATGAAGATCGGAATGAGGATTCCGTAGCTTGAGAAGTGGGAGAGCTGGCCGATGAAGCGGGCGCCGCCGATGTTGGGGAGGCTGCACACCCAGATGACGGCGATGCTCGCCAGGCCCATTTCCAATGGCGTGAGCTGCCAGTCAAAGAGAACGATCATGTAGCCCACGATCGAAATCGCGATCGTGAGGTTGGCGATCACAAGCGACAGGCCGTAGCTGAAATTGGCGAGAAAGCTGCCGGACTTTCCAAACGCGTAGGCGGCGTACCCGCCCATGCCGCCTCGCTTGCGGCTGAACATGCCGCATTTGGCGAAAACGTAGCTGATCGCTGTCGCCCCCGTGATGGTCACGATCCACGAAAGTATCGACATGGTGCCGATTTCAGCCAGCTTCGTGGGCATGAGGATGATGGAAGACCCGAGCATGTTGAGCATCACGGCCATTGTGAGCTGCAGGCAGGTCATCTTGGGCTTTTGGACAGGGGCGGAATAGTTCGGCATTTCTGCTCGCGTTATCTTTCGGTGAAGGGTTGAAAAACGGGGCGGAACTTTAGCAGAATCGGCCGCGTTTGGGGTGCGGCCTCCTGCTTTGATTTTTATTGAAAAGAAGGGGGCTTGCGAACGAAGGCGCACCCTATAATGACCTTTCAGAGCCGGGGCTCAACGGCCGCCCGGACGTTTCGAAAAAGAAAAAACGCATGACATATCAAGTACCCGACCTTGCGCCCGGCGCTGAACATTCGGCCGAAATGGTGATCAAGCGCTCGCGCTTCATCGTGACGATGGCGCGCGTGACGTCGCCCGAGGCGGCGAAGGCCTTCATAGATCGCCTCAAGGCGCGGCACCCCGACGCGAACCATAACTGCTGGGCCTTCAACGCCGGGGCGCCGGAAACCACTGCTCTGATCGGCGCAAGCGACGACGGCGAACCGAAGGGCACCGCCGGGCGGCCGATGCTCACGGTGCTTCTCCATTGCGGCGTGGGCGAGGTGGCAGCCGTTGTGACGCGCTACTTTGGGGGGACGCTCCTGGGAACCGGGGGACTCGTGCGGGCGTATCAGGATCTCGTGAAGCTGGGCTTGGAGTCGCTTCCCGTGAAGGAGCGGATTCCGGCTACGCAATGCGTGGTGACGTTTGAGCCGCGTTTTATGGGGAAGTTCCAACGGCTTTTTGAAGACGCTGGTGCAGTGGTGATTTCCCGGGACTTCGCGGGCGACGTGACGTACCGGCTCGAGGTGCCGGACGCCGCTCTCGTTCGACTCGCGGCTTCGGTGTCTGAAGCAAGCGCCGGGCGGTGCGAATTGAAGAAGGCGGATGAGGATGAGTAACGGAGAGACGGCATGAAGAACACGACTACCGGCTTTTTGAAGACATTGAAGGCGGGGCGTTCGTGCCGGTGGATGCGGGTGATTAGGTCGATAGAAGGCGTTCATTGGGCCGATGGAGCGATGACGCGGGTGAGAGTGTTGTGCTAAAGTGAAATCGTTCAGGTTTTCTTTGGTGTTTACACCTAATTAAAATGACGCAGGGTCGCATTCATTCGTTTGAAAGCTTCGGGTCCGTGGACGGGCCCGGGGTGCGCTTCGTTGTTTTCATGCAGGGGTGCCGCATGCGCTGCGCCTACTGCCACAACCCTGACACCTGGAAGGAAGACCGGGGGGAACTGATGTCGCCTGAGGACGTCCTCAAGAAGGCGCTGCGCTACCGCAGCTACTGGGGGGACGAGGGCGGCATCACCGTGAGCGGCGGCGAGCCCCTCTTGCAGACCGCCTTCGTTGCGGAGCTCTTTGCGCTCGCGAAGGCCGAAGGCGTGAGCACTGTGCTTGACACCGCAGGCGAGCCCTGGGGGGAGACGACGGCGGAGGCGATCGACCGGCTTCTTGCCGTGACGGACCTTGTGCTCCTTGACGTGAAGCACATCGACCCCGAGCAGCACCGGCGCCTCACTGGAAAACCCCTTTCGAACATTCTGAACTTTGCGCGGCACCTTGATGCCGTCCATAAGCCCGTCTGGATTCGGCACGTTTTGGTGCCAGGATGGACGGATGACGACGCGGCGCTTGCCCAATTGGGCGCTTTTATCGAGACGCTTTCCAACGTGCGTCGCGTCGAGGTGCTGCCTTTTCACAATCTCGCGCGCTGGAAGTGGCACGAACTGGGGTTGCCGTACCGGCTCGAAGACGCCGTTCCGCCCGAAAAGGATCGAATTTTGAACGCTCGCCGGCTGCTGAAGGCGTCGGGCGACTGACTACTCACTCACTTTTGGAGCTCCCATCATGACGATGAACGAGGCTTGGAGAGGTTTCAAGGGAACGCACTGGCTCGACGAAGTCGACGTGCGTGATTTCATTCAGCAGAACTACGCGCCCTATGACGGGGACGAGTCGTTCCTCACGGGACCGACGCAAGCAACCGACAAGCTATGGGCGCGCGTTCAGGAGTACCAGAAGGAGGAGCGTGCGAAGGGCGGCGTTCTGGACATCGAGACTGAAGTCGTCTCGTCCATTACGGCGTATCCGCCCGCCTACATTGATCCCGCGCTGAAAGATCTGGAAAAGGTCGTGGGCTTGCAGACGGACAAGCCTTTAAAGCGCGCCTTCATGCCCTACGGCGGCATCCGCATGGCGCAGGAAGCCTGCACCACCTACGGCTACACCCCGAACCCGAAGTTCGAGCAGATCTTCAACGAATACCGCAAGACGCACAATCAGGCAGTTTATGACGCCTACACGCCTGAAATGCGCGCGGTCCGCAAGAACAAGATCATCACGGGGCTCCCCGACACGTACGGCCGCGGCCGCATCGTGGGCGACTACCGCCGCGTGGCCTTGTACGGCATTGACTTTCTCATTGCGCAGAAGAAGCAGGACCACTTGAACTGCGGCTGCGGCATCATGACCGAAGACGTCATCCGCCAGCGCGAAGAGCTTGCCGATCAGATGCGAGCCCTGACCGACATGAAGAAGATGGCGGCTTCCTACGGCTTTGACATCTCGGTCCCTGCCAAGAACGCCCGCGAAGCCGTGCAGTGGCTCTACTTCGGGTACCTCGCCGCCGTGAAGACCCAGAACGGCGCCGCAATGAGCGTGGGCCGCATCTCCACGTTCCTTGACATCTACATTGAGCGCGATCTCAAAGAAGGGACGCTTGCCGAAAGCGAGGCGCAGGAATTGATCGACCACCTGGTCCTCAAGTTCCGCATGGTGAAGTTTGCGCGCATTCCGTCCTACAACCAGCTTTTCTCGGGCGACCCGGTGTGGGCGACCCTTGAAATGGGCGGCCTCGGCATGGACGGCCGATCCATGGTGACGAAAAACGACTTCCGCTTCCTCCATACGCTCGAAAACATGGGGCCAGCCCCCGAGCCCAACCTCACGGTGCTCTATACGAAGGCGCTGCCTCTGGCCTTCCGCCGCTACGCCGCGAAGGTTTCCATCGCCACGTCGTCCGTGCAGTACGAAAACGACGATGTGATGCGTCCGGTGTGGGGCGACGACTACTCCATCTGCTGCTGCGTGTCCGCCACGGAAACCGGGAAGGAGATGCAGTTCTTCGGCGCCCGCGCTAACCTCGCGAAGTGCCTCCTTTACGCAATCAACGGCGGCGTGGACGAGAAGTCGGGCGCTCAGGTGGCTCCGGCCTACCGTCCCGTCACGAGCGACCTTTTGGACTACAAGGAAGTCATGGCGAAGTACGAAGTCATGATGGACTGGCTTGCCGGCATCTATGTGAATACGCTCAACCTCATTCACTACATGCATGACAAGTACTTCTATGAAGCGGCCGAAATGGCGCTCATCGACACCAACGTGCGCCGCACGTTTGCGACCGGCATCGCGGGCTTTTCGCACGTCGTAGACTCCTTGTCCGCCATCAAGTACGCTCAAGTGAAGGCGGTCCGAAACGAGCAGGGAGTCGCCGTGGACTTTGAGATTTCGGGCGACTTCCCGCGTTACGGCAACGACGACGATCGCGCTGACGACATCGCGGTCTGGGTGCTCAAGACCTTCCTTAAAAAGATCCGCAAGTACCCGACGTATCGCAATTCCGAACCCACAACGTCGATTCTTACCATCACCTCCAACGTGGTGTACGGCAAGGCGACGGGGACGATGCCAGACGGCCGCAAGGGGGGCGAGCCCCTCTCTCCCGGGGCGAATCCCTCTTACGGCGCGGAAAAGAACGGGCTCCTTGCCTCGCTCAATTCCGTGGCGAAGCTTCCGTACGAGTACGCCTTGGACGGCATCTCCAACACCCAGACGATCAGTCCGGACGCCCTCGGCCACTCCGCCGAGGAGCGCTGCGCCAACCTTGTCAGCGTCATGGACGGCTACTTCAAGGCAGGGGCGCATCACTTGAATGTGAACGTCTTCGGCACTGAGAAGCTGATCGACGCGATGGAGCATCCGGAAAAGCCTGAGTATGCGAACTTCACGATTCGAGTCTCCGGCTATGCGGTGAAGTTCATCGACCTCACGCGTGAGCAGCAGTTGGACGTCATTGCACGCACTTGCCACAAGACGATTTGACTTCCTCCTCGCCCTAAAGGACGAGGATTCCCTAGTGAGTGAGTCACGGGGCAAGCCCCGTGATCTCTTCGATGGGGGCCTGCTGCTGACCCGAGCCCATCTCAAAGAGACGCCACCCCTCGCTTCGCTCCCCCCGCCTTCGCCGCCAGGGGGCTCGGGAGTATGGAAGGATCCATACTCCCTCTGCCCAGGCTCACATCGAATGCCGACGCCGTCAAGGCCTGCGGCATAAACGGCCTCCTTCCCGCCGCGTTGCGGCGGGCCCCTTCCATTTATTCCTCGGTCTCCCTTGACTGCGCCGTCCTTCGATGTCCGAAGGCCTCCAAGGCATATTTTTTCTTATTTGTCAACCCACAAATATGCCTCATGCAGGGCGAACGCATATAAAATCATTGTATGTCATAGATGATAAATGAAATAGTTATGAAGATCAATCATTTAACATCACTCACTTATCGTGATACCTCCAGGGAATGTGGCCACACGATAGATGATATGTCTCATGGCAGTGTTTTTCTCCAATGAAACAGTGTCTTAGGTCAAATCCTTAG
>CAVJBF010000112.1:0-8392 GCA_963647785.1 Acutalibacteraceae bacterium
CTTCTGGCTGTTTTGTCAAGTTTTTTGCGTTTTTCCTAGAATTCCACGATGAACCGGACCCGAGCGTTTCCGTGGGAAAATCGCTCAAAATTGCAACGGCTTGGAGGCTCATCGTGGATTTGCAGGAAAACAACACGCTGAACCGTTTGAGCGTCTTGGCGAAAGTGTGCGTGAACCCTGTTGCCAGGCGCATTACGCGTGAATATGCCGGGTGATGGCGGAGTCAAGTGGTCGTGGACTGCCGCCTTGTCGCATTCCAGGTCCTGCTTCATGATCTCGCTCCCGCCTGCAAGTCCAAGGCAGTTTTTCGCTGATTGGCCAAGTTTTTCATGTTTTTCCCAGCATCTCACGATGAGCCTGGATGATACATTATAATTTCTTCATCAAAATCACTGTTATAATCAAAAAGCTGTGCCTCAATTGAAATGCGCCGCCAAAGCGCCGCCTGCCATGTCTGAAAAAGTTGTTCTCAAGAAGAATCCTTACTCCTTAGCCCGCTTTGACGCCATTCGTCAGGAGGGCGGAGCCTACGTGGACAAAACCCATTACATCGAACTTCTTGAAAGCACGCTGGCCAAATACCCGTTCATCACGCGGCCGCGCCGCTTCGGAAAGACGCTCTTCACGCAAACGCTTCAGGCCTACTACGACATCGTTGCCGCCAAAGACTTTGAACAAAACTTCGCCGGCACCTACATCGGCGAGCACAAGACGCCGCTGGCAAGCACGTACCGCGTTCTTCGCCTGGACTTCTCCGGCATTGATCCCTCTAATTTCCAAAAAGGCTTCATCGCTTCGCTTCAGACGGGGCTGCAATTCTTTTGCACCCACAACGGATTTGAAGAACTCATCCCAGTCCTTGAAAAGGAATTTTCCGATCCTGGCATTCTTGTCGCCTCATTTCTTGCCGCCTACTCAGCCTGCTGCCGCGACAAAATTTATCTCATCATCGATGAGTATGATCAGGGCGCCAATGAGGTTCTGGCTGCCGACGTGGATGAATTCCGCGGACTCACAAAATCCGGCGGCATGCTCAAGGCGTTTTATGCCAAATTGAAAGCTTTGGCGACAAGCGGGCCCATTGAATGGATCTTCATTACGGGCGTCACTTCGATCCAGCTTGACTCCATGACGTCAGGCTTTTCCATTGCCACAAACTTCACGAACGATCCCGCCTTTGCTGGCATGTTCGGGTTTTCGGAAAATGAGTTGCGCAGTTTGATTCCGCAGCTCGTTGACCTCAAGCAGTATGGCAAGACGCTTGACGAAGTCATCGAACGCATGAAGGAGTGGTACAACGGCTACTGCTTCAGCACCAGAAGCCGTGAAAGCGTCTTCAACGCTTCCATGTGCCTGTACTACCTGAACGCTCTGGCACGAACTGGAGACGAACCCGACGACATGCTGGATCCCTCTGTTGCCAACAGTCTGGACAAGATTGAGGCGATTCTTTCTTTGGGCGATCCCGCTTTTGTCTTCAACACCGTTGAACTCGCCCTGCAGCATCGGCCGATCCCGTTTCTTGGCCGGATGCAAACGCTCAACCTCAATCAGCACCGGCGATTGGGCAACGAAAGCGTGCTTTCCGCGCTCGTCTACATGGGATTCCTGACGTTTGTGCCGGGGGACAGAAAATCGCTTGTCGTGCCGAATCGGGCGATCGGCATCCAGTTCTTTGAATACTTCTTCAAGAACGTTCTGCAGACAAGCGACTACTGGTTCGATCTGGCGGAATTTGCGGACGCCTACCAAGCGCTCGCCGCCGGCGATCCGAAGCCCTGGTTGGAAATTTCCAACCAGCGTCTCGTCGAAGACAGCGGCGTGCACATGCACGCCCAACTCACCGAAAAGGTGTTCCAGACGATGCTCGCGGCGACGCTTTGGTTTTCCACAGACTACCGTGGTCAGCTTGAATACGAATCCCGAGGCGGCGATACGGGTTTCATGGATCTGCTGCTCACGCCTCGCGATAACAAAACGCTTCCGACCTATGTCATCGAGGTGAAGCACCTGGGCGCTGGGGAGAAAGACGCCGCCGTCACGCAAGCCCTGGCCGAAGCGAAGGTTCAGGCGACTCGGTACGCGGCAGGCGACGCTCTGAAGGATATTTCCAACGTGAAGCGCGTCGCAGTTGTTTACAAAGGCCTGAAGATCGGGGCACTGGACGTTGTTTAGCCTGGCATTGTCGAGCAGCCCGCTCGCCGTGAGGCTTTGAGCTTGAAGGACGTTCGAGAAAAGTCGCGAGGCGCGCTAACATCTGCCTGTTTGAGTCGATTTTTTAGGTGATTCCTCTTATGAAGACTGATCCCCGCTTCCCCCGTCTGCACATCGTCGATCATCCGCTCGTGCAGCACAAGCTCTCCATCATGCGCCAGAAGGAGACGAGCACCAACGTGTTCCGCCAGCTGCTTCGCGAAATCACGGTGCTGATGGGCTATGAACTCACGCGTGATCTGCCTCTTTCGCACCGTCACATCGAAACCCCGATCTGCTCGATGAACGCTCCGACGCTTGCGGGCAAGAAGCAGGTCATCGTGCCGGTGCTGCGCGCCGGCCTTGGCATGAGCGACGGACTTCTCGAACTGATGCCCTCGGCTCGAGTCGGTCACATCGGCATGTATCGCGGCGAAGACAAGCGTCCGGTGGAATACCTCGTGCGTCTGCCGAACGTCACGGACCGCCTTTTCATCATCTGCGATCCGATGCTCGCCACCGGCTACTCCGCCGTGCATGCGATCGACGTGCTCAAAAAGCGCGGCGTTCCCGGCGAATCCATCAAGTTCCTTGCGCTGGTCTCTGCGCCCGAAGGCGTGGCGGTTGTGCAGGAGCACCATCCGGAAGTGGAAATCTTCGTGGCTTCTCTGGATGAGAAGCTGAACGAAAGCGCCTACATCGTTCCCGGCCTTGGGGATGCGGGCGATCGCCTCTTCGGCACGAAGTAAGCCGACTCGGCGGTTTATGGGAAACGGCGGCGCCTCATGTGGGTGGCCGCCGTTTTTGTCTGAGCAAGCTGGACGAAATGTCTAGACAGGTGTGGAGGCGTTAGATAGAGCATCGACACTGAAACATCGTTGTCTTTTATCGTAGAATGTGTGTCAACTCGGGATGAGTTACGACGCTTGGAACCTTGACGCAAGGAATATGGCGCCGGAATAAATACAGCTAATAAAGGAAAATCACGATGTTGAAAAAAGTAACTCTGGCCGCTTGCGTTGCGGCCGTGCTGCTGGTGTCGGGGTGCGCCTCAGTGCGCATGGACAGCGATGGGTTTAACGCGTCCGTAGTCTCCCCCTACATCAAGGTGAACGAAACGACGATGAAGGAAGTGCGCGCTTATCTCGGCACGCCGACCCTCACGGCGGAAGCGGCCGACGGCAGCATGGTGCTCGCCTACGGGCTGGTGGGCCACAATACGGCAGGCTCTTTCGGCCGCAATTTCGCCAAGAGCGCCCTGACGCTGGGGTTCGGCGCTTCTTCGCGCGAATACACGGTGAAATCGTTGCTTTTCAAGTTCAACGGCGACGGGGTTGTGACGGATTACAAGACGGATGGCGTGAGCTATCTCACGAAGAATCGCCTTACCTTCTGGAACGAGTGTGAACGCCGCCTGACGCAGCAGGAAATCAATTCGCCGGTGACTTATGGCGCGTCCGAAGTTTGTGAAGAGTACGCCAAGGATGTGGCGGCGAAGGAAAACATCTCGGTGGATCAGGTGGATACCGGCAAGGAATTCCCGTTCTGCAACGTCCCCTGTCAGACGACCCGCCATGCGGTGTCGGCTTTCGGCGACCTTAAGAATGTGAACACGTTGGTTGACAAGGAAGAGGGCGACGGTTTCAAGGAAAACGTCATCTTCAAGTAATTGTCGATGGCTTGATTTTCACGGCGGCGCCTCCAGTGGGTGACCGCCGTTTTTGCTGTCTCGGAAAACGAAAATGCCCTGCGCGGCGCAGGGCATTTGAGGCAGGGAAAGTTGCGTTATTCCGAGAGAAGGGACTTTGCCTTCGTTTTTGACGCGTTGTAGGCGTCTTTGGCGCCCTGCTTAGTCTTGTTCCAAGCGTTGCTGGCGGCCTCGCCCGTCTTCGAAGAGGCGCTCGAGGCGCCGGACTTCGTCTTGTCCCAGGTCTTGGAGGCGCCTTCCTTTGACTTGGACCAGGCGCTGCTGGCGGCGTCGCTCGTCTTCGCAGAGGTGCTCGAGGCGGCGGACTTTGTCTTGTCCCAGACCTTGGAAGCGCCTTCCTTTGTCTTGGACCAGCCGTTGCTTGCCGCGTCGCTCGTCTTCGCAGAAGCGTTCGAAGCCGCCGACTTCGTCTTGTCCCAAGCCTTGACGGACGCCTTCTTTGTGGCGCTCCAGCTGTCGGAGGCATCCTTTTTCAAGGTGGCTACGTCCGACTGGATGTCTTCGCTCATCGTGGTTTCCGCCTGCGTGGCGCCCGCGCAGAGGAAGGCGACGCAGACCGCGGCCGAGAGAATGCGAGTAAGGGGCATGGTCAATCAAGCCTTGTGGTAGGAGGTGACGAGTTCAACTTCTTCCTGGGCGCCCAGGAACACGGCGACGCGCTGGTGAAGCTTTTCGGGCTGGAGGGAGAGAATGCGCTCACGGCCGTTTGTGGCGCAGCCGCCCGCTTGTTCGACAAGCCAGCTCATGGGGTTGGCTTCGTACATGAGGCGAAGCTTACCGGGCTTGGCGGGATCGCGGTTGTCGCGCGGGTACATGAAGATGCCGCCGCGGTTCATGATGCGGTGCACTTCGGCCACCATGGCGGCGACCCAGCGCATGTTGAAGTCCTTGCCGCGCGGACCGGTCTTGCCGGCGAGGAGCTCCTCGACGTAGCGCTTCACCGGCGCCTCCCAGTGGCGCATGTTGGACATGTTGATCGCGAACTCCTTGGCGGCGGGGGCGATCGTCACCTTTTCGGCGGTGAGGAAGTATTCGTTTTTGGCGAGGTCAAGCGTGAACACCACGACGCCGCGGCCCACGGTGAAGACCATCTGGGTCTGCGGCCCGTAGATGACGTAGCCGCCAGCCACCTGATTTTCGCCCTTTTGCAGGAAGTCTTCGTCGGTGATGTCGTGCGTCGCGCCGCGCGGGCTCGGAATCACGGAGAAGATGGTGCCGATTGAGACGTTGATGTCGATGTTGCTTGAGCCGTCGAGGGGATCAAAGCAGATGAGGTAGGGGCCGACGGGCGCGTCTGCGGGAATCGCGAGCGCGTGATCCATTTCTTCGCTTGCCATGCCGGAGAGCGTGCCAGGCGCGAACTTCAGCAGGTCGCGGCACATCATCTCGTTGCTGATCACGTCAAGCTTTTTCTGGTCTTCGCCCTGCACGTTTTCGCTGCCGGCAAGACCGAGTTCGCCTGCGATCGGAGCGCTCGCCACTTCGGCGCTGATCGCCTTCGAGGTTTCGGCGACAGCGAGGAGAAGCTTCTTCAGCGCGTCGGGAAGACCGTTTTCCGCCACTTCGCGGGAAAGGTAGTCATTAAGAGTCTGGGCCATGAGGTTACCCTGAAAAATCAAAATTGTTCGAATCAGCGGAAGTTGAGCGCCTTGTCGACGATCTCGCGCACGCCGGGCGACAAGGTCTTCATCGAGGCGATCTTCACCAAAGACTGGTGCATCAGCTTGGCGCGGCGCGGCTCAAAGCGGCGCCAGTTGTCCAACGCTCGCGCAAGACGCGCCGACACGTGCGTGTTGATGGCGTCCGTCTTTTTCACCATCTCTTCCCAGAAAAGGTAGCCCTCGCCGTCCTCGCGGTGGAATTCGGCGAGATTGCCGGTCATGAAGGCATTCAAAAGCGCATAGACGTTGTTGGGGTTTGCAAGCGAGAAGACGCCTGAATTCATCAACGCCTTCACGCGCTCCAATACGGGCGCTTCGCCGGGCGATGCGATGGCGGTCGCCTGCACCGTGAACCACTTGTTGATAAGGAGCGGATCCTGATACCAGCGGTTGGCGGCGGCGTTCAAGACGTCCTCCTTCGCCGGGCTCTGGCTGTTGACGATCATCTTCAAGGCCGCAAGCTGGTCGGTGAGGTTGTCGCCGTTGTCAAACTGGTCGCGCGCCGTCAAGAGCGCCTTGGCGTTGCCGCCCGCGAGCCAGTAGTCCAGGGCAACATTCTTCAAGGCGCGCTTTCCGGCCTGACGGGCTTCGGGGTCGTAGTTGCCGGGCGTGAAGTTTTTAAGGACCTGCGCCGAAAGATCCATGCTGAGGTGGCTTCCGATCGACGTGATCGCGGCGCAGCGCACGCGGCGGATCGTCTCGGGATTGATCATCGTGCGCGTGTGCGAAATCGTCGTTTCCGAGGGCATCGTGAGAACGACCGAGCGGAACTGCGGCGAAAGGCTGTCGTCCGTGAGAATCCGGCGGAAGGTCTCCATCCAGTCGTCGGGCACGGGAATGTCTTCGCCGTGCTCGGCGGCGTCGATCATTTCGCCGAGGCACTCAAGCGACAGGCGCTCAAACGCTTCGGCGCGGTTGAAGGCGTCGCTGTCGTGGCACGACAAGAACGCGAGCTCGCCGCGGGAGTAGGGGAAGTCAAAGATGACGGGGGCGGAGAAGCCGCGTCCGATGGAGAGGACGGGATTTTCCGGAATGCCTGTGAACACCCATTCGTCGGCTTCGTCGCGAAGGATGAGGGTCTTCGTCTTTTCAGGCGCTGCCTCCGGGGCGTCCGCCAAAACGAGATCCAAGTCGTTGCCGCGGCTGTCCAAGAGTCCGAGCGAAATCGGGATGACGAGCGGGAGCTTCTCTTTCTGGTCCGCGGTCGAGGGCGTGGCCTGACGGGCGCGGACGGTGAGGGTGTGCGTCGCTTCGTCGTAGGTGGGCGCTTCGATTGTCACGCGGGGCGTGCCAGATTGAGCCCACCAGCGCGCAAACTGCGAGAGGTCCGTTTCGTTTGCGGCCGCCATGGCGCGGATGAAGTCGTCGCAGGTGACGGCGCTGCCGTCATGGCGCTGGATGTAGAGGTCAAGCCCCTTCTTGAAGCCGTTCTTGCCCAGCATCGTCTGCAGCATGCGCACGACTTCCGCGCCCTTTTCGTACACCGTCATGGTGTAGAAGTTGTTGATTTCGCGATAGCTGTCGGGGCGGATGGGGTGGGACATGGGGCCCGCGTCCTCCGGGAACTGCGCGGTGCGCAGCGTCCGGACGTCGCGGATGCGCTTGACGGCGCGGCTTGAGGCGTCGGGCGCCATGTCCATCGAAAATTCCTGATCGCGGAAGACGGTGAGGCCTTCCTTCAGGGTGAGCTGGAACCAGTCGCGCAGCGTCACGCGGTCGCCCGTCCAGTTGTGGAAGTACTCGTGTCCCACGACGGATTCGATCGCCGCGTAGTCGTCGTCCGTCGCGGACAGGGGCGAGGCCATCACGTAGCGCGAATTGAAGATGTTGAGCCCCTTGTTCTCCATGGCGCCGAAGTTGAAGTCGTCGGTGGCGACGATCATGAAGCGGTTGAGGTCCAATTCAAGCCCGAAGCGCTCTTCGTCCCAGAAGATCGCCTTCTTGAGGCTCGTGAGCGCCCAGGCGCTCTTTTCATAGTTCTTTTCGTCCGTCCAGACCTGCAGGAGGCACTCGTGACCGTTCTTCAAGGTCACTTTTTCGCTGCGGTCCACGAAGGCGCCCGCAACGAGCGCAAAGAGGTAGCAGGGCTTCTTGAAGGGATCCTCCCAGCGCACCCAGTGGCGGCCTTCGGCCTCTTCGCCGCTGTCGACGAGGTTGCCGTTGCTCAAAAGGACCGGATAGGCTGTCTTGTCCGCGTGGATCGTCACCGTGAAGCGGCTCATCACGTCAGGGCGGTCGGGCCAGTACGTGATCGCGCGAAAGCCTTCGGCTTCGCACTGGCTCATGAAGGCGCCGGCGCTCATGTAGATGCCGGAAAGGTCGGTGTTCTTCGCAGCCGAGAAGCGGTTCACGATGGTGAGCGTCGTCTGGTGGCGCACGCCGAAGATCGTGAGCGTCGTGTCCGTCAAGCGATAGCGGTCGCTCGCGGCCGGGACGCCGTCAATCGAGAGACTCTCAAAAGTGAGGTTTTTGGCGTTGAGGACAAGGTTGCTCTCCCCGGACTGGCGCTGGGGCGTCACCTTCATCTTGTTGGTGACGAGCGTGGATTCGGGATCGAGCACGAAGTCAAGCTCCACCGAGTCGATGGAGTGAGAGAAGGGCCGGTAGTTCCGACGGTAGACGGTGGCGGATTCAGTCACTTTTTTGAGTCCGAACAGGTAAAAGAAAAAACGGCAGGATTGTAGCGCGCCGAGGCTTGGCGCCGCGGAGGCGAGCGCGGACAAAAACAAAGCCCGAAGGCCTTTTGGGGCGTTCGGGCTTCGTGGTGGTGCGCTTGGCACGAGCGCGTTCTAACGGGTGAAAGTCCCGAGTGCGGGCGGTAGCGCCAAGC
>CAVJBF010000113.1:0-8288 GCA_963647785.1 Acutalibacteraceae bacterium
GGACGATCGTCCGTCAAGGAGAGCCGGAGTCAGACCGACGAAAGTCGGCATCCGGCGTTTGATCCAAGAATCCTCAGCCTTTAGGCTGGGGAGTACGTCAAAGGTTTAATGGGGAGGCAGGTTGAGATGATTTCTTTTACGAGCACAGAGGTCAACCAAAATTTCAAGCATGCTCGGGAGAGTGCAAGAGATTTGGGGCCGGTAGTAATTACAAACCGTGGTGAGCCAGAATTTGTTCTGATGAGCTATTCGGATTATCGAAAACTTGGCGGACTGAAGAAGCCGAACATTGTTGAATTGCTTTATTCACCTGATGCGGCGGAAATTGATTTTGACCCCCATGTTCCAGGCAAAGACAATGGCTTGAGGCCTGTGGAGTTTTGATGTACTTGTTGGACACTAATGTCATATCTGAACTACGGAAATTAGGGACTCCTCGTATCTCTTCGTCAGTGGTTTCGTGGTTTGCGGATCGGGATGTAGACACGCTTTATACATCAGCCATTACGATTGCAGAGATCAGGTACGGCATTCTGAACAAAGCCAGACGGGATTCCGCTCAAGGGACGGTTTTGGATCAATGGTTCAAGCAGCAGGTAGTCACTGCATTCGAAGGGAGGATTCTTGGCATCGACATGAACACAGCATTAATTTTTGCTGAATTTCAACTCCCTGCCCCAAAACCATTCGCCGACACTTGGATTGCTGCTATTGCCAAGCAGCATGGTCTGTGCCTTGTGACGCGGAATGAGAAGGATTTTGAGTCATTTCCCATTAATGTGATCAATCCGTGGAGTTGTTAACGGGGGAGCTCTCCGCCTCGCAAGGTCTGTTGCCATGTCGCGTATTTGCTACAAGAACCTTCGCGCCTTCACCGGGCGCGAATCCAACGCCTTTCTTACAGATTTCACGGTCGAGGACGGCGTCTTTGTTTCTGGGGCCTCAGCGGCGCCGGATGTCGTAGAGGAAGTTGATCTCGGCGGCGCCTTTGTGATGCCCGCCTTCCTTGATGTTCACGCCCATCCCGAAGGGCTTGCGATGACGCTTGCCGCCGTGCCGTGCACGCCGCCCTTGGTGCGATCCATTGACGACCTCGTGCGGGCGCTCGCTGATTCGCCAGCTACCAAATTGGAAGGCGGCTGGATTGACGGCTGGGGGTACGACGAGAGCCTTCTCGCTGAAAAGCGCACGCCCACGCGCCTTGACCTCGATCGCGTAAGCACGGAGCGCCCGGTCTGGATTCGCCGCTCGGACTATCACAGCGCCGTGGTGAATTCGAAGGCGCTTCAACTCGCTGGAATCACTCGTAACACGCCCGATCCCGAAGGCGGCGCCTTCGGCCGGGACGTTGAAGGCAATCCTGACGGCCGCCTCATTGAACTCGGCGCGGTCAATTATGTCGCTGCTCGGGCACGCCCTGCAAAAACTTTTGAAACCGATCTCGCAGACATTCTGCGACTTGCCGATCATTACCTCGATCACGGCATTCTCACGACCTGCGACATGATGGCGCACCGTGGCGGCGAGGGGACGGATCCTTTGACGCTCTACCGCGAGGCTGTGCGCCGGGGACTTCCGGTGGACATGAATCTCTACGCAGTATGGAGCGGGGGAGATGATCCCTTCGGCATGCCGGACTTCACGGCGGATGAGACGACGGGCGACGTGCGCTACGCGGGCGTGAAGCTCTTTGCGGACGGATCAATTTCGGGACGCACTGCTGCCGTTCGGCATTCCTATCGGCAGCCTGCGGACGGAAGTGTTTCCGAGTACCCGCGAGGCATGATGACCTTGGAGGAGTCTGCCTTCCGGGCGGCGGTGGCGTTCTCGCGCCGCAACAACGTACAGGTGGCCGTCCACATCATGGGCGACCGCTCGATTGACGCCGTGCTCTCTTGGCTTGCGGACGAAGCGCCTTGGCTTGAGGGAGCTGCGTGGCCCGACATTCGTCTGGAGCACGCGAGCATGATTCGGCCGGACCAGCTCGAGCGAATCGCTGCGCTCGAGAAGGCGGGCCATCGCGTGGGGCTCACGACGCAAGTAATTTTCCCCTTTGCGGAGTGGCGCAGCTACCACGCAGCGCTTGAAAAGGACGACTTTGCGGCGATCTATCCCGTGAAAAGCATGGCGCAGGCGGTGCATGCCTTCGGCATGTCATCGGACGCCCCCTGCACGACCTGGAGTGACACGGACGACGTTTTTGCCTGCCTTGAAGCGGCAGTGACGCGAAAGGACTCGGACGGCGGCGACTTCAATCCGAAGGAGGCGGTGACGATCGGGACGGCGTTGGCGCTTTACACAAGCCGCGCAGCGGCCGTGATGCCGGAAGCGGGGCGTGTCGGCGTGATCGAGCCGGGCGCCCGCGCAAGCTTCATTACGCTCTCGGCGGATCCTTTCAAGACGGCGCCTGAGGCGCTTCACGCGCTGAAAGTGACGGGCGTCTGGAAGGACGGCCGCAAGCTGCGATAGCGGGTGGAATGGGAGGCGAAATCATGACCACTCGACGCCTGTTTCTTCAGGGGCTAGCGCTCTCGGCTGCGGCGCCCTTCGCGGCGCTTTCGGAAGAGCGCTTCTACGACCAGTCCGGACGCTACATCGGCCGCAAGGCGGACAACGGCTGGATTTACGACGGCAGCGGCCGGTATGTGGGTCGAGAGGACGCGATCGGCCGTCGCTACGACGCTTCTGGGCGCTATGTTGGGCGGGAGGATGACACCGGTCGCCAGTACGATGCCTCTGGGCGCTATGTAGGCCGCAAGGACGCGAACGGCCGGCAGTATGACGCCACCGGCCGCTATGCGGGGCGCGTAGACGCCAATGGACGTCGCTACGACTCGTCAGGCCGATACGTCGGCCGCAAGGATGTGCGCTAGAGCGAGTGCTCCGAGTCTCCCGCCCGTCTCGCGGGCGAGCATGGGATTGGCAGGCAGCTTTTTGCAGGACTTCCAAATGGCGCCATGCACCTTGCCAAGCCATCGCGGCTACACTTCCCAGCGTTGTGAGACTTTGAGGAGACCGTGGTGCTTGACGCCTTCATTCAACCGTTGTCCAATATCGGCGCGCTCGTTTTGATCGGCGCCATTGGCTGGTACATCGCCGACAAGGGGTATTCGGACGATCACGGGCGGCGGCTTGTGAGCAAGATCGTGAATCTCGCGATCCCCTTCATGCTCTTTTACGCAATGACGAGCAAGTTCACGCACGACCAGCTTCTGGAACTCCTCAAGATGGGTTTTCTGCCCTTTGTCGTCATCGGGCTCAACCACTGCGTGGCGAGGCTTTTCGTGAGGCTGGGGCTTGTCACCCGGGAAGTCTCGGGCGTCTTCACGGCGTGCTTCTCCGGGGGCTCCATCATGTTTGTGGGGATGCCGGTTACGATGGCGCTCTTTGGCGACGTGGGAATCCCGTACCTTCTGGTTTACTTCTTTGCGAACGTTCTCTACATCTGGACCGTGGGGCTCTACGAGGTGCAACTTGACGGCGTGGCGCTCACGGGCGGCGAGAAGCCCTCCATCTTTTCCAAAAAGAGCGCGAAGATGGTGATGTCTCCTCCGCTGACGGGCTTTGTGATTGCGGTGGCCTGCATTCTCTTGTCCGTGCCGATTCCCTTGATCGCCACGAGCACCACGAAGCTCTTCGGACAGCTGGCGACGCCGCTTGCGATCATTTTCATCGGCATGACGATTCAGAAGGTGGGGTTTGAGCGCATGAAGCACCTTCCCAAGGACGTGTGGCTTGTGCTCCTTGGAGGCTATGTGATCCGGCCGCTTTTGATGTACCTTTGCTCGATCCCCTTTGACATGGATCCCGTAATGAGGAAGGTCTTTGTGATGGCGGCGATGCTTCCGTGCTCGGCGGTGATTGCGGTGATCTCCAAGCAGTACGGCGCGGACGATGAATTCGCGTCGGAAACGATCGGGGCCTCGACGATCGCCTTGATCTTCTGGCTGCCGATGATGTTTCTTGCGGTGCACTTCGCGTAGCGGCGCCAGAGCAAGAACCGCAAAAAGAAACCGGCTCAGGGCAGTGAACCCCGAGCCGGTTTTTTATGGGCGGGAAGGCGGGCTTACGCGGCCTTCTTTTCCAGAGCCGCCTGCGTCTTTTCATGCAGGGCGAGCTTGGCTTCAAAGTCGTCCAAAGACGCCACCACCACCTTGTTCAAGGCGAGGAGGGCGATCAAGTTCGGGATGACCATGAGGCCGTTGAAGAGATCGGCGAGCGACCACACAAGGTCCACCTTCAAGGTGGCGCCAAGAACGATGAAGCAGCAGACGAGGAGGCGGTAGACGTTCATGCCCTTTCCTTTGAAGAGGAAGCGCACGTTCTGTTCGCCGAAGAAGTACCAGCCGATGATCGTCGAGAACGCGAAGAAGAAGAGGCAGATCGCGACGAAGGCCATGCCGAAGCTGCCGAAGGCGGCGGTGTAGGCGTGCTGCGTGAGCTCGATGCCGGTGGTCTTGTAGTCCAGGACGCCCGTGACGAGGATCACGATGCCCGTGAAGGTCACGATGATCACCGTCGCGGCAACGCCAAAGATGGCGACGAGACCCTGTTCGGCGGGATGCTCGACCTTGGCCACGGCGTGCGCGTGCGGCGTGGAGCCCATGCCGGCTTCGTTCGAGAAGAGGCCGCGCGCCACGCCGAACTGCATGGCTTTGGCGACCGTGAGGCCCAGAGCGCCGCCCACAGCAGCCTGCGGATTGAAGGCGGCTTCAAAGATGAGTTGGAAGGCGGGGATGATCTGGGAGGCGTGGCAGAGGATGACGAATGTGCCGCCCACGATGTAGACCGCGGCCATCAGAGGGACGATCTTTTCGCAGACGCTCGCAAGACGACCGATGCCGCCAAAGAAGATGAAGCCCGAGAGGACGGCGGTGATGAGGCCCGTGACGATGAGCGGCACGTCAAAGGCGGTTTTCATCGCCATGGAGATGGAGTTCGACTGCACGGCGTTGCCGATGCACCCCAGCGCAATGATGATCGCGATGGAGAAGAAGATAGCCATGGGGCGGAATTTTTCGCCGAGACCCTTCGTGATGTAGTAGGCCGGACCGCCCACCGTGTGGCCGTCGGCGTCCTTGCCCTTGTAGGTCTGCGCGAGCACGGCTTCCGCAAAAATTGTCGCCATGCCAAAGAAGGCGGCGATCCACAGCCAGAAGAGCGCGCCCGGACCGCCAGACACGATGGCAGTGGCCGTCCCCGCGACGTTGCCCGTGCCTACTTGAGCCGCAATGGCGGTTGCCAGCGCCTGAAAGGAGCTCATGCCCGTCTTGTCAGCTCTCTTGCCAAAGAGAGACGCGCCGCCGAAGAGCAGCTTCAGAGCAAGGCCGAATTTTCTGACCTGCACGAAACGAAGACGGAAGGAATAGAAAATGCCGGTTCCGCACAAGAGCGGAATGAGGCAGCAGACGCCCCAGAGGACGCTGTTGACGTCGCCCACGAGGTTGTTTAGCCAGTCCATGGATAAGCTCCGTAAAGTTGGCGGCGCTGCGCGGGGATGTCCGTTTCTTCGAAGGAAAAAGACGGTGCGGCGCCGCTCGTTGAATAATTGGACGACTGAGTTTAATGCAGGAAAACGCCGATCTGGTGCAAAAAATCAAAAGGCGTCGGGTAAAACAGGCCGATTTGACTTGGATTGCGGCGGGGTTGGTACATTCTCCTAAAGAAGGATGCCGATTTTTCCCGCCGCAAAGGAAAGCGCTTTAATTTTTCGCCGACTTTGCGTCGTCTTCCGAAGACGGGCTGTCCGGCGTCTTGTCGTCGTCCGCGAGGCGACGAGTCGTCTTGACAATCTGGCGTGCGATCGCCGGGTTGTTGGCCACCCAGGCTTTAAAGAGCGCGAGCGTTGCCGCGAGAAGAATCGGTCCCAGCACAAGCCCCAGGAATCCAAAGGAGAGGATGCCGCCGAAGACCCCCAGAAAGACGAGCGCCAAGGGCATCGAGGTGCCGCGGCTGATGAGAATGGGCTTTAGGAAGTTGTCCACGGAGCTCACAGCGAGCGTGCCCCAGAGCACGAGGAAGACTGCCATCCCCACGTTTCCTGTGGCGTAGAGCCAGAGGGCGACAGGGCCCCAGACAAGGGGCGGCCCCACGGGAACGACCGAGAGGACGCAGACGAGTGACGAGAGCACCGCGATGCTCGGCACGCCGGCGATCCAGAAGCCTACGGCGGCAACGAGCCCCTGACCGATCGCCGTGCCGATGACGCCGAATACCACGGAGCGGGTGGTCTTGACGAGAATGTCCGTGAATTCAGCGGCCAGCCCTCCGGAAATGCGGTTGATGAACATCACTGTGCGCGCTGAGAGCGTGTTGCCGTCACGGTAGAAGAAGAAGGCCACGAAGGCGACGAGAACGAGCTGGAAGATGCCGTTGCCCACTGAAAGTGAAAGTCCCAGCAGCCACTTTGTAAGGGGATCGATCGACTTTTCAAGAAAGCCGCGGATTTCCGAAGGGTCAATGCCGAACTGGAAGGCGTCCTGAATCATGCGGCCCAGATAGGGGATCGAGGTGAGCCACGTCGGCAGCGGCATTCCAGCGTGCACCCATTCGCGGATCACGGCAAAGACGCCAGGGATCTGCTTGGCGAGAATGGTGCAGGCGATCGAGAGCGGAATGAGCACCGTTACGATCATGAGGGTTACCATGAGCCCTGCAGCGAGCGTGGAATGCCCGCGCAGCTTCGTGTTGAGCCACTGAAAAAGGGGCCAGGAGACGACTGTGAGGATCGCCGCCAGCACGATGGGTGTGAGAAAGGGCGAGATGACGAAGTAGCACCCGACGAGGATCAGGGCGCCGAACGTCACGCGAAGAATGATGTCGATGCGGTCGCGCAGATTGAACATGGCGGAAAGCGCAGAAGCGGGAGGCGCGCTCACATAAAAAAGAATCTGAGCATATCAGAAAGGCACTGGAGCAGCCTGCCCGCCAATGTGGGGGGGATGGCAGGAACGGGCGGCGACTTTGAGAGGTGCTGCCCGTGCTGAATTTCTCAGACTGGAGCCGAAGCTGACACTGACACGGGGGGCGGCATCGGCTGAGCCGCGAGAATTTTCCGGATGTCCTCCGTATTTCCCCCTAAGTTTTTGACGATCCAGTCCGAGTCGTAGCCACGTTGCGCCAAATGACGCACTGTCTCCGCAAAGCACTCCTTTCGGGTTTCTTCCACCTGAGATTGGGCCTCGGCCGCGGCTTTGGCACGTTCGCGTTCTGTGACTTGCTGAGTAACCTTTTCGGTCACTTGCTGGGTAACTTTTTCGGTGACTTGCTGAGTGATCCGCTGGGTGAGCTGCTGGGTGAGCTGCTGGGTGAGTCGCTGGGTGAGTCGCTGGGCCAGTTCTTCTCGATAGAGTTCGTCAAGTGTGGTCATCTTGTGCATGTCCTCTGTTAATTCAGAATCTTTCACAATACCTTGTGTTTTGAGGAATTTCTCTTTGGTTTCAATAGGAATTTCGTGTCCGAACAGAATGCTCAGCGTGTTGAGCCAGTCTTTGGGGTCGGACTTTGCGTCAGGCTTGGGCAGGTTGACGATGTAGGCTCTTAGGAGTCGGTTGATCTTTTGCTTGTCCGCTGGATCCGTCACTTTTCCTTCAGGGCGAATCCATGACAAGTCCAGACCTATTTTAGCAATCGAGTCGCGCTCTTCCGAATACGGGTGTATGCAAATCCAGACGGAGCAGGCGCCGCGAAGCGCGTCGTAATTGGACTTCACAAAGTCGTTGCGGCCTTTCTGCGAAGATACTTCGCGGGAAAGGTAGTAGATGATGCGCTTAACGAGATCGTAGCTCTCCATCTTGTTCTGGATTTCGATGTTAATGCGCAACCAGTCGCCTTGCGGCGTTCTGGCGTCAAAGAGAATGTCGTAAATCGCTACGGTGCCGTCTTCGTTGGTTTCGCTGCAGGCGCCGACGATGCGGGTGTCGTATTCTGCGTCGTCAGCAGGATCCGCGGGCTCGCCAAGGCGCGGCGGCTCGATGTAGTGCTTGGACAGAATGTCTTGAATGCTCAGGCCCTGAAATTCATCGAGCAGGCGGCTCAGAAGCAGGGCGAGAATCGGTTTTCGCGAAGCGGTTCGCTTCACCACTGTGTCGAAAGTTTCCCTCATCGCAAATGGACTCCTTTGCATGTGCTGGCGTAAAAACACTTTTGAATTGTGAAAAGGAATGGCTCTATTAAATGAACCCTACTGCATTGTACCCGCAAGGAAAAAATAAGCTAGATACTGTTGCAATTTGAGTGTACCTATTTTTTGCATGTAGTACCCCCAGGAAAACATAGTCCATAGGCCC
>CAVJBF010000114.1:0-8226 GCA_963647785.1 Acutalibacteraceae bacterium
CTTCAGCGCAAAAGCCGCTGATCCGCGTCGCCGCCGTCTTCTCCGAAGAAAAGCGACAGTTTGTGCGTTGGCAACAGGTTGACTGACGATCTGCCAGCAGCCTCACGCGTGGCGCGGGGTCTGTCATCCTCAAATTTGTCAGAATAGGAGTGTCCATGGCGGCGCCTTTCATCGGGCTCGGCGGCATCTCTGGTTTCTGTACTTCGGAATGGCGCTTGAAGCGGCGAAGAGGCCGGCGGCTTGAAGCAGCGACGCTGTCGCGCGCCTTCCCGAAGAGGTAAGACAACCGCCTTATTGACACCGTCTGCAGGATGGAGCAACATAAAAAAGAAGGCGCCGCACCGGCGCCGAATGCAGAACAACGAACCGAATTCAACGACTTTCATCATGACGCACGCTCTCAAGCTCACGGCCTTTGCGGCCTCCTGGTGGTGGCGCCCCGAACTGCGGGTGCCCTGCCGGCGTGCGCGTTGCCACTAGCGCAGCAAAGAAAGCCGAAACAGAAAAAGCCCGCGGATTTCCCGACGGGCTTTTTTCATAGCGTCATTCTCCCCAGTCAGAAATCCGCGGATTCCCTTGAAGAAATCTCAGACAAAGGAAATTCGCCATGACTTCCACCGATCTCAACACCATCGCCTTCCCCGACGTGCTCGAAGCCGTCATCCGAGGGCGCAGCCTCACTGCCGCCGAAGCTCGCGCGGTCTTCGATCAAGTCTTCGCGGGCAAAATCGAGCCCGCGCAGCTCGCGGCGCTTCTCACGGCGCTTCGCATGAAGGGCGAGACGCCGGACGAAATTCGCGGCGCCGCCAGCGCCATGGTCGAAGCCGCCACGGCGTTTCCACGTCCCGAAGGGATTGAAATCGGCGAAATCGTCGGCACGGGCGGCGACGGCATGAAGACGATCAACGTCTCCACGACGGCGGCGCTTGCGGCAGCCGCGGCGGGGCTTCACATCGCCAAGCACGGCAACCGCGGCGTCTCCTCCCTGAGCGGCGCCTCCGACGTTTTGACGGCGCTTGGAATCAACGTTCGCCCGACGCCCGAGGAGGCGGCTGACCTTTTGAAGGACACGGGCTTTTGCTTTTGCTTTGCGCCGCTCTATCACCCCGCAATGCGCTTTGCTGGCCCGGTGCGAGGCGCGATGAAGGTGCGCACGGTCTTCAACGTGCTGGGCCCCCTCACGAATCCCGCGCATCCTGACTACGCCGTGATCGGCGTCTACGATCCGGCCTTGCTCGAAACCGTGGCGCAGACCCTCAAAGGGCTGGGCATGAAGCGCGCTTTCGTGGTGCACGGCGCGGGATTGGACGAAGTCGCGGTGCATGGCGTGACGCAGGCGGTGGAATTGAAGGAAGACGGCACGATCACGCGCCACACCTTCACGCCCGCGGACTTCGGCGTCACGAATGCCTATGTCGTGGAGGACGTCAAGGGCGGCGCTCCGGAGAACAATGCCCGCATCACGGAAGCGATTCTCGCGGGGAAGGGGACGCCGGCGCAGCACGACATGGTGGCCGCAAATCTTGCGCTGCTGCTCTTGGCGGGGAAGCGGGCGGCGACGCTCTCCGAGGCTGTGAAGCTTGCGCACGAGACGCTTTATTGCGGTGCAGGGCTTGCCACGCTCGCCGCGCACCGCGCCACCTTCGCATCCGACGAAAAGGAGGCCGCGTAATGGCGTTCGAGCGTCCCCAGCCCGGCGTTTTGTCCGACGCCCTGCGGCGCCATCCCGATTTGAACGGTGACGGCATCGACGGCACGGTTCTGGCGCCCATTGTCACGGCCTCCTTTGAGCGCGCCCGTCGTCTGCCGCCCGTCACGGCGGAAGCGGTGCGGGCCGCCGCGCTCGGCCGCGAAGTGCGGGCGGCCGTCTTTGAGCGCGCGCTTGCCGCGCCCGGCCGCCGCATGATTCTTGAAGTGAAGGCGGCGTCTCCTTCAGAAGGCCTCATGAAGGGCGACATTGACCTTGCGGCCTATGCGTCGGTCTACGGGCGCTTTGCGGACGCAATGTCCGTCTTGACCGAGCCCCAGTACTTTGGCGGGAGCTTCGAGCGGCTGGCGGCGCTGCGGCAGATGACGAGCCTTCCCATTCTCGCCAAGGACTTCTTCGTCGCGGAAAGCCAGGTGCTCGCGGCGGCGCAGGCGGGCGCAGACGCCATTCTTCTCATGCTCTCGGTCTTGTCTGACGCGGGCTACCGCAAGCTCGGAGAGCTCGCGCAGAGGCTCGAACTCGAAATCCTCACGGAAGCGGACACCGCGGAGGACCTGGAGCGCGCCCGTCGTCTCGGGGCTCGCGTCGTGGGCGTCAACAACCGCAACCTGAGAACGCTCGACGTGGACCGCAGCCGGGTTCTGGCGCTTGCCGCGAAGGCTCCCGAGGGCGTCGTGCTGGTGGCCGAATCAGGCTACCGGGCGATGAAGGACTTGAACAACGCTTCAGTTGAGCCCCGCATCGGCGCCTTCCTTTGCGGCTCGGCGCTCTCCAAGGCTCCTGAACTGAGCCAGGGCGTCCGGGAGCTCCTTTTCGGGCGCAGCAAGGTCTGCGGCATCACGCGCGTCGAAGACGCCGTCGCCGCCGTGAAGGCGGGGGCGGCCACGGTCGGGCTCATCCTCGCGTCGCGCTCCAAGCGACGCGTGGCGCTGGAGGCCGCGCCTCAGCTTGCGGCGGACATTCGCAAAGCGTGCCTTGCCGCCGGTCTTGCGGCGGAGGTCGCTGCGGTGACGGACGAGGCGGAGCTCACGGATGAGGCGATCGCCGCCATTGCCACCATGAAGGCGGACGTGCTGCAGATTCATGGAGATGCGGCGGCGATGACGGAAGACTTCTTTTGCCATCTTGCCGCGAAGCTCCCCGGGGTGAAGACTGCGCCCGTGCTGGGGCTGCCCGCGCGGGCTGCGGAGGGTGACGCGGCGCGAGTCACAGGGCTTGCGCAAGCCATGAAGCGCCTCCATGCAGCTGGCCTCATTGACCGCGTGGTCGCGGACCATGCCGCAGGCGGCACGGGCGAGGGGTTTGATCCGGCGCTTCTGGCGGCTCTGAAGGCAGCCCCGCGCGTCGTGCTCGCGGGCGGGCTGTCTGCGGCCAGCGCGCAGGCGGCGCTTGCCGCGGCGCGCACGGCAGGAATCGATCTTCTGGGCCTTGACTTCAACTCGGGCGTCGAGGACGCTCCCGGCGTGAAGTCCGCCCGCAAAGTGAGCGACGCGTTTTCTGCGATCGCTCGTCGTTAAGAATTTTTATGGAAATGGTGAACAGCATGCAGCTCAATCCCTACTTCGGCCCCTACGGCGGCCAGTTTGTTCCGGAAATCCTCATTCCGGCCCTGGACCAGCTCGAGGAGGCCTTCGTCGCCTCGCAAAAGGATCCGGCGTTCGCGGCGGAACTGACGGACCTTCTCACGACCTATGGCGGACGGCCTACGCCCTTGACGAAGTGCCGCAACCTCACGGCAGGCACGAAGACCACGATCTACTTGAAGCGCGAAGACCTGATGCACGGGGGCGCTCACAAGACGAATCAGGTGCTCGGACAGGCGCTTCTCGCAAAGCGCATGGGCAAGAAGCGCATCATCGCCGAAACCGGCGCGGGCCAGCACGGCGTTGCGACGGCCCTGGCGTGCGCCCTGATGGGCTTTGACTGCTGCGTCTACATGGGCGCCAAGGACGTCGAGCGCCAGAAGCCCAACGTCTTTCGGATGGAATTGATGGGCGCTCGCGTGATCCCCGTCACCGCCGGGCGCGGCACCTTGAAGGAGGCGTGCAATGCGGCGCTGCGCGACTGGGCCGGAAGCTTCGCGGACACGCACTACATGCTGGGCACCGCCGCGGGCCCGCATCCCTTTCCGACCATCGTGCGCGAATTCCAGAAGATCATCGGCGAGGAGGCGCGGCGCCAGTATCGCGAAATCGAAGGGGGCCTTCCTGACGCCGTCATCGCCTGCGTGGGCGGCGGCTCGAACGCGATCGGCATCTTCACGGACTTCGTGCCGCAAAAGGACGTGCGCTTGATCGGCGTCGAGCCGGCGGGGCGGGGCTTGGAGACGGGGTGCCATGGCGCCACCTTGGAAAAGGGCATTCCCGGGATCTTCTTCGGGGCGCGCTCCCTCAACATGCAGACCGCGGACGGCCAGATTGAGGAGTCATTCTCAGTGTCCGCGGGCCTTGACTTTCCATCCGTGGGCCCCGAGCACGCCTACCTGCAGTCGATCGGGCGCGCCGAATACGTGAGCGCCACCGACAAGGAGGCTCTCTCCGCCTTCATCGAGCTCTCGCGCCGCGAAGGCATCATCCCGGCCTTGGAAAGCTCCCATGCGCTGGCGCACGCCCTCAAGATGGCCCGCGAGAATCCGGAAAAGGAGCAGAAGCTCATTGTCAACCTCTCAGGCCGCGGCGACAAGGACATCTTCACCGTGAGCAAGATCCTCGAGGAAGAAGGGCTCTTCACCGACGGCCGCCTCGCCCCGGACGCCGCCCAGACGCTTTTGAAGTAAGGAAGAAACAAAATGACTGCTGAAACCCGTTTTGCGAAGACTTTTGCTGCGCTCAAAGCCCGAAAGGAAGGCGCCTTCGTGCCGTTTGTGAACCTCTGCGACCCGACGCCCGAGGCGTCTGAGGCGGTCATGGAGGCCCTCATCGCGGGGGGCGCCGACGCGCTCGAGCTGGGGATTCCCTTTTCCGACCCCTGCGCGGACGGCCCTGTGATCCAGGCTTCCGCCACGCGCGCCCTCGCCGCGGGCGCCACGACCGCCAAGTGCCTTGACGTTCTCTCTCGCGTGCGAAGCCGCCACCCCGACATTCCCGTGAGCCTCATGCTCTACATCAACCTTGTGACGGCGCCGGGCGTCGCGAACTTTTTTGCTCGCGCCAAGGCGGCGGGCGCCGACGCAGTGCTCATGCCGGACCTCCCGATCGCCATGCGCGAAGCCGAGCCCGAGTGGGACGAGGCGGCCGCGGCGGCAGGGATTGACTTGATCGCCATTGCGCCCCCGAAGGCGGCGACGCCGCTTTTAAAGAAGATCGCTGAACGATCCAAGGGCTACGTGTACCTTCTCTCCCGCGCCGGCATCACCGGCACCGACAAGGCGGCGGGGCGGCCCCAGGCTGAAGAGATCGACGCGCTGCGCGCGGCAGACGCTGCGCCGCTGCTGCTGGGCTTTGGCATTTCGCAGCCCGAGCACGTGAAGGCGGCATTGGAAGCGGGCGCCGACGGCGCGATCGCGGGATCCGCCGTGACGAAGATCATTGACCGCAATCTCGACAGCGTCGAGACCATGGTGAAGGAGCTGACGGCCTTTGCAGCGGCCATGAAGGCGGCGACGAAGGCGAATTGAGAAAGGCCCTGAAATGAGAGCGGCGCGGCGTGCGGAAAAGAGAAACATCGGCGCTGCGCCGCTTTTGGTTTTGAGGGAGGCGCAAGGCGTCGATTCGCCAGACCAGAAGTGCTGGCGTCTTCTGAGGCGAGAGGCCGGCTGCTGGCGGAAAGCTCCGCTCATCTTTTGCGTAAATTGAGAGCGGAGTGCAGGCGGCTAGAGCTTGAATTTGATCGACTTCACGTCGCCGTTTTCGTCTACCTTCTTGTACTTGAAAGTGAAGCGGAAGTCTTTCGCGATTGAGAAGCAGATGGTGAAAAGCACGTAGAGGCCGAGCATCCCCCAGATGGACGAGCTGTTGAACTCAAAGCTGTTCGTTATGCCGAACAGCCATAAAATGCCGAAGAAGAGTCCGAGAAGCATGCCCGAGCGAATGGCGTCTTGGGCGAACTCGGCCAGCATTTCGCGCAGTCCGGCTTTGAGATCAGCGGTGAGGTCTTTCCAGTCGGGATTGGAAAACTTTATCTGAATCATGGATTCTCCATTGTTGACTTTTTCAACAGAAGCTATTCTGATGGAATGCTGACACAAGTTACGAAAGCATGTCAAGCTTGGTTGGAAATGGCAAATGGAGGCGTGAGAGTGCACGGCATGGGGCGTGCCTCGGGATGTGCAGGCCGCCTGGCAAGGAACGGGCGGCTTCAGACTGACAGCGTGTCGGCTTTTCCTGCGAGTGGCGCAGGAAAAGTCCGTCGTCGCCGTCAATCCTTCTTCTTGCGGTTCGCGAAGAAGTTAGCCTTCTGGATGTCCCTCGTGCGAAGAGTGAAGACTTCGTTTGTGAGCGCTTCGGTGAGCGCTTCCGCGTCCTTGAGGACCTTGACGTTGAAGTCGTTGAGGAGCTTCTCCGCCGCCTTCGGGTTTGTCTTGACGGTCTTCACGTATTTGGCTTCCATCGCTTCCTGTGCTGCGGCAGTCTTCGCTTCAAAGTCGCGGTAGGCTGCCTTCACGACGGGCGCGAGCTTCTGGTAGTCCGTCATGACGAGCGTCTGAAGCTTGCGGTACTTCCAGTAGGCGGATTCGCTGTCCGCCTTGTCCGTGCCCATGCCGTAGTTCTTGGGCACGGCCTTGAGACCCTGGTAAAACGGCACGTAGCAGGAGAGGTCCGCCATGCCGAAGCCTACGTACGTCACTTCGCCCACGGCCTTCGGCAGCCACGGCCGCACGTGCATGACGTGCGACTCGTAGGTGCGAAAGACGCTGATGGGGCGCCAGGGCTCGCTGCCGTTGAGAACCGGCGAATACGGGTCGTGCTCCGTGCCGTCGTAGTGGTTGCGCAGCACGGTCTTCATGTCTTCCACCGTGAGCTTCTTTTCGGGCGTGAGGTAGACGGGAAACTTTCGGCCGTCGGCGACGCTCTGCTCGAGGCTTGGGGTGAGCAGCTTCTGGATTTGCCAAACGCGCGGATCGTTGTAGGTGCGGTCGCGGTCGTCGTCACGGCAGAAGGCCTTGGAGAAATTGAAGGCGCCGTCGCGGGCGGCGTCGTAGCGTCCGTGCTGCTCGGCAAATTCGATCAATCCCTTGGAGCCCATGAAGTTCGCGTCGCCCGGGACATAGTCCTGCAGGCGTCCCTGATTGCCGGAAGCAAAGTACGCGTCCTTGGGCGTGCGCTGCGCCATCCAGTGGTGGCCTGTGGCGGTTTCGAAATACCAGACTTCCTTCGTGTCCACGAAGACTACGCCGAATCCTTCGCCCGCGCCTGTCGTCTCCACGATCGCGCCCAGGATCGCGATCGCCTCGCGAGCGGACTTGGCGCGCGGCAGCAGCACGTCAAGGATGTCGTCTTCGGTGATGCCGTTCGCTTCGTTGTATGGATCGATCGCAAGGAGGTCGTCTCTGGCGTAGATCGACTCGGTGCCGGAGATGCCGACGCCCGCGTCATTGAAGCCCACAGCGCCGTGCAGCTGCGTCTTCCAGTTGGGCACCGTCGTGTAGCGCATGGCGTTTCTGGGGAGCGGATACTCGAACGCCGTCGCGCCGTCGTGGTCCTTCGTGCGGTAGACGCCTTTCTGGTTCTTGCGGGCGGGATGAATGACGAAGTGCTGGGCCTTCAAGGCGCTGCTGTCCGCAGCGCGGGCGACGAGAAAGGAGCCGTCGGCCGTGGCGGATTCGCCGACGACTACGGTCGTGCAGGCGAAGGCCGAGGGGGCGAGCGCTGCCGTGAGGGCGAGCGAGAGCATCAGCTTTTTGGGACTCATTGGGGTTCTCCATTTTTTTGGGCGGGACGGCAGCCAAGGCGGGCCGGTTGTCAGCGCGAAAGAAAAAGGCGATGGAAGGGGAAGTTCTTATCGACTTTCTTGGGCCGGCGCGCCGTCCGAGTGCAATGCGCTGAAACAACGGCTGAAATTATGCCGTCAATGCCGCAAAAACGGCATTCGATAGGGATAATCACCTAATCCTCTCGTGGTGGCTGCGGGAAATCCCGGTGGAGGGGCTGCCGAAGGCTGCGCTTCAAGGCAACCGTGACGAACAGAGTGGGAGCGAGGCAGGGCAACGAGCGACCGTTGCTGATAGTTGATTTTGTTTTTCAATGGATTTATGACATCTTATTCGTCATGGCGGTATAATTGGATGACGTTCAGCGGATTCAGCCGCTGTGTCAAGTTTTGGATACTGGATATGACCGATTTGCCTCAGCTCAAGCCCACGCCCTACGGCGACACCAATTTTCCGGACATTCGTGTTCAGGGCTGCGCTTATGTAGACAAGACGCGCTTCATTGAAGAGCTGGAGCAGTGCGGAGTTAAATTTCCGTTTCTTGTTCGCCCGCGCCGCTTTGGAAAGACTCTGACGACGAGCATGCTTCGCGCTTATTACGACGAAGCCGCCGCAGGTCGTTTTGAACAAACGTTTGCCGGCACCTATA
>CAVJBF010000115.1:0-8098 GCA_963647785.1 Acutalibacteraceae bacterium
CCCACACGCCCGTGCCGGTCGTGTTTTCGACGTTGCGGCGAGCCACCGTGGCGTTAACCTGGGCAGCCGCATCATAGGCGACGTTGTAGACGCCAGCGACCACCGGGGCGGCGAAGTACTCTTCGAGAGCCCACTCACCCTGTTCGGTCAGCTTGCCGTCCTTCCCCACAAAACCGGCGTTCTCCTTGGTGGTATCAGCCACCGCAGCAATCACCGCCTGCGTCTTGGCGTTGGCACCTTCGGCGAGAGCGGACTTCAAGACAGCCTTCGTTTCGACTGCAAAACCGGAAGCGCCTGCGTCATCAAAGCTGACAGTCAGCGTGCCGTCTTCACCAACTTCGCCCTTCAGCAAAGCGTGCGTCGTATCCGGAACCTCTCCCTCGTACGCGCCGCTCACCAGCGTCACCGACGTTTCGCTCGTCAGGTTGGTCAGGATGAAATCAGCGCTACTCCCAATCGTAAGTTTCTTAGCATCGAACACCGTGCTGCCAGAGTCGAATGAGCCCATGTCAACCACCAGGGCGCCATCCCTGCCTACCGTCACAACACCATCAACGTCAGAGACCTCTGCCACATTCAGCTTGCCACCGACAGCAATCTTGCTGTCAACATAGAGGACGGCCATGCCAGCCAATTCGTCCTCATCCAACAAAGCAGCAACGATCGCCTTGCCATTGACGTTGGTTGAGGCAACGGCCCCCTTGTTGACAGTCACAGTCTTGCCCTCGCCAATCTGAGCAAGCTGCGTCGGCTCGACTTCTGCCGCTGCACGCGCACTTTCGTTGCCGGCATACGCCTCCACGCCCTTGTCCAGTTGTTTGCCAATGACGAGCTCACCGCCATCATCAACCGTAACATCAGCACCCAAGTAGCGAGCGAATAGAGCACCGTTGACTGTCACCTTCGAGTCGTCGCTAACAATCTGTTCCACGGCCAACGCACCATTCACCGTGCTCTCGGCACCAACCTTGACGTTCGTGGCCGTCAGCTTGCCATCAACCGAAAGTGCCTTCGCAACATCCACGCTCGCGCCTTCGGCATTAAAGTTGCCCTTGACCGCGAGACCGCCGCCCGCCACCGTCAAGGCATCAACATTCACCGTGCCGGAAGAAGACTCATCCATGCCGAACTGCAGATCCTGCTCCTCGGCAACCGTAACCTTCAGACTCTTCACATTGTCCGAAACCACATTACCAGCTGCGCCACTCAAAATCAGCTTCGTCGCAGTGATCGAAACAGAATCCTTTTCCGCATCCTCCAGATTGAGCTTGGCAACACCCACGATTTTGTAGCAATCAAAATCATTCCCATTCTTCCTCCCGTGAGTCACATCAACGCTATCACTACCAAGCGTTACCGTCTGATTAATAAGCGCTGTACCGTAATTCAAGCCAAAGTTATTATCGAATTTAACATCGTCAATATCTGTCACTGTCACATTGACAAACATGAGATTAGCCTTGCCATACGCTTGAATCACTGCACTGCGGATATTTTGAGCCGACAGCGTCAACTCGTCATTAACTGTGATGTTGCCATAGCTTCCAGTAGTCAAATCCAGATCCCCTGAGATCTTCCCTGAACTCTGACTCCAGGCAATTTTGCCTTCACCATCTTTTCCAAACAGATTACTTGCCGAGGTAGTAAGGTTTCCCCCCAGAGCTACTGCCAACGTTTTGCCTCCCTCCGTTGACAAAATGCCGCCTACCGTCAGCGAACCACCCGAGGCAACCTTTGCATTGTTCTGCAATTTCAGATTATTAACCGTCAGGTCGCCTCCGTTGTCAACAGTCACTGTGCTACCCGAGGCAACAGACACATCGCTGAAGGTGTAGCTGCCGTTCGTGATCGTCAAGGTTGTCGCATTGTTCCCATTACCAACCGTCAAAGCCCCCGAATAATCCTTTCCAGCTACCTGCAGCTTGCCGCCGGCCAGTGCATAATTGGCAGTACCCAGCTCAACCACACCGTTTTCGCCGTTGACTTCCTTCAGGTTAAACACGCCACCTCCATTGACAGTCAACTTTTTACCCGCCGTCAATGTCAAAGCTTCTTGGTCACCCTTGAACTTCGTAGTGAGCACGCCACCATCATTGATGGTGACATCACCGATGAGGGTCAGCTTGCCGTTATTGGTAACAGTTGCATTCTCAACCGTAAGGCCAGCAAAACTATAGTCGGCTCCGAAATTCACGATTGTCGCTGTTCCGTCTTCTGTGCCAATCGCAACGTCCTTCTCATACGGATCCGCGGTACCCGCAACAATCTTGCCGCCCTTCAGATTGAAAGTGGCGCCAGCGAGCACAAGGGTGTTCCCCATGCCAATGTCAATCTTGCCCGTCTTTTCCAGGTTGAGCGTGCCGGAAAACACTGCGCCTTGAGCATCACCATCCGTCGCGTCAGCAATGAGCTTGGAGGTCAGAACGCCTGCAGCATCTTTCTCCGCGCCAATCGTCACGGTACCATTGCCGAAGTCAATCAGCCCGTTATTGGTGACCGTGCCGAGAATCTGGACGTCACCCGATTCAACCTTCAAAGTGCCGCTATTGCTGACCGTGCCATCTTCAGCAACAAGCAGCGTCACCTCTGTGGGGTTGCCATCTTTATCCTTGATGCCTTCTTTGCCGGAAAGCATCAGCGTCTTTTTCGCTGCAACCGTAACATCACCGTTCTGAACCCACAGATTGGCCACCGTGTAGCTGTCATTGAAGTTTAGAGTCGTGTCAATCTTCGAGTAGTCGACACCGTCGTTTGTGCTCGTACCACCAACCTTGACGCCGCCCTCGTACTTCGAGCCGGCCACCTGAAGCTCACCGCCGTTCATGTTGAAGGTAGCGCCGGCGAGGAAGACACCATACACCGAGTTGGCTTCCGTCATATTGACAACGCCGTTCTTCTCAAGGTTCAGCTTGCCACTCAGTACAACATCACTAGCGGTGAACTTGGAATTCAGCACCGCCTTGGCATCGTCTTTACCCGCATTCGCATCACCAATCGTCACAACGCCTTTGCCGAAGTCCAACAGACCATTGTTGGTGACCGTGCCCTTGGTGATCGTCACCGTGGCCCCATTGCCATACAACTTACCGTTGTTGATGACCGTGCCGTCATCGACTGCAAACTTCAGCTCACTTGCCTTTTCCTTGTCCACAGTCACGGTCAAATCCTTGTTGAACGTGATCGACTTGCCTCCGTCCAACGTTGCACTCGTCTTAACGGAAAGAGGCGTAACGTTGCCGATCGGCTTGCTCGCCGTCTGAGCCATAGCCGCACCAGCAACAAAAGCGGCGGCCACTGCCGCCACCACCATCTTGAGCGCCTTGCCCTGACGAGAGGACGCCGCCTCGCTGGTTACCACGGTGCCGCGCGTGAGAGAGCGAGCGACTTTGTACGTCTTGTTCATTGGTAAATCTCCGAGATTTTTGTTCGATACCGCCCGTTCATCACGCGCACCCAAGGGGATGTCAAAAGCAGCGGTTGCCGCTTTCATGTGTCGTTGAAACGAGCCAAAAATTGTGCTTTTTGATTGATAATTTCGTTTATCATCAAAAAAATCGGAATTTTACCCCCCCCCGAGCACCGTTTGTCAAACAAATCAAACCACTTTTTCCAACCGCGCGAAAGGTTTGTTGCAGTTCGCTCACACCCGCCGGCCTCCCCTCTCTCCCCAGGGACACTCCGGCCAGCATTCGCCCGACACCAGCGCCCACGAAAAGCTCGCCATCGGCCGACCGGAACCAGCGCTGCGCCCCGGGGGAAACCCAAAAAGAAACCTCCAAAAGAGCTCATCACTCAATCGGAGGCTTTCTTTGAGGATCAGGTCCTAGCCAACCCAGACGCGGGCATTTTCAAACATCCGCATCCAGGGCGAAAGCTCGCCCATCTTCCGCGGATGCCACGACATCTGCACGGAGCGGTGCGTGCGCTCGGGGTGCGGCATGATGATCGTGGCGCGGCCGTCGGTGGTCGTAAGACTCGTGACGCCAGCGACCGACCCGTTGGGGTTCAAGGGGTAGACCTCGGTGGGGTTCCCGTTTCCGTCCACATAGCGGGCGGCGATCAAGGCCTTCTGCGCGTCTTCGGGGCTGTACCACTCCACGCGGCCTTCGCCGTGAGAGTTGACGATCGGCATGGCGCTGCCTGCCATCCCCGCAAAGAAGATGGAGGGCGACGCTTCAATCTTCACCTGCACCAGTCGTGCCTCGAACTGCTCGGAGCGGTTCCGAACGAACTTCGGCCAGGCTTCGGCGCCCGGAATGAGGCTCTTCAAGCGAGAGAGCATCTGGCAGCCGTTGCACACGCCCAGAGAGAACGTGTCCGGACGCGCGAAGAATTCGCCAAACATCTCGGAGAGCTTCTCGTTAAAAAGAATCGTCTTCGCCCAGCCGCCGCCCGCGCCCAGCACGTCGCCGTAGGAGAAGCCGCCCGCGGCCGCCAGGCCCTTGAAGCCAGCGAGCGTCACGCGCCCCGTCAAGAGGTCCGTCATGTGCACGTCCCAGACTTCAAAGCCTGCGCGCGTGAAGGCCGCGGCCATTTCCATCTGGGAGTTGACGCCCTGCTCGCGAAGAACCGCGAGCTTTGGCTTCACGTCGCCCGAATGGATGTAGGGGCCGGCCGGGTGCTCGTCGCTATTAAAGGTTGTCTCAACGAAGAGCCCCTTGTGGTTCGAGCACGCCACCTCAAATTCGCTGTCCGCGCACGCCGGATTGTCGCGGCGTCGAGCGATTTCGTGCGTCACCTCGCTCCACGCGCGCATCAGCGTCGTGCGCTTTTCATCGATGAAGTTCTGACCGCCCGCGTTCACGACGAAGGCGTCGTCGAGGTTCAAGGCGCCGATCACATGGAAGTCGTCCGCCAGGCCGGCGGCCGCAATCTGCGCCTGAGCGTCCGCGAGCCGATCGCGCGGAATCTGCACCACGGCGCCGATTTCTTCATTAAAGAGCGTCGTCATCACCGCAAGCGAATCCTTCGAGCCGTCGATCAGAGCGTCCAGATTCACCGTGATGCCGCGGTGCGTGGCAAACATCATTTCACACAAGGTGGTCGCCAGACCGCCGTCGCTCTTGTCGTGGTAGGCCTTGACGCAGCCCGCCAGGGTGAGCTTGCGAACCACCTTCACAAAGCGCAGGAGCTTTTCCGCCGCAGGCGCATCAGGCGCCTCGTCGCCAAAGCTTTGCGCCGCCTGTGCGAGGATGGAGCCGCCCATGCGGGCCTTGCCGCCCGAAAGATCAAAGACCGCCACCACGCTGTCAATGTCGGTGCGCATCTCGGGCGTCAGCGTGAGGCGCACGTCCGTCACCGGCGCCGCCGCGGAGACGATCAGGGACACCGGGCTTGTCACGGACTTCTTTTCGTCGCCGTCGGTCCACGCGGTCTTCATGGAGCAGGAGTCCTTCCCGACGGGAATCGCAAGCCCCGCCGCCTGGCAGTAGACGCTTGCCGCCTTCACGGCTTCATAAAGGCGCACGTCTTCACCCGCCGCGCCGCAGGCCGCCATCCAGTTCGCAGACAACTTCACCAAGGCCGGATCAATGTCCGCCGCCGTGATGTTCGTCACGGCTTCGGCAACCGCCATGCGGCTTGCGGCCGCAGAATCCAACACCGCCACCGGCGTTCTTTCGCCCATCGCCATCGCTTCGCCCTTGAAGCCCGTGAAGTTCACGTTCGTCACGGCGCAGTCGGCTACCGGCACCTGCCAGGGGCCGACGTACTGGTCGCGGGAAATCAAGCCCCCCACCGTGCGGTCGCCAATCGAAATGAGGAAGGACTTGTTCGCGACCGTCGGGTGCTTCAGCACGGCCTTCAAGGCTTCCGGCATCGTGAGCGTGCCGGGGTTAAAGGGCGAGAACTGCGCCTTCACGCTCTTCACGTCGCGGTGCATGCGCGGGGGCTTGCCAAGGAGCACGTCCATCGGCATGTCCACCGCGCGCGCTTCGCCCTCGCGCCCTTTGACGATCAATTCATTGTCTTCACTGATGCTGCCCAAGACCGCATAGGGGCAGCGCTCGCGCCGGCAGAAGGCGTCAAAAGTGGCGAGCTTCTCGGGCGCAATCGCGATCACATAGCGCTCCTGGCTTTCGTTGCACCAGACTTCCAGGGGGCTCATGCCCTTTTCTTCGACGGGCACCTTCGCAAGCGTCAGGTTCGCGCCGTGGCCCGAGAGGTCCGCCAGTTCAGGCATGGCGTTGGACAGCCCGCCCGCGCCCACGTCGTGGATGGCGAGAATGGGGTTGTCGGCGCCGCTTGCCCAGCAGCGGTCGATCACTTCCTGCGCCCGGCGCTCCATTTCAGGGTTGCCGCGCTGCACGGAGTCAAAGTCGAGGCTTTCGGCGTTCGAGCCCGTCGTCATCGAGCTCGCGGCGCCGCCGCCCAGGCCGATGCGCATGCCGGGGCCGCCCAGCACGATCATGAGGGTGCCCGAGGGGAGCGTTTGCTTTGCGGTCTGGTCGTCGCGGATGTTGCCGATGCCGCCTGCCAACATGATGGGCTTGTGGTACCCATAGCGCTCGGCGCCGATGTGCGCTTCAAACGCGCGGAAGTAGCCCAAGATGTTCGGGCGGCCGAATTCGTTGTTGAACGCCGCCGCGCCGATCGGGCCTTCGGTCATGATGGTCAAGGGCGTCGCAATGCGAGACGGCGCGCCGTAGACCGCGTCCGTCTTTTCGCCCGTCACCGTGTTGGTGTCGTTCTCCCACGCCTGCGGCGCGTTCGGAAGATGCAGCGCCGACACCGTGAAGCCGCAGAGGCCCGCCTTGGGCTTGGCGCCGCGGCCCGTGGCGCCTTCGTCGCGGATTTCGCCGCCCGAGCCCGTGGAAGCGCCAGGGAAGGGACAGATCGCCGTCGGATGGTTGTGCGTCTCCACCTTGAATACCGTGTGCACAGGCTCCAGGCGCTCAATGAACACCGAGCCCGCCGGATCCTTCTGGTCGGGCCGCGTGTAAAGGCGCGGCACCGTCGGGCCTTCAAAGACCGCTGCGTTGTCGCTGTAGGCGATGATCGTTCCGCGAGGGCTCTTCTTGTGCGTCTCGCGGATCATGCCAAAGAGGGTCTTCTCCTGCTTCTCGCCGTCGATCGTGAATTCGGCGTTGAAGATCTTGTGGCGGCAGTGCTCGGAATTGGCCTGCGCGAACATCATCAATTCAACGTCCGTGGGGTTGCGGCCCTGGCGCGTGAAGGCTTCGACCAAATAGGCGATTTCGTCCTCGGAGAGCGCGAGGCCCATTTCGCTGTTGGCCTTTTCCAACGCCGCGCGGCCCCCCGCCTTGATGTCCACCACCGCCATGGGCTTGCCGGGCACGTCGGTAAAGAGCACCGCGGGATCAGCGTCAGCGGCGAGCACCGTTTCCGTCATGCGGTCAAAGAGACACTTCGCGACCGCGGCCTTTTCATCCGCCGTCATGTCGCCCGACACCACGTAGCGCACGCCGCGCTCGATGCGGTCCACGGCGTCAATGCCGCAGTTGTGCACGATGTCGGTCGCCTTGCTCGCCCAGGGGCTGATCGTCCCAAGACGCGGCACCGTCAAGAATTCGGTGCCGGCGGCGTCTTTGGCCGGGTCGCCGTAGTCCAGAAGCGCCTCAAGGCGCTGGACCTCTGCGTCGGAGAGCGCACGCTGCGCCGCCACGAAATGCACGTAGGAAGCCGACACCGCAGTCACGCCGGGGGCGGCTGCCTGCAAAACGTGCAGCAGGCGCTGAGCGCGGAAGGCGGAAAGGGCATCGCACCCCGAGAGCTTCAAAATCACGGAAGAATGGGACATGTCGTTACTTGCCGTTAAAGAATGGAAAATTCGGTCGTTCGGGTAAGTCTGGCGGTTGTCGAAAAGCCCTGCGGCATCCGCGCCGAACGCAATCATTCAATTATAGAGAGGCCCGTCAGCTTCAAGCCTCGCTGCGCTTTTCTATAGAGGCCTTTTGCCCGCAGACTCTCTATCATTGCTGTATTGCATTGCACCGATAGAGGTCAGCCATGACGCTCATGCTGCCGCTTTTTGGCATCCTCACGCTCCTTGCCACCGGCTGGGCCATTGTTCGCAAGTACCAGCTGACAGCTCCCGACGACTAAAGTCGCGGGGTTCCGAGTTACTTCAGAGCTTCTG
>CAVJBF010000116.1:0-7900 GCA_963647785.1 Acutalibacteraceae bacterium
CCCCAAGCCCAGCGTTCCGTCGATTGCCATCCCGCCGGAATTTGCCGAGCGGATGTTCGGCATCAGCGTGACCGAGAACTTGGAGCCCGTAGTGACCGAGCTCTCGCAGAAACTCGCAGAGAAGTCTCACCAAGCCTCTGACATCGAAGCGCTCGTGAAGGCGATGGAGCTCGTTCTCCCGCTCGCCAAGATCGTGCTCGCTCGAAAGGAAGTGCAGGCGCACGTCGAAGCGGCGTAATCCAATTTCTCCATAAGAAGGTCCCCGGCAATGTTCGGGGCTTCTTTTTTTGGGGCGTATGGCCCCGCAGAGGGCCGTCAGGGAGTCAAGACAAGGGAGGACAAGGGAATGCTCTGGAAAAGCTCAGGAAAAGCTCAGGAAGAGGCTTTTTGAGGGGCTGGCGAGGGTGTTTCGATGAGATGGTGCCGAGCGGGGGCTTTGCGCGGGGAAGAGGGGAGACTGTTCTGTATGCCTATTCAGGATAATTACGGTCTCCCTTTTTCATACCCCCGCGCTGCCGCCCTGCACATTCCAGAGCAGACAAGCACGGGGGCGCCGGGCGGCTATTCCGCGACCGAGGCGATGGAGATGCACTCCACTGCAAAGTCGAGGTACATGCCGCTGTCGAGCTTCACACAGCAGAAACGCGGATCGTCGCAGACGATGTTCGTCTCCAGCCAACCTAACTGTTGCATTACGTCCCCGTTGATCTCGCTCGTGGTCCACACGTTCACGCGGATGCGAGCTGCGCGGGCAGACTTCGTGAGGTGACAGCCTTCGGGCAGTTCCTCTACCTTGATGTCCTTCTGGGCGTCAGCGGGGTCTTCCTCTCTCTGAAGCATTTCATCAGTCTCCGTTTCATCAAAGGGCGGTTCGTTCGATTCATCGGCCGCTGACACCTCAGGCTTCTTCCACGACGTGTTGCCGACAACGACTGCACCGTTCTCATCGGCGGCAGTCTCAAACGCCGGGGGAGGCGCCATGAACGGATTGGCGGCTTCGATCTGTTCCTTCCCAGACTTCTTCGGGGCCTTGCCAGATTTGCTGGACTTGCCAGACGAGGCGGAACTGCCCTTGGTGCTTCCGCCAGAACTTCCCCCAGAACTTCCCCCGGAACCACCACCGCGAGGCGCGAGGTGCATCGAGGTGTCGGGCGCCGAAGCCTCGTCCGGATCGACGACCTTCGTCACGGACTCGGACATCGCCACGTCGGTCGCAATCTTCTTTGCCATGCGTCGGGAAAGGCGAAAGGGCTCGGGCTTGGTGTTGGGTGTTCCATCCCGCTGGGCTTGCTCGATGGCTTCGTTCTTCAAATCCTCGATGGCCTCCAGCGTCCGCTTCTTGCTCACCTTGAAGGCTCGCTTGATATGGTCAATGGCAATCACGTCTTCAAGGGTTCGGTTATTGACGAGCTGGGCGAGCTCGGGAGGCAATCCGTGAAAGGCGAGGTAGCGGGAGATGAGCGTGCGGTCCAGCCCCGTCTTGTCGGCAATCGTGGTGGAGCGCAAACCAGCATCAGCAAGAGCGTACAACGCCGCCGCAATTTCCATGGGGGCCATGTCCTCGCGAAGCATGTTCTCCGTGAGCTGACTGCTGATGCGGTCGGATTCGGACTCGGGCGCCGGGACGATGACCGCCTTCATGGTGGTGAGCCCGGCTTTCTCGGCCGCTCGCCAGCGACGTTCTCCGTGGTAAAGGATGAAGGCACCCTCGTGTTCAGGATCGGCGTAGACCGTGATCGGCACCTGCTGGCCTTGGGCCTTCAAACTGGTGGCGAGCTCGTCGATGTTGTTGAACTCGGTTCGAACCTGTCCCTTGACGCTGATCTTCTCAAGGGGAATGAGCTGAAAGACTTCGGTGTCCATGGATAAAGTACTCCCAAAAGAAAAGGTTTAGAAACTGCTTTCAGCCATGTCATGCTGTTTCGTGAACGAGGTCATGGCCTGCTCCTGCAATCGCTTGATCTGGGCGAGCTTGCGAAGGATGTCGCGCCAGAGGTCGTTCTCTTTGCGCAGAAGCTGGAATTGAGTCTCGGTGTGCCAGCCAACATCCCGAACCCACTCGGCCTTCTCCTTTGAGAAGAGCGCCCGAGAGTAGTTCCCAGTGACGCCGCTCTTTCGGATGTACTCGTAGGCCAGCGTGACGCGCTTTGAGGTTCCGTCGGGCATCTTCACCTTGAAGGAGCGGGTACGGCGTCCGTCGGGGTCGTAGGTCATGCCCTCTTCGAAGACCTTCGTTTTCGCCGTCAGGCGGGCCCAGCCAAGGTTCAGGTAGTTTCCTTTGTCCAAACGAATTGACGGACGCAGGAAGGTTCGTTCTTCCTCGGACTTGCGGAACGTTTTCGAGAGGCTGATGAAATCGTCGGAGAAGAGGTAGGCCCTTACGCGCAGCCCCTGAAGCTCGTCCATGACCACGCTCTTGATGTCCTCAAGCGCGGTGTCGGTGAGCTTCGAGAATGTTGGAGTTCCAGCGTGTGTTCGTTCGTCCCGGAAGGCGGCAATGACCTTGGCGTCTTTCTCGCCGTAGTCGTGGCAGTACTTTTGCCATTGCGAGGCAGGAATGCCTGCTCCGGCGGCAGTGTCGGCATCGAGTGAATTTTTATCGTCCATTTTTTGGCTCCAAATAACTTTTAGACGACTCCGACGTTTTCCCGATGTATTTTATTATTCTTGAGAAAGTGCACGATTTCTCACCAGTTTTTTCGACTTGGCTTCGTCGTGTTTTCTCGCAACTTTTCGGGCTTGTTCGTCGCGTCGGAGTCTCAGCAATTTTTGGGGGTCAGTTCTTTAGGTTTTTCAATATTCCAAGCGGTTTTCGCGCGGGTGGTGTTTCAGCAGACTTTCTCGCAAGTTTTTTGAGTGGTTCATGGCTTGACTTTCTCAACAGTTTTTTGCAGGGTTTGGCGAAATTCGACTTTTCGGCCTCAAAATTGCTGAGAAACGATGAGCGCTTCTCTCAAGTTTTTCGAATAGCTACTGCATTGATTCCAAGCAAATTCCAAGGTTTCAAAACTGCTGGGAAACGGCGACCTTTCGATCAACTTTTCTCGACTTTTCCCTTCAAACCTCAAAAAAGGCTGAGAACCGTGTGGCGTTTCTCCCCAGTTTTTTGGGTGGTTAACGTGCTGATTTGAAAGGGAAGACAAGGCTTCAAAAGTGCTGAGAACTGACGCCTTTTCGATCAACTTTTTCGCGAATCGCCCAAAAGTGCTGAGAAATCGCGGGTCGAGTTTTGACTGATTTTGTTTTAAATCAGATAGTTAACCCTCGAAAACTGGTGAGAAACTGTGACAGTTCTCACCAGTCTTCTGCCCCCGGCAAAACGGGACCTTTCCCTGGCTACGCTTGCAAATCCTTGACGCGGCGACGCACGTCCGTACGCGGTTTTTCAAGGATGCGATCTGTGAAATCCAATTCCGCAGATCGGTTGGCAAACGTGCAAAGCGGGCAGTCTTGACTGTCCTCGTCATCACTGTGCGAAAGGAAAAAGGGATATTTCGTGGCGCAGTGCGGGCAGGTGTAGAGCAATACTTTCCGAGATTTCTTGGCGGCGATTTCTTCTTCCGAGGTATCTTCGTCACAGGTTTCGTAATAGCCGTGCGCTAATTCAAAAAGCGTTCCAGGAAGCAAAAGTTCAGGGCAGAAACCTTCAAGAAAATCACTTTTGATGTCGCGAAATTGATCGAAGGTCACCATCCACGCGTGCATGAAGCACAACAAATCCACGGTTTTGACGCCCTTCATTTCTGAGATAGAAACGAAGTGCGTGAGGAACACGGTGGCGACAACACGCGCCGCCGGCGTAAAGGGATAGGGGAAAATCGGCTTGAAAATCGCCAGTTCCTTTTTCAATTCACCCATCATGCGATTGCACTGATGAATGGAGAGATGAGAGAAAAACTTCGCCTGACGAGGGTGAAAACCCGAGATCAGAAGGCGTTTCGTGAGAGCCTTGCGGTTGTCTTCGATATGGTCGGAAGCCATTTTGTCGAATTGGTTGCGGTCTTTGGAAATGTCATCAAATGAAGGAAGCTTCCCTTCACTGGAGTGGCTTAAAACCTTCAGTCGGCAGTAGTCAACGGCCGCTTTCGAGACGTGCAACTCTTCGGCGATGACCGCCGTCGGAGTACCGGTGATGAGCTGATTGACGATGTTGGTGACAGTGGCAGAATCCAATTTCGCGTTGGGCATGGTGATTTCCTTTTATCGTTTTGAATTAGTGTCAGGCGTAGCGATGAGCTGATGAGCGGCAGGTTTTGGTCAAGCGAAGCATCGAGAGCTTGGCGGCTTTCACGTCGTCGGAAAGATCTGAATCGTTGAAGGTGTTGCCAATGGCGAGCAGGTTGGCTTCGTCGCACGACAAGGTGAAACGCTGAATATCCGGGTGCCCAAAACAGAAGTCGTAAATCTTGTGCTGGGCTGTGAGCGAAATGGTTTTGATGATTTCGACGGGAAGCTGAAACCTCAGCGCGGCGTCGAACGTGTCCTTCATGCCGAATTCGCGCACCGCCTGCCAGTAGTAATTCGCGAACTGCGAGATGCGGAAATTCGCGTCCGTGCGATCCAGTCGGCTCACCGGGAGCTTCTGTCCGAAGTGGGTCGAAAACTGTTCCACGGAGATCGTCGGGCTGAAAGTGCACACGGCGCCCGAAGACCACAGACCGATTAATTCATCAGAGGCCGCCGAGAGCATCTGGGTGAAAAGCGGCTGAAAAGAAATGGCAGAGTAGGGGAGCGAGCAATTCGGACCGCCCACGTCAAACATCTTGATTTCATCCCGAAGGGACTTGAACAAACAGATTTCCGTGTCCTTCAAAAGCGTGACGGAGCTGGGCCCCAGCTCGTCGGGGAGGTTGCAGAAATGCTGCAACACGTCCATGTTCTGCTTGATGATGCGGGTGGAGAGCTTGCTGTTGTTGGTCATGGTCAATTTTCCTGAGAGATGTTTTCGTAGACGCGAACGACGTGACTGGCGTACCAAGCGGCTCGATCTGGCGTGCCGGAGTGGTAGCGACCGATGGCTGCAAAGGCGTCGTCGGGATATTTCTTGAAGAGATCGGAAAGGATTTCGGCAGCGACGCTGACGTTCGTGAGCGGGTCAAGAAGGTCAGCAACACGCTTCACGCGGGATTTGTGCCAGCGCGAATTAATTTGCATGAGGCCGATGTCAACGCTTTTATTGACCTTGAGAAGCTGGGCGAGAAGGGCTTCAGCTTCTTCTTTGGACTTGGCGTAATAGGGCTTGCGCCGTGTGCGCAACGTCCACGGCGAGGGGGTGATGAGCGCTTCTTTACCGCCCTTTTTGTCAGCGCGAACGGCGCTTTCGACGAGCGAAATGGAATAAAGAAGCGCCGGATCAATGTGATATTTCTTGCCAGCCGTTTCAAAAACGGTGCCAGAAAGATCGACGGCAGACGCCGTGCCGACAGCAAGAAATCCGCTCAAGCAGAGTGCGGAGCAGATCAATCGGATCGATTGAAGAGTTTTTTTTCTGTTTGATGAACGCGAACCACGCACGGTGGGCCGCGTTCCGCAGAGAAGATCAATCATGTGATTCGTCCTTTACGCGAATGCGTGCAGATGAAGAATCACTGATCCTATTAGGCCACATTGCTCGAAATTGGCGCCATCCAAGCGAAAATCGCTTGGGCGGACGACGAGCGCAGTGAATGTTGCCCGAAAGCAGGCAAAGAGGATGGAAGCAGGAGAATGATTATGATAATCTGATACTAATTTGGCTTCATAATCAGTGCAATACCCCCCCCCCCGCACTACCGAGGCGTTGGAGAAGGAGGCCCGAATTAAATTCAGAACAGAACCAAAAGAGGACATCTGGAGCATAGGTTTAGCGGAATCTGCGTAGACTGGTGTTTGCGTAAGCGTGTTGCGCAATGCTAACAAAACGACACGGCTCGTATGCACTGAAGATGCACTAAAAATACAGGGAAAACTATATTTGCAGTACAGAAATGGGTGTCCGTGAATCCGCATTTTCAGGGGTAGTACAAATTGTGAAATCCCTATGCTCCAAGAATTTTTTGGGGCTATGCTGCAGCTAGGTAGGCGAAGGTTGGAAAGGCGGCAAAATGGGTGTAGCAAATTTGCAACAATTATTGTTTAGCGCGTGATCCAATGTCGGAGAATTAGGTTTTGAGCGTTCGCAATAGGTTTCTGAAACTCAAAAAGCACGTGTGCACAAGTTGAAATGCGGCGTTTTGAAATAGGGAAAGAATGGCGGAACTGGTGCGAAAGCAGTGCCAGAAAATAACCGGCAGAGGTTTTTCCGTGGGTTGAGAGACCGAAGCCAAAGGGGTTGGGTGTAGGATGCGAAGCACGTCCGCTGCAATTCTTTGCGGTGGCGTTGCGTCGGAAAGAAATCTCTGGACCGGTAAAACAACACGTTCTGGAGTGTCGATTCTGGCCCTTTGGGGAGTTTCTTTCGGTGCTAAATAATTGGTTGAGGACGGCGAAAAAACTTCTGGCGCACGTTTTGAAAACTAGGTCTGGATGATTTTTCAACGTCAAAAACAACTTGCAAACGAATTGCAAACAATTTGACACACTATTGGTTGCAATAGATTCCTAAATATATTTGTATGGTTGTATAATTAAGCCAACAAACAGGAAGATCAATTCTTCTGATGATTTTTTGGGTTCGAGAGGTAAATTATGGTTACGTTCGCTTGTGTTATGGGTCTCATCTTCGGCATCGGCGCGTTCATCTGCGCAATCTCCAAGTTCGCTTCTTACGTTGGTCAAAATCTTGCTCCGGCAGTGAGCAACGCGTCGCTTAACACCCGTTTTGACATTCCCAAAGAAACTCGTACGCGTTTTAATAGAGGTGTGAATGGGGCCGCTATGGCAGGCGTAGCAGGCGCTGCCGCTATGACTGGTGCTGGCGCTTTCTATCCGATGGGATGGCATGAAAATAATCACATTCCCGTTTCTACTGGCACCGACGAGTTATCTAAGGCTCATCAAGATGCACTTTTGACGGATCCTTATCTGGACCCTGCGCAGTCGCATCTTATTGGAAACGTGTATCACGATGACCTTGAAAATTCTTTTGGACCTGATCTGGTAACGGATCCTGAATACTCAACCATTACAGGAAATATATTTCACGACTCTTCGGACGATTTTTCTTCGTCCAGCATGAATGTGTCTTCTACGTTTGACTCAGGTTCGATCTTTGATTCGTCCTCTTCGTTTACCTCTGATTCGATGTTTGACTCATTTTCTTCGTCGTGCGACTCCGGCATTTCTTTTGACTAACTCTATTTCTTGGAGAAGTGAAAATGAGTACTTTCGATGAAATGGTTGCTAAGTTAAAAGAAAAGAATCGGAACGTTGACAAAGCCTTTGCCGGCGCAGATGTAGTCCTGTCAGGATATGAGACGAAATCTCTACATTACAGAAGCATCAAAGGATTTTATTTTCAGCCTCCCACGGTTGTTCATACACCGCGTCACTTCAAAATTGGTTCACGTGCACAGATTGTTTTCCGAGACCGAACCGACATCAAGAGCTATCACGATATAAAAGATGCATTCATTCGGCGTGCGAAAGCCTTGGGTGCAAATGCACTTGTTGATGTGAAGTGTTCCGATGGTCAGATGGTTGCGACGCCTGCCTTTCTCTTGGAGGCTGCCGAGAAGGATGATAATTTCCGCTCGAAGATCGCGATCTTTGAGACGCGTCTTGTTGGTCAAGAAAGCGATCCTGTGATTGTCTCATTTGAAAGAAAGCGGATGATTAAACTTGAGAAGGAAGTTTCGTACTGGCGCGGGCATAACGATGGCTATTACCTCAATCACCGCACATCCGGCAAATTTCCGCCGAGTGATAAGATTCCCAAGTCATAGGGAACAATTGACGTACTCCCCAGCCTAAAGGCTGAGGA
>CAVJBF010000117.1:0-7846 GCA_963647785.1 Acutalibacteraceae bacterium
TGCGGAAGCGCAGGTCATACGGGGGTGTCTTGGAGGTATGTTCGGAGGCCATCTATTAACCCTCAAATGTTAGTGGGTGCAATTGTAACACGAATGGGAATAATTAGGCGTAGGTCGCATGCTCAGATACGAAAAAAACGCCTTTCGGCGGCACCCTCTCACCGGGGGTTAAAACGTGAGGTTTTCCTCTCTGAGAAAGGTATTACAAGCGGGGAATAAATTGGTGTCGTGTTAATATTACAACTAGTGTACTAACAATGAGTGTACTAACAAAATTCTGAAAAAACAATTGAGCACAGGAGTGAGGTGGGCAAGAGAAGACAGGTGAGAGGGGAACGCGGCGTTTTTCGCGGTCCGTCAGTGCGTCAAGAAGCGATCCGGCCGGTTGGTGCAGAGGGCGTCAACGCCCAGAGCGAGGAGCCGATCGGCTTCCTCAGTTTCGTCGATCGTCCAGCACATGACGCCCCAGCTATTGGCGCGGGCGCGTTTCACAAAGGCCGCATCGATCGCGGCATCCGGGTGCACGGTGCGCACGGCGAGATCCTGCGCCGCCAGCTCCCAGTCGACGGGGACGCCTTCTAAAAGAAGGCCGCGGGGAAGTTCCGGCGCGGCTTGCTGCGCGGCCTTCAGGGCGTCGCGCGAGAAAGAGGAGAGAAGCGGCGTGTCGCAGCGCCCGGCGTACTTTTCACGGACAAGCCGGCAGGTTTCCCTCGCTGTGGCAGCGGCCGCGGCGTCGGAAGAGGGCTTGATTTCGAGATTGAGAAAAAGACCGTTCGCCTGCGCAAAGTCAATGACTTCAACAAGCGTCGGCATCTTCTCCCCCTGCCAGTCGGCGCAAAAGCGGATGCCGGCGTCGAGCTGTCGGATTTCCGCCAACGTGAGGTCCGCGACGGCGGCGTTCGACGCCACCGCCCGCCCGAGCACTGGGTCGTGGCTGATGACGGCGATGCCGTCGCGGGTGAGCATGACGTCCGTTTCCATGGCCTTCACGCCAAGCCGCGCCGTGAGCGCCATGGCGCCCAGCGTATTTTCGGGGGCCAGCACTCCGCCGAGCCGGTGGGCGACAAGGCGCGGCCAAGGCCAGAAGGAAAGGTCGGACGTCATGGGGGGACTAGCTCGCGCGGCGCATCATGTCGAAGAACTCGGCATTGCTCTTCGTGCTGCGGATCTTGTCCAAGAGGAACTCCATCGCTTCGATTTCGTCCATGTCGTAAAGGAGCTTGCGCAGCACCCAGACTTTCTGCAGGATGTCGGGCTTCAAGAGGAGCTCCTCGCGGCGGGTGCCGGAGCGGTTCACATTGATGGCGGGGTAGACGCGCTTTTCCGCAAGCCGCCGCTCCAAGTGAATTTCCATGTTGCCCGTGCCCTTGAACTCTTCATAGATCACGTCGTCCATGCGAGAGCCCGTGTCGATCAGGGCTGTGGCGAGAATCGTGAGGGAGCCGCCCTCTTCGATGTTGCGCGCGGCGCCGAAGAAGCGCTTGGGGCGCTGCAGGGCGTTGGCGTCCACGCCGCCCGTCAAGACCTTGCCGGAGCTCGGCACCACGGTGTTGTAGGCGCGCGCGAGACGCGTGATGGAGTCAAGGAGAATGATGACGTCCTTCTTGCTTTCGGCAAGGCGCTTGGCTTTCTCAATCACCATTTCCGCCACCTGCACGTGGCGCGTCGCGGGTTCGTCAAAGGTGGAGGCGACGACTTCGCCCTTCACCGAGCGCTGCATTTCCGTCACTTCTTCCGGGCGTTCGTCGATCAGAAGAACGATCAGCACGCAGTCGGGGTGGTTCGCGGTGATGGCGTGCGCGATGTGCTGCATCAAGACCGTCTTGCCGGACTTGGGGCTCGCGACGATGAGGCCGCGCTGGCCCTTGCCGATCGGAGCGATGATGTCGATGAGGCGCCCCGTGAGGTTCTCTTCGCCCCGCATGTTGCGTTCGAGCTGCAGCGGCACGCTTGGGAAAAGCGGCGTCAGGTTCTCAAAGAGCATGCGGTGCTTCAGGGTTTCGGGCGTCTGGCCGTTCACCGTGTCCACCTTCACGAGCGCAAAGTACCGCTCGTTGTCCTTGGGGATGCGCACTTCGCCTTCGATCGAGTCGCCGGTGTGCAGATTGAAGCGGCGGATCTGAGAGGGCGAGATGTAGATGTCGTCCGTGGACGCGAGGTAGCTCGTGTCGGGGCTGCGCAGGAAGCCGAAGCCGTCGGGGAGGACTTCCAAAGTGCCGTCGCCGAAGATCTGCTCTCCTGTCTTGGCGCGTTTTTTCAGAATCGCAAACATCAGCTCCTGCTTGCGCATGCGCTGGGCGTTGTCGATGTCAAGCTCAGCCGCCATGTCAAGAAGCTGGCTGATGTGAAGGGTTTTAAGCTCGGAAAGATGCATTTTGCTGCTGGCAGGACGGCGCCGAAGGATTCAGCGCCGCGAGAGGAAAAGGAATTAGCAGTACTGCTCGATGAAGGTCGTGAGCTGCGAGCGCGAGAGCGCCCCCACGTGCTGGCCCACGACTTCGCCGTTCTTGTAGACGAGGATCGTCGGAATGCCGCGGATGCCGTTTTCGGCGGCGACGCCGTTGCTCTCGTCAACGTTGTACTTGGCGACGACGATCTTGCCGTCGTAAGTGTTCGCCGCCTCTTCGACGAGGGGGGCGATCATGCGGCAGGGGCCGCACCACGGAGCCCAGAAGTCAACGAAGACGGGCTTGTCGGCGACCTGCTTCACTTCGGTTTCGAAATTGGCGTCGTTTACATGGAGGATGTCGCTCATCGCTAGGATCCTTGGAAAAGTGGAAAGAGTGTCAGGAGGCTTCAGGCCGGCTCGGAACAGGCGAAGGCGCAGGTTTCGAGCGGTTCGATCGCGCGCGGGTCGTGCTTGGAAAATTTGAGCGTGGAAAGGTTCGGCGGAAGACTGCCTGAGACGGGGCGGCGGTGGCAAGGTCGAAAGACCCGCGGCGCCGCCGCTAGTGTGACGCGCACTATACAAAAAAAGACGTCGGAGAACAAGCGGCGGCGCAGTGGAAAATCAGCGGATTTTGGCGGAAGCCAGGGTGATGAGCCGTCGGTTGCCTGCCGCAATCTTTCGTTCGATTTTGCCTTCGTTGGCCAAGGCCTGGACCTCGGTGCGAAGCTTGGCACTGATGCCTTTGTAGCCCAGAGCGACGGCAAGTTCTGTAAGCGTCATGGCCCGCTCTTCCAGCAATTCCGACACGTGGCGCCGCAGGGTGGGATCGACCGGACGTCCCGTTTTTTTTGTGAGGAAGGCGGGGTGAATCGGCAGGATGACGTCCACGTAGCGGCGGCAGGGATCCATGCGAATCTGGAGCATTGGCGAGCCGTTTTCCTTCAGGGCCTTGATGGCGTTGGGAAAGCCGGTGTTTCGACCTTCGATGAGGTGCAGCTCCTTTAAGAAGTCGCCGATGCGGCGGTTGCGGTAGAGCCGCGAATGAATGTCAAGGCGGGCGATGTCTTCGTCCGAGATGCTGAGATCGAAGCCCGGATGGCTGGAAATGGTGAGCTGCTCGGGCGTGGATTCGATGATGATGGGCTCGCGGATGTCGTAGGCCTTGTGGTAGACGGCGTTGGCAACGAGCTCTTCCAGCGCTTGGAATGGGTAGTTGTAGACATGGTCGGCCTCGGCGCGGTCGGGGTGCTTCACGATGAGCGTCTCAATCACGTTCTTTTTAAGAAACTCAACCGCCTGCGTGAGCTGCTGCAGCGGGCCGCGGAAGTACTTCTCCCGCATTTGTTCGCCTGAAGGCGTCGGCTTGTCAACAAACTCAATACGGGCGCAAGGAAAATATTTCTCAGGATCCTCGGAAAACATCAGTACGCCGACGTTGCGAGGCACCTGGCCTTGACGGGCAGCACCGGAATGCCGTTCTTTTCTTCGACGCCAATGACGATGTAGCCGCCCATGTTGTCGATGTCGTTGGCGAAGGCGCAGAGCGTGCGAATGATGGGTGCCGGGTTGTAGTCGGATTTGAACTCGACGCGGGAGGACTCGACGACCGTGCGGTTTATGAGGTCGTGAATATTGACGGGGATGGCCATGAGATGTCAAGGTTAATTCAACTGATATGAAATGGATTTCATTTGCAAGATAAACTTTTGTCTAGTACTGGACAAAATATTTCGTCGAGTCTGTCGAGTCGTCTGCGGCAATTTCGTCTAGTACTAGACAGACATTTTGTCGAGTCTGTCGAGTTGGCGCGTTGCATGAGATGGCCGTCGGTTTGCTTCTTCGGACTTCGCTATAGTTCGCGCGTTCTGAAATCCTTTTGCAAATGCTTCTCATGCAACAGACTGCTTCCAGTCGCTGGCTCTTGGAAACCGCTCGCGCCGCGGTCTTCTTCGCGGCGTCGCTCGCGGTGTTCACGGCGCTTCGCTTCTTTTTCTTTGCCTTCTACCGGGCGGATCAGACGCTCGCCGCTGAGTGGCCGGCCCTTGTTTTGGGGCTGCGCCTGGACGCCCGCTGGTTTTCGATGTTCCTGCTCCCGGCGTGGCTCCTGTGGCTTGTCGGCGGCTGGCGTTCCGCGGCTTTCGCGATCGCGCGGCGGCTCGCTGGCGCAGCGCTCGCGGTGTTCGTGCTGCTGGACCTCATCAACATCGGGTTCTATGGCTTTTACACGACGCCTATCAGCGCCGTGATCTTTGGCTTGGCGCAGGATGACACAAAGGCGATCATCGTCACCCTCTGGCGCGACTGGCCGGTGTTGACCTATGTGGCGGCGTGGATAGTGCTGACGGCGATTCCGTGTCTGGCGTTTCGCTTCGTGAGGCCTGTGCTGACGCTTTCGCGTCCGCGCTGGGCGGCGGTTGTGACGGCGGTGCTGCTCACGGCCTTGATCGGCGTCATGTGCCGCGGCAGCTTGGGCACCTTTCCGCTGCGACAGCAGGATTTGGTGGCGGGCACTGACGAATTTGTGAACGCCTCGATTCAAAACGGCGCGGCGGCGCTTTACGAAGCGAACAAGTCGAGGAAGATGCTGGAACTAAAGGGCGGGCCGCTTGCGGGCCTGAAGTCCTTTGGCTTTGAAACGCCCGAAGCCGCGATGGCAGTGCTTCGCGACGTGCGCGGCGGCGTGCCCGAAGAAAAAGCGCCCGCTCGGGCGCCGCACGTTGTGGTGGCGGTGCTGGAGAGCATGGGGCGCTCGGAATTCGAGGCGGACTCCCCCACAAACGACATGTTGGGGCGCCTGCGGCCGCAGCTGAAGGACGCCTATGTCTTTAAAAACGGCCTCTGCTCGGGCTCGGGCACTTTTCCGTCGCTGGAAGGCATTCTCTTTGACACGCCGCTCACGCCCCTGACGCAAAGCCGCTACGGCGTGAGGACTTTTCCCTTTTCGCAGGCCTTTGACTTCAAGAAGGCGGGCTACAAGACGGTTTACCTCACGTCGGGGACGGAGAAGTGGCGCAACATCGATGAGGACTTCCCTCGTCAGGGGTACGACCGCATCGTGGGGGCCGCGGCCATCCGCGCCAAATTCCCGCAGGCGGAGTTCGGCACCTGGGGCGTGGGGGACGCGTGGACGTTCAAGTACGCGGAAAAGCTGCTGGAAGAAGCGGACCGGAAGGGGGAGAAGCTCTTTCTTGTCATCCTCTCGGCGACGAATCATCCGCCGCACCATGTGCCCGACGGCGCCGCGGTGAATCCCGTGAACCCGGCGGAGCTTCCTGACTACATCGTGAGCGACCGGAAGAATCCGGAAGTGCGCGCCATGATGCAGACCTACCAGTACGCCGCCTCGGCGTTGGGGGACTTTGTGCAGGCGGCGCGCGAGAAGGGACTTCTGTCGCGCACGCTGATGGCGGTGACGGGGGACCACAACGCGCGCTTCAAGTTTGAGTCCGCGGGCATCGCGCATTACACGCAGGGCGTGCCGCTTATTTTCTGGCTGCCAGAGGACGTGAAGCCCCGGGCGGCAGATACGACGCGCTGGGCGAGCCATCGCGACATCTTCCCCACGGTGAAGGCGCTTGCGCTGGGAAAAACGCCGGCCCTGTGGCAGGGACGCAATCTTTTCTCCGGCGAAGCCTTTGACGCTGCGCACACGTTCTGTGCCTTGGGGCGCGACGGCTTTGCTCTGGGGCGCGCGGGCGCCGCGGCGGTGGACGGCGCGCAGACGCGGTGCTTTGCTTGGCGCAGCGATCGGCTCGAGGCGGCGGCCTGCACGGCGGAGCTCGCCAGGCTTGCCGACGTCGCGCGGGCGCAGCGGGCGATGGCGGACTATGCGGTGCGGCAGGGCGTCTTGGAAGGCAAGCTGCTGCAGGCCGAGGATCAGCTGAGCCGGTAGCGGGTGGTTCGGCCGCTGCCCGTGCGGGCGATGACGTTTTTCTTGAGAAGCGCCTGCACTGTGTTGAACGTGGTGGCGCAGCTCATGCCGAGGAAGTCCTGCACGGCGCGGGAGGTGGCGTCGGGATTCTTTTTTCAGGGAATTTGAGACCTGCAGCTCGCGCTCCGTGAGGTTGACCGGGAGCGCCTTGATGCGCGAGGGGGAGACTATTCAACGAGTCCCATCAATTTCAGCGCATCATGAACTGTTGCTTCGTCTCTTTTTGAAAGCCGGCCGTACCGGCAAGCGTTTCGGAATGCGGATAGAGGAACAAGCAAATGCTTGCTGCAACGCGCGGTAGAAGGTTTGGATAAGCCTGCTTCCTTCCAATCGAGAAGCGGTATTTCGCCTGGAAAATTTGCTCGTGGAGGATGGCTGGTTACTTTTACAGAAAGCACCAAAACCTCAACTTCAGAAAAATTTTTAGCCGCAATGATAACTGGCCGTAGTTTTGATTTTTCCGGGGCGTCGTCATAAGCAAATGCAAATTGCCAGATTTCCCAAGTTCGCGGCTCAATCGTCGTCATCCTCATCCCTCCAGCTAGATGGAACAATTATTTTGCCGTTGACAACTTTCGCGCGTACGAGATCGGGATGGGAGAAGTTGATTTTAGGTTCGCGACGCAACTCAAACGGCATGCCCCCGTATTCGCAAAACTTATGAACAAAGGCTTTTATAGCGGCTGAGGGGGTCATTCCGATGGCTTGAGCCGTTTCAACAAACGCTTTCTTTTCAGTTGCTGAAATTTTTGTATTCAATGAGACTTGCACTGAACGCATAAAGAGACTCCTGTTGACTTAGTGCCTTAGACAACAATAGACCACTTTAGACCACACAATCGGTTTGTTCAAGAGCAGAACTTGCGAAGTTCGCCGACGTCGCGCAGGCGCAGCGGGCGATGGCGGACTATGCGGTGCGGCTGGGCGTCTTGGAAGGCAAGCTGCTGCAGGCCGATGATCAGCTGAGCCGGTAGCGGGTGGTTCGGCCGCTGCCCGTGCGGGCGATGACGTTTTTCTTGAGAAGCGCCTGCAATGTGTTGAACCTGGTGGCGTAGCTCATGCCGAGGAAGTCCTGCACGGCGCGGGAGGAGGCGTCGGGATTCTTTTTCAGGAAATCCGTGACCTGCTGTTCGCGCTCCGTCAGGTTGACCGGGAACGCCCTGACGCGCGGCAGGATGATTTTGATTAGCGTGGGGGCGCAGATCAGCCGTGGCTCAAGCCCTAGCGGCTGGTAGGCGCCGAAAATGGTGGGAATGCCGATGCCGTACTTTTCCATGGCGGAAAGCCGCATCAGAAGGTCGGCGAGCCGGGCATTGCGCGGCACCGAGATGCCTTCTCGAAGATGCGCTTCATCGCTGTCGGGCGGCAGTCCTCCGAAACTCACCAGCTCCATGCGATCGGAAAAAACGGAAACGGCGGCTTGAAGTCCTTCCTTGCTGTAGACGCGATGCGCAAACAGGTTGACGAGTGCTTCACTACAAAGCCGCGAGGAAGCCCCTGACTTTTAGTCATGGGGAGGAATCGCG
>CAVJBF010000118.1:0-7405 GCA_963647785.1 Acutalibacteraceae bacterium
AGTGACGCTGTTCGGTTTCGTATTCAACGTGAGCCGTGTTGATGGTGATGCCGCGAGCCTTTTCTTCAGGCGCCGCATCAATCTGGTCGTAAGCCTTGGCTTCGCCGCCGAACTTGCCGGCGAGCACCGTGCAGATGGCAGCCGTGAGCGTGGTCTTGCCGTGGTCAACGTGACCGATGGTGCCGACGTTCACGTGCGGCTTGGTACGTTCAAATTTTTCCTTGGCCATTTTTTGCGTGGTCCTTTAAATTTTTTTGAGAGGGAAGAAGGGATTCCCTCCTCCCCTCGGAATGAATTACTTCGCCTTTTCTTCGATGATGGCGTCAGCCACATTGCGCGGAGCTTCCGCGTAGTGGTCGAATTCCATCACGTACGTGGCGCGGCCCTGCGTGAGAGAGCGCAGCGAGGTGGAGTAGCCGAACATTTCAGAAAGCGGCACTTCGCAGCGAATGGCCTTCCCGCCGCCAGGCAGGTCGTCCATGCCCTGAATCACGCCGCGACGGGACGAAAGGTCGCCCATCACGTCGCCCATTTTTTCTTCCGGCGTCTCGACTTCGACCTTCATGATCGGCTCGAGGAGGACCGGATTCGCCTTGCGCATACCATCCTTGAACGCCATCGAAGCCGCCATCTTGAAGGCGTTTTCGTTGGAGTCCACTTCGTGGTAAGAACCGAAGTGCAGCGTGACCTTGACGTCAACCACCGGGTAGCCCGCGAGAACGCCGGACTTCAGGGTGTCTTCCACGCCCTTTTCAACGGCGGGGATGTATTCGCGCGGCACCACGCCGCCCTTGATGGCGTCCACAAACTCGAAGCCGCCGCCCGGGGGCAGGGGTTCCAGCTTCAGCACGACGTGGCCGTACTGGCCGCGGCCGCCGGACTGCTTCGCGAACTTGCATTCGGCGTTTTCCACCGTCGCGCGGATCGTTTCGCGGTAGGCCACCTGGGGCTTGCCCACCGTGGCTTCCACGCCGAATTCGCGCTTCATGCGGTCGACGAGAATTTCAAGGTGCAGCTCGCCCATGCCGGAGATGATGGTCTGGCCGGATTCTTCGTCCGTGCGCACGCGGAAGGACGGGTCTTCGCGAGCGAGACGGCCAAGGGCGAGCGCCATCTTTTCCTGGTCAGCCTTGGTCTTGGGCTCCACGGCCTGAGAAATAACGGGTTCCGGGAATTCCATGCGTTCGAGGATGATGGGCTTGGCAACGTCACAAAGCGTGTCACCCGTCGTCACATCCTTCAAGCCCACGGCAGCGGCGATGTCGCCGGCTTCGGCTTCCGTGATTTCCTTGCGTTCGTTTGCGTGCATCTGCAGCAGACGGCCGATGCGTTCCTTCTTGTCCTTGACGGAGTTGAGAACGGTTTCGCCCGAGGTAAGAACGCCGGAGTAAACGCGCAGGAAGGTGAGCTGGCCCACGTAGGGGTCGGTCATGATCTTGAACGCGAGGGCGGACAAAGGCGCATCGTCGCTCGCTTCGCGGGTGACGGGCTGGTCATCCAAGTCGAAGCCCGGCACCGGGGGAATGTCCACCGGAGACGGCAGGAATTCGATCACGCCGTCCAGCATGCGCTGCACGCCCTTGTTCTTGAAGGAGGAGCCGCAGAACATCGGCTGGATTTCGCCCGCGATGGTGCGCTGGCGGATGCCGGCGATGATGTCTTCCTTCGAGAGGTCGCCGTTCTCGAGGTACTTGTTCATCATCTCTTCGCTGGCTTCAGCGGCGGATTCCACCATCTTTTCGCGCCAGGACTGAGCTTCGTCCTTCAGTTCAGCCGGGATTTCCACGTAGTTGAACTTCGTGCCCTTGCTTTCTTCGTCCCAAATGATGCCCTTCATCTCAATGAGATCAACGACGCCCTGGAAGTTGTCTTCCGCGCCGATGGGGATCACGACCGGAACCGGATGAGCCTTGAGGCGCTTCTCCATCTGGTCGACGACCTTGAAGAAGTTGGCGCCGGTGCGGTCCATCTTGTTCACGAAGGCGATGCGGGGCACATGGTACTTGTTGGCCTGACGCCACACGGTTTCAGACTGGGGCTGAACGCCGCCCACCGCGCAGTACACCATCACCGCGCCGTCCAGAACGCGCATGGAGCGTTCCACTTCGACCGTGAAGTCGACGTGCCCCGGGGTGTCGATGATGTTGAAGCGATAGGGCTGATACTGCATGTCCATGCCGCGCCAGTAGCAGGTGGTCGCAGCGGACGTAATCGTGATACCACGCTCCTGTTCCTGTTCCATCCAGTCCATCGTGGCAGCGCCGTCGTGGACTTCGCCGAGCTTGTGGTTCACGCCCGTGAAGAACAGAATACGTTCGGTCGTCGTGGTCTTGCCCGCGTCGATGTGGGCAGAAATACCGATGTTGCGATAACGCGAGATCGGAGTTGTACGAGCCATGACTTAATCTCTTTTTAGGTAACGCGGCGATGGGAGGCAAAGCTCCGATCGCCGTCGGTTTATCTGAAAAATTAGAAGCGGAAGTGCGAGAAGGCCTTGTTGGCTTCAGCCATACGATGGACTTCGTCGCGCTTCTTCATTGCGCCGCCGCGGCCTTCCGCAGCTTCCAACAGCTCACCAGCCAAGCGTTGGGGCATCGATTTTTCAGAACGGGCCTTCGCACTTTCGCGCAGCCAGCGCATGGCGAGGGCCATGCGGCGGACGGGACGAACCTCAACCGGCACCTGGTAGTTGGCACCGCCGATGCGGCGGCTCTTCACTTCCACGAGCGGACGGACGTTGTTGAGGGCGGTCGTGAACACTTCAAGAGCGTTCTTCCCGGACTTTTCTTCGATCTGCTGCAGCGCACCGTAAACGATGCGTTCGGCGACGGCCTTCTTGCCGTCGAGCATGACGACGTTAATGAACTTGGAGATTTCCACGCTGCCGAACTTCGGATCCGGGAGAATCTCACGCTTGGGTACTTCGCGACGACGGGGCATTTCTTTCCTCTTTCGTTGTCTTCAGTCTTTACTGCCGGCAAGGAGCGAATCTGTTTTTTCCTCACGCGGCATTTTCTAACAATGCAGCACACGCTGGGCTGCGACTTACTCGGTCCTTTGTTTAAGCGCGGACCGTCCATATACGGCTGACAAAAGTCGCCGCGAATTACGCTGCCTTCGGGCGCTTGGCGCCGTACTTGGAACGAGCCTGCTTGCGGTCCTTGACGCCCTGGGTGTCCAGAGAGCCGCGAACGATGTGATAACGCACGCCCGGCAAGTCCTTCACACGACCGCCGCGGATCAACACCACGGAGTGTTCCTGCAGGTTGTGGCCTTCGCCGCCGATGTAGGAAATCACTTCGAAACCGTTCGTGAGACGCACCTTGGCAACCTTACGAAGAGCGGAGTTCGGCTTCTTCGGGGTGGTCGTGTAAACCTTGGTGCACACGCCGCGCTTCTGCGGGCAGTTCTTGAGAGCAGGGCTCTTGCTCTTGTCATGCGCAAGCTCACGGGGCTTGCGGACGAGCTGATTAATAGTGGGCATAGTGTCCGTATTTTCTAGGTAAAACCATCCCCGCTCAAAGTCCCGCGGCACAGTGTCCGCAGGGTTTCTTACGGGGAGACAATTGGCTGGTGATTCTTCTCTCGGCGCGGCTCTTTTTGACAGCTTTCAGGCGCACGAAACACCCTCCTGCAATCTGCCGACTCGGGAAAAGACCGTGAGTATCGTCTGTTTTTCCATTTATGTCAAGCGTGAAGGGCGCCCCTTGCGCAAAAATCAGAAAATCCTCGCCGCCCGCCCCAAGATCTTGTGCCGCCAAGCACCTTGGCGCCGTTCTCCCCGCCTTTGCCTGTGCGGCTTTGTTGAAATCTCCGATTCAGCTTTTTGAAATCGGCTGACGCCCCGACCATCCTTTTGCGAAAATTCGCCTCGGCTCCCCCCGTTGCGCTTGTCTCATCAGGCGATTTCTACAATGGCATCGACGTCTCCCCCCGAAAACGCTGCTGTTTTCAAGATGACTCCATTCCTTGACCTTCGACAACTGCGAATCTTCCTTTCGGTCGCCCGGCTGCAAAGCGTCAAAGACGCTGCCCGCGAGCTCGGTCTCTCCCCTCCGGCGGTTTCTCAGGCTGTGAGCGCCTTGGAGACTTCGCTCAAAACGAGCCTCTTTAGCCGTGCCGTGCGACCGCTCGAGCTCACCGTCGCCGGCCGAACGCTTGTCGATGAAGGCGCCCGACTGCTGCAGCACGAAGCTGCGCTTCGAAGCCGGCTTTCCCCTTCGAGCGCCGCCTTTCAGTCCTTGAAGCTCGGGGTTTCTGAAGCCGTCGCCTCGAGCATCGGCCCGTGGCTCACCCAGCGTCTCGGCAAGGCTATCGCGTCGCTTTCCGTCTTCTCTGATCTGGCGCCCGAGCTGCAGGCAAAGCTCGTCTCTGGCGAATTCGACGTCACGCTCTGTTCGGGCCCCGGCCCCGAAGGCGGCTCCTGGCTTCGTGAGGAGCTCTGGCGCGAAGAGTTTCTCCTCGTCAGCCCCCGAGACGCCTCGGCGCCAGAAACCGCTGACGACCTGCGGCGGCTCGCCGACGCCGCCCCCTTCATCTGCTACAACCGCCGCTACCGCGATCAGCAGCGCATTGACCAACTACTCGACTTTCTCAACGTCACGCCCAAACGACGACTTGCCGTCTCCTCAAGCTACGAGCTCATGGGACTCATCGCGCTCAGCCGCGGATTCAGCCTGCTGCCGCCCACCAACATCTGGTGCGGACGCCAGTTCTTTGACGACATCCGCTTTTCACCCCTTCCCTTGAAAAGCAAGGCTTATCGTCAAATGTGGGCGACAGGCGCCGCCTCGGACCACGCCAGCCAGACGCGGTTCGTCGCACAGGAAGCCCGGGGCCGCATGGCGGCGTTTCGCGCCGACGTGCTCGCCCGCGCCTGTCCGGGCCTTGAGAAACACCTGCTCCTTGGCGCTCCCGCCCCTTTGCCATGAATGCCCCCGCTCGTTCTTCCCTGCGCTCCCCCGTCGCCGCCACGCTGATCGGCGTCATTGCTCCCGTGATGTGGGCGATGAACGTCCCCTTGATGCGAGCCGTCATCGAAGGCTTCGGCGTTGCGCCTGGCGAATGCCTCCTCTACGCCGCCGCCTCCATCGCACTCGGCATCACGGTCGGCATTCCAGACTTTCGCAAAGCTGACCGGCGCTACCTTGTCTTCGGCATCGGCTGCGCCGTCCTCTGCACGTTCTGCCTCGTGCTCGCGGTGTACTTGTCCACAGGCGGGGCGCAAACGATGGAGGTCGGTCTCGTCAACTACCTGTGGCCCGCGCTCACCGTCCTCGCCGCGGTCGCCTTCACAGGCGTCGCCGCAAGCGCCTGGCTCCTTCCGGGCACGCTGCTCTGTCTTGCCTCCGTCTTCTGGATCATTTCCGGCGGCACATTCTCCTTGACGGACTTCTTTTGTCACGCCGCAGAAAATCCCGCAAGCTACCTTCTCGCGCTCGCCGCCGCCGTGACGTGGACGCTCTACTCCGTCTTCACCAAGCTCTGGGGACGAGGCCAGAACTTCAGCACGGTGATCTTTCTGCTCGACACGCTGGTGTTCGGCCTGATGTGGCTCGCGGGCTTTGGCAATGACGTCACGGTCACCGCAAAAGGCGCCGTGAGCGTCGCCGCAGGCGGCATCGCGGCGGGACTGGCCTACGGCTGCTGGACGCACGGCATGCTCTACGGCAGCGTCCCCGTTCTTTCCGTTGCGTCCTACTTCACTCCGGTCATGAGCTGCGCCTTCGGCGTTCTCTGGATTGACGCCCGTCTCACCGAAAGCTTCTGGTGGGGAAGCGCCGCTCTCGTGGCGGGGTCGCTCATCTGCTGGCAGGCTACGCGGCAAAAGAAAGCCGCCTGAGGCGCAAGAGCGGCAGCCCGGTGCTTCCCGAGCTGCCGCCCTGTTGGAATCATCCGCGCCGGCTTCTCAAAAGTCCGACGCTTCGTCTCCTTAGAAGACGATCTTCGTCATGAAGAAGCCGAAGGGGATCGCAGCGAGGAGCCCGATGCAGCCCGGCAGGAAGAACGGATGATTGATCACGAAGGAGCCGCTCCACTTGCCCATGAAGGAACCCGTGTCATCGCAGGAAACCGCAAAAGCGGACGTGGGATAGACATTCGTCACGAAGATGCCCGACACCGCCACGAAGCAGGCGAGGATCATCGGCGCATCGCACCCCAAGCTCGCCGCCACCGGCACTAAAAGCGCGGACGTGGCGCCCTGGCTGAAGAGCAGCGCCGATACGCAGAAGAACGCAAGCGCGAGAAGCCCCGGATACTGCGACAAAAGCGCCGTCGCCTGTTCCTTGATGGTCGGGATGTAGACGCCGATCACCGTAGAAGACAGCCAGCAGATGCCCAGAATCACAATGAGGGATTCATAGCCGCCGTGGAAGATGGAGCTTTCCTTGATCTTCGTAAGCTTCACATCGCAGAACCAGTACATCAGCATGGAAATGAAGAGCATCGTCATCACGATGATGTCGCGCGAGCCCAGCGTATGACCAATTTCCTTCTTGAAAAGAAGCATCAGCACGATGAAAAGCACGGAAAGAAGGAAAATGCCCACGGAGAGTCTGGCCCCTTTGGGCAGCGGCGCCTCCTGCTGCTCCTTTGAAGTCATCGCAACGAGCCCCTGCTTCATGCGCGCCTGGAAAATCGGATCCTTGTCAAGGTCCACCCCCTGGAAGGACGAGATGAGGGAGGCAACCGCCGCGCCGAAGAACCCGGCGGGCAGAATCACCATCAGCACCTGGCCGAAGTAGACGCCCATCGACTCCACCACGACCCACATCGCCGCCGTCGCCGCCGAGATGGGGGACGCAGAAATGGCGATCTGAGACGCCACGACCGTAGAGGTCAGCGGCTGAGACGGACGCACATGGTTCTGCTTCGCCACTTCCTGAACAACGTTCAGGATCGCCATCGTCGTGAAGCCCGTTCCGGAGAAGATCGTGAGAATGAAGCCGATGAGAGGAGCAAGAATGTTGATGTACTTCGGATTGCTGCGCAGGATATGCGAAGCCACGCGGACCATGTAGTCCATGCCGCCCGCCACATGCATCACGGAGCACGCGAAGAGCACCGACATGATGATGAGAATGACGTCAAGCGGCATGGCGCCCGGAGGAAGTCCGAGGCAGAAGACCGCGATGAACATGCCAAGGCCGCCGGCCATGCCGACGCCGATGCCGCCCAGCTTGGCCGCGTAGATGATGCAGCCAAAGAGCAGAATGAAATGTACCCAAACCATGGTGTTTTCCTTGTTTTGTTTGGAGAGCTTCGGCCTCCGCGGCTTCTCCTCTGAAGCTCGGCTTCGGCTATACCAACGGCGCGGGGGGAAATCCGTGCCTTGACGCTCTGACGAGATGTACAAGGGCTAAATTTTTTGGCATAAAATAGGCTATAATTAATGTCTTATCCT
>CAVJBF010000119.1:0-7242 GCA_963647785.1 Acutalibacteraceae bacterium
CCCGTGGCGCAATCCGCCTTGTGGTTGAACTATCCTTTGGCGACAGGCGCGGGCTCGGGGGATTCGGACCTGTCGGATCTCAACCAGTAACACAGATAACGTGTACTATCGTTACATTGCACGTTCCGCGATCCTCGGTTTTCATCTCCCCCAAAGCTACGGCTCGCCCGCGCGTGGCGGCATGATGGCCCGACAGGGCTGACATGCGCCGCCAAAGCTCCGGCGGACGGTATCAGAGATATACGCGGCCGAAGGCCGCGTCACTAGTCCGCGCGGCCCCGCCGCGCGGCGCGCGCCGCTGCATGCCCGCCCCATGGGGCGGGCATGCAGCCACACCCGCAACTGTCCTACCCAACGCAACCCACCTTCCCCAAATACGAAACGGGGGCTTGACAGCCCCCGAAATCTTGCGTGTAATACCCCCTGTCCAAGAGCAGCAATTGCTCCTTTTTACCACCCCGCCGGACACAAAATTCATTACATACCCAGTGCACGCTTGGTCGCATCGTGGAAATTGCCGCCGCGAAGCGACGCTGCCAGTGGTCAGCGAGGAAGCACTGTCTTGAGCCAGTCCGACATCATTGGCGCGGCGAAGTCGAGAACGCCTTTTTCTTTTTCATAAACGAAGCCCTCGCTCTCCAACGCTTGGGCGGCTTGCGCGATGGCGTCAGTCGAGCGTTGCAGGTGACGGGCCAGATTGGCAAAAGCGCATGGAGCGCCTAGCGAGAGCAAGGCGTCAAGGAGGGTGACGCTCGTCGGGCTGAGATCGTCTGTGAGGCGTTTATTCCAGGGGGCAAACGGCTGGAGGCGCTCCGGCGACACGGCGAGCACCGTCTCTCGCGTGACGTCGGCCCCCTGAGTCGCGTCGCAGAGAGCGGACGGCCAGTTGAGGAGCGCGAAGGGCCAGCCTTGCGAGAATTTCAGGATTTCGTCTGCGGCGTCGGCGGAGAGCCGCAGGTTGCAGCGTGTGAGCGCAGGAAGGATCGCGGACTGCACTTCGTCTGCGGAGAGGGGACCGAGTGTTTGATGGTGAAAGAGCCGGCCGGCGTTTTGGTTGAGCTGAAACGCCTGGCGAACGAGCGGCGGCATGCCAAAGCCTGCGAAGACGAAGGGGAGCGGTTTTTGCGCTGTCGTGATGACAGCGCCAAGGAGTGCGTCGAAGTCACGTCGATCCATCGCCTGGAGGTCGTCCATGAGGAGAATCCAGATGGAACCGGCTTCATAAGCAGCCGTGGCGACGAGTTCAAAGAGCGTCGCGAACTTGTGCTCCAATACGGTGGCAGAGGTGTGGCGGTCGATTGAGGACAGGTCATCCAACGCGTCAAAGCAGGTGAACGCCGCAGCCTGAGGGGAGGCTTCTTCAGCGAGCTCCATCAGCTCGGGTGAAAGCACGCGGCAAAATGTGTCGGTAAGCGGCTCTTTACTCGATGTGGTGGCGTCGGTGACGACATAGTCACCGGCGAGAAACAGAATCTCCTGCAGGAGCGCCGTCTTTCCCGTGCCGTGCAGACCTGTGATCAGAAAAGGCGTCGCCCGCTGTTCCTGGTTTGCCGTTTGGATGGCCTGACGGATGGCGGAAAGGATGTCGTTGCGACCGGCAAAGTCGAGCGGGCATTCAAAGAAAATGCGGGCGGGTGCGGCACGGTAGCTAAGCATGGTGAGGGATCTTTCTGCAACGGTTTATGGCAAGCGTTGGAGCGTTGGATGAGAAGGTCGGCGACCTTCATTTGCGTTGCCGGCAATGATATCCAGGTTTTGTCATAATCATTCAAACTTGTCACGAGATTGGTTCATTGTGGATTTGTAGGTATTTCGAGGATAAAGCGCTATGCTCCCGAACAGAGGCTTTCTTGTGTCCCCATGGCTGTGGGGGTGTTTCAGGGTCGAAGCGGGATGCTTTCTCGCCAAGGTTCTTTTCCCCACCTTCGTGGGGCTGCCTGCAAGAACCCAATGACCTCGACAAGAAAGCCTTTTCCTATTCTTCCGGAAGAATTCCTTCCGCCTGTTTCTGGCGACAACAAAAAGGGACGCAACTTCGGCGCCCGAAAGCGTCCAAAGCGGCGTCCCTGCCAGTTTTCTATGAGACGCTAATGCCCGCAGTGCCCTGCGCCTTCATCCGCCATCGGCGCGGAGGAGTGTGGAGGCATCGTCATTCCGCCATTCTTCATCACCGTGCCGTCTGGCATTACATGGTATCCCTCGGGCGCGATCTGGGCGCCGTGGGTCATGCCGCCCATGTCGTGATTCATCATGTGATGACCTTCGCCCGGCGCGGGCTGCCATCCGAACTGCATCGGGTCAAACATCCCAAATACCATCGCCGCGTGAGAGAGGATGAGATAGGCCACGACGGCCGCCACGCAGTAATGAGCCTTCTTCACTCCTTCCATGGCCTTGGCAATCCAACCTGCTTCGATGAGCGCTACTGCGATGAAGGGAACGCCTGCGAGCACGTAGGCGAGCGCCGCCGTCACGTCCACCCAGGTGCGCCACTCGTGCACACCCAAGAAATACGCACCGGCAAGGCACGAAAGCGCCGCAATGCCGAAGGCGCTTGCGTACGCGGAGAGCTTGTTGAAGACCTTGAGGCGCGGGCAGTTGTCGGCGCCTCGGATGAGAAGAAGGATTTCGCTGACGACGTAGCACTCCGCCAAGAACATCGGGAGCGCCATGAAGATACCCAGCAGATACCAAGAGCCCATCATGAGCTCCATGTAATGAGTCATGCCCATTTTGTATTTCCTTGAAAGTATTGAATCGGTAGAAAGGCCGACCGTTGTCGGCGATAGAGGAGGCTTCGCGAGGGAAGCCGGCATCAAGACTTTCGAGGCGGGGGCTGGGGGATGTCCAGATAGATGGAGGCGGAGAAGCGCGTCCTTCCGTCCGCTGACAGGGAGGAAAGGCGCAAAGAGAAAAGAGCAACTTCCGAGAGCGTAATCGCTGGAGGCGTCACGCAACAGAGATGAAACCGGTCGCAGGCATGGTGCGACGGGCTGGCGGCAGTGCAACAGTCCGAGGCTTGAGAAACCGAAGCCAGCGAGGAAGTCTCAATGGCAATGGGAGCACTTTCGTGTCCCGGACACGCCAGAACGGGCGCCGAGGCCCAGACGAGCGATACTCCAAAGACAAGGAGCATCACCCGCAGGGCGGAGAGGAGGGCGCGGAGGTTCATGGTGTGGCCGGGAATGGAAGCGGGTTACGCCACGGCGTCCTTGAGGCGCTTGCCGGCGGAGAACTTGACGACGTTCTTTGCCGGGATCTTGATCGTTTCGCCCGTGGTGGGGTTGCGCCCCTGATGCGCCGCGCGGCGAGAGACTTCCCACGTGCCGAAGCCCACGAGATTCACGGAGTCGCCCTTGGAGGCGGCATGGACGATGGTGTCGAGAATGGCGTTGATCGACTTTTCAGCGTCGGCCTTGGTGAGGGCGCTGCGTTCGGCAACGGCATGAATGAGATCAGCTTTGTTCACTTTGAATTTTCCTTTGAAGATTGAGTTGAGAAATTGGGTTCGGTTTCTGTTTCCGGCTTGTTCGCCACTTCCTGCACGGGTTTGACGGCAGGGGCGGGGTTCGCGGCTTTCGCATCCTCGCCCTTGGCTTCGGCCTTATCGACCTCGACGAAGTCCTTGTGGAAGGAAAAACGAAGCCGGCGAGCCATATTGAAGCACAAGACGAAGACGCTGTAGAGCAAGAAGATCACAAGTTTCGCGTGCGGCCCAGAGCAGACGAAGCTTAACTGGAGGCGTGTGGTTTCATCGTTGACTGGCGTCGGTGCCGCAACGGTATCGGGGGTGGTTGCTGAGACCACGGCTGGGGCCGCTGACGGCCCTGAGATGATCCAGACAAAGAGATAGAACAGCCCCAGCATAAATGCCACGCGCACGCAATCCGCCGCGAAATCCTGAAGCCATGGATCGATCCCTTTGCCAAGCCAACGGTTGATACAGCGGTAGAAACGGCGCAGCGGTTCAACCGCCAGTTTGAATTTAGAAAGATTCACGAAAGCCCCCTGAAGGCGAAAACCTCGGAAGTGTACGGGCGCGAAACATACCGCTCGGCGCCCGGTTTCGCGAAAAACGCGCGGGCTATGCCCGAAGGTGGGGAAGCTCCTCGGGTTGCACGAATAGTAACGTAACAGGTAACGTTACGCGTTACCTTGGCGGTCACGAATGGCTGGAGGACGCGGGTACAATCAGGCCTTCGTCAAACCAATCGGCTAACAGCATGGGCAAGCAGACAAACACCGACATTCAATGGCATCCCTATCCGGAAGAACTCCCGACCAAGGACGGCTACTATCGAGTGCAAGGGCTTTTCGGGCTCTCGACTCGCAAGAAACTCATGGTGCTCTTGAGCTGGTACTCGGCGCGAAAGAAGGCGTTTTCGGTATCAGTCGGCATACCCGCCATCTATATCGCCCAATGGGCTGAGATCGAAAAAGCCGCCGAATAGCGCCGCCATCGCCAAAAGCAAAACCCCGACAGCCGAAGCCGCCGGGGTTTTCTTTTTCAAGTCTGGAACGGAAGACGTTCGCTTAGAACGTGTGCGTCAGGCCAAAGGCGACGTCAACATTCTTCTCGCGGCCAGCCTGATCTTCGATGCCGGTATAGCCGTCAAACTTGTTCGTGAGCTGCGTATAGCCGGCGCCCGCGTACACCGTCGTGCGCTTGGAGAGCGGGTAGAAATACATGGCAGCGACGCCAAAGCGGTCGGCCGTGCAATGATCGTCCTTGACGTACTCGTAGTCGCCGTAGGAGGCGGACACCTGAAGTTCGCCGCCAAAGACGGGCGCCGTGGCGCCGATGTGGAGGTTGTAGCCATCATAGGCGAGGGTCGTCGCGTCACCCACAATGAGGTTGTCGGCCACGCCGCCCATGTCGATCAGTTCGTTCTTGCCGTACTGAGCGCCGAAGAACACCTTCGCAAGTCCGAAGTCGTAGTTCGCGCCGAAGGAGACAGTCTGCGTGTCCTGCGTGTTGGCGGTGGACCACTTCTTGCCGTCCTTGTAGTGCTTATACATGAAGGAGTCATAGACCAAGGCAAGGTTCATGCTGCCGACGGAGTAGGTAGCGCCCACGGCGACGTAGCGTTCGTTGTCGCGAGAGCCGACCGCTTCCTGACCGTCCACATTGAAAGAGTACTGGACGTAGCCCTTGAGACCGCTGAAGTCGGGCGTGGCGTACGTCAGCATATTGTCGTAGCGGTCACGGGAGAACCAGTTGCCCGCGCCAATGCTCGTGAGATAGCCGCCGTCCATGGAGTCGCCCACGGACTGGAAGACGTCATAGGTGCCGGCGCCCGAGGTGAGGGCGCCCATGCGACCAGCGGACAGCGTGCCGTACGGCGTCACGATGGAAACGCGAGCCTCGCGGTCAAAGAGTGTCTTGTCGGTATGGAGCTTGCCCGTATCGGAGTCAAAGCCGTTTTCGAGCTGGAACTCCACAGAGTAGCCGTCGCCAAGCGCTTCGCTGCCCTTGAGGCCGAAACGGCTCGTGGCGTTAATGCCGTTTTCCATGCGGAACTGGGATTCATTGCCGTGGTTTGTCGCCAGGCCGCTGTGTTCCGTATGGGAATAGGCAAGGCCCGTGTCCACCAGACCGTAGAGGGAAACGTTGGCGGCGCAGGCAGAGCCCGTAAAGGCCGCGGCGAGACCGGCGGCAAGGAGAGTCTTCTTCATGGTGATTGTCCTTAAAAAGGAAGGGTTGTTATGACGATCCGGATGGGATCATTGACGCGGCAGCTTGGCAACTTCTCTTGAGAGCTGTTTGCAGAAAGCTGCCGCAGGGTGTTGCTAATGAGCAACACCCGAAGTCGTTGTTTGAGGCGCAGTTCCAGACGAAATGCCGCCTGTCTCCCAAGCAATAGTCGTGCCAACTACGACAAGCGCCAGCACGGCGCTGAGGCAAATCAAACGCTTGACGCGCTCGGCGCGGGCGTTGAGATGGCGAATGACTGAATCGAGGCGGTCTCGTTCTTCCACGAAGCGCGTCGCGAGGAGGTCGGTGTTTGCCTTGAGATCGTCGATGGCCCGTTGTTGCGAGACCAGTCGAGCGGCAATCTCGAAGGGGGGGCTCTTATGCAACGAGTCGAGGACGGAGAGGAACAGGCTGCGGTCGCAGCTGGAAAGTTCGACACGAAGCGCGTCCGCCGACTTCTGGGCCAAGTCTTTGTCCAGATCCGCTATTGGCTCGCCGTCGCGCACCGTGTGCTCCGTGCCGGCGGCTGGATGCCGCTTGAGGTACTTCTTCAGCGCGTTGGGAAGGTGTTCGTCAATTTCGAGGGTCGCAGTTTCGCCCTTGCGGTTCTTCATAGGCCGATGACGGTGCTTCATTCGGGCCTTTTCTCGCGTGGCTTTGGGCGAAGGCTTCTCGGCCTTGGGTTCTGGCGGCATAGGCTGATTGGAGACGATGGGGCGAAGCGTTCGAATGACCTTGCTCATGCCCGCTTTGAGGTCGTCCTTAGTCATGTGCGGCCTCCGGAGTAATAGGCTCTTCCGGGCGGCTCGGGTAGATGACGAGCACGAACCAAAGGATCATGGCTAGCCCCGGAACGAAGCCCGCCACCATCCACCACGGCGACCAGCCCATGTCCCGAAGACGGCGAGCCGTTGTGGTGCACCAAGCGAAGATGAGCGCGAGATGCGAGACCGCCATCGTCCAGAGGCAAAGCGCGAACTTCCATGCAAAGGAAAGCGTCTGCATGTGGGCCGCAGCGGCGGCGGAATCAATCTGCCCCGTGTAGGGATTGATGAAGTTGTCGGGGTAGTAAAGGAACCACCAAGCCGCCGGCGCGTAGACAATGAGCGACAGCACGGTCTGCACCGCCCAGAAGATCATGTATTCCTTGCGTGTCGCGTGCCCGCGATGGTCGAAGACGCGTCCAAGGAAGGTGCTGACGGCGTGAGCGGCAGAAACAAGGCGCTGGCCGAGCGGCGACTTCGGCGCCCCGGCACGATGAAAGCGGAATTTGATGGGAGTGGTGAAGGAACGCAGGCGTTCGGCGAAGTGAGGCAGGATCATGATGACGCACAAAAACGCGGCGGAGTGCCGCAAGTGCGGTCATTGTGACGGCCGGCCAAGCGCAAAATGCCCGAGCTCTAAGCGGAATTCGCGAAAAACGTCCTCTCACTCCTTCTTTGGCCGCGGATTCCAAACTTCGGGCAACGGGGGCTTCGTCAGCGGGCGGCACGGTTGTGCAGGGGTTTTATAGTTTGACCTTAAAAGGGCTTTTAATTTTGTCTTTA
>CAVJBF010000120.1:0-7154 GCA_963647785.1 Acutalibacteraceae bacterium
CGAAGAGATCACGGGGCTTGCCCCGTGACTCAGTAGGGAATCCTCGTCCTTTAGGACGAGGAGGAAGTCAATCGGCGCCGCGAGCAGCCGCAGGCCGCTCGAGCTCTTCCAGCAGGATGTCGTAAAGGCCCAGCGCGGCGGCGAGCTCGTCCACGTTGTCCGCGAGCGCATCATGCGGCAGCGCCTCCAATTCCTCCCGATGCGCCGCACCGTAGGTGACGCCCACCGCGTGGCAGCGGCCGTTCACCGCGAGCTGCAGATCGTGCCCCGTATCGCCAATCATGACAGCGTCTTCGGGGGCCACGCCCGTCTCCAAAAAAATTTCCTCCAGCATCTGGGGGTGGGGCTTTGAGAAGCATTCGTCAGCGGTCTTTGTCACCTCGAAGTAGCTGCCGATCCCTGTTTTTTCAAAGACGCGGGTGAGCCCCCGGCGGCTCTTGCCAGTGGCAATCGCCATGCGAATGCCATGTCGGCGCATGCCGTCGAGAAGCTCCCTCAAGTGCGGGAAGAGGAATACCTCCGCCTCGCGGACGATGTACCAGTCGCGATAAGCCTTCTGAAATTCCTCCCAGCGCTCGCGCGGCAGCAACGGCGCCACGATCGCCATCGTCTCCTCCACCCCGAGCCCGATCGTGCCGCGGGCGACCTCCAAGTCCGGCACGGGGAGCGCCAGGGCTTTCGCCGCCTCCTGAATGCCGCGGGCAATGAGCGCCGTAGTGTCCATCACCGTTCCGTCCCAGTCAAAGACGTAGAGTTCATAGCGCCCGAAGCGCTTCGTGTCAGTCATGTCGGGACTCCTCCTGTGAACCCGCTTTCTTTGCGGCGCGCTCGTCCAAAGCCGCCAGAACCTTTTTTAAATCCAAGGGCAGCTCCGCCGTCACGGCAAGCTTCTCACCCGTCACAGGATGGTGAAACGCGAGTTGCCGTGCGTGCAGAAAAAGCCGCTTCAGGGGAGCGCCGAGGCTTCCTTTGGCCATCGCAGCGTTGGCGTCGTAGCTGCCGTACTTGTCGTCGCCCGCCAAGGGATGGCCTTCAGACAAGGCATGCACGCGAATCTGGTGCGTGCGGCCCGTTTTCAATTCCGCATCAAGGTACGTGACCTCCCCGTAGCGCGCGATCTTCGTAAAAATCGTATGCGAGGGAAGACCGTTTTCGGCGTCCACCCGCACGCGGCGCTCGCCGCTTGCCAAGGTGTATTTGGCCAAAGGCGCCTTCACATGCTGCCGGTCGTTCACCCAATCCCCCGTCACAAGGAGCCGGTAGTGCTTCTCCACCTTCCCTTCTCGCTGCATCTCGTGAAGCCGCACGAGGGCCTTTCGCGTCTTGCAGACGACGAGAACGCCCGACGTGTCGCGATCGAGCCGATGCGCGAGCTCCAGAAAGGGCGCCGCCGGGCGGGCGGCCCGCAGCCGCTCGATGAGGCCGAAGGCGACGCCTGAGCCCCCATGGGCGGCGAGGCCCGAAGGCTTGTTCACGATGAGAAGATCACGGTCTTCAAAAAGAATCGGCAGCTCCGCGTCCGAAATCGCCGGCGCCGTCTTCTCCTTTGCCGCCGATTCGCTCACGCGAATGGGCGGCACGCGGACGACGTCGCCCAAGGCGAGCTTCGCCTTTTCTTCCGTGCGCTTCTTGTTGACACGCACCTCGCCTGCGCGAATCACGCGGTAGAGATGGCTCTTTGGGACGCCGCGGGCGACCTTGAGCAAAAAGTTGTCGAGACGCTGTCCGTCGGCGGATTCGTCGATCTCGATGTAGGTCACCCTGTCAGGGGCGACGGCGCGCACGTCGTGCGCCTTCACAGGCGCTGCGGCGGGCTTGGGAGACACGACGTCTCGTGGTGAAATCGGTGGCATAAGTCTATATACTGTGGCCCGCGCTCCCGGGGCGCTTTTCGCATTTTCCGAGACGGAAAAAGTCGACAAGCAGTCCCTTTGAGGAGCTCAGGAACGAAGGTGCCGGCCATTTTAGCCGAGACACCGGCGCCGGTCTTGCCACCCAAAGCCGGCAACCCCGCTCGTCGGAGCCGATACTGCTGCACGCGTTGCCGCAAGTCGCTGACTCCGCGCGGGTTTGGTAAAAATTTTTTGTCTGTCCGACCGGACGGCGCGTCTTCATCGCCGGCTCGCTCCGAAGTTTCCCTTAGCGGCTTTGTTGAGCAGCGGATAAGACGGCCCGAAGGCCGGATTCCTGCGGGCGCGAACCAATCGTTTGCGACTGCGGTTCTGATAAGAAGAAACTCACGTGCTTTCCGCCGCCTATTTGCTGATGACGCTCGTCGCCCGCGTGCTGGCCCTGCCGCACCCGGCGCTTCGTCGTGCGGCGAAAAGCGGGCCTTATGTTCACTCTGCCTCCGAATCTGTGAGGGATCGAGCTGCCGCAGGCTTCCTGCGGACGGGCGACTGCGTCCGCGTGCTCTCCCCATTGCGTCTGACGTCATGCGCCGGACCGACACAGCCAGAAGCCGCGGCTCCGCGTCGAGCGGGCGGACTTCTGCCGGCATGGCGAACCCTCTTCCCGGACGAGCCTGCCCCGCAGGCTTCGCCACTCACGGCTTTTCTTCTCACGAACAGCAGCACATCGATCTCGCGTCCCGGGCGGTTTTAGCCTGCCCCCGTCAGGGCGGCCCGGGAGAATCAATTGAAGCGCATGCTTTTTAACGCAACCCACGCGGAAGAAACCCGCGTCGGGATTGTGGACGGCCAGAAGCTCGTCGACATCGACATCGAAGTCGCTGGTCGCGAACAGCGTAAATCCAACATCTACAAGGGCGTCATCACGCGCATCGAGCCGAGCCTTGAAGCGTGCTTCGTGGACTACGGCGAAGAGCGCCACGGCTTTCTGCCCTTCAAGGAAGTGTCCCGCAGCTACTTCAAGCAAGGCGTGGACGTGCGCACCGCGACGATCCGCGAAGCGCTCTCGGAAGGGCAGGAGCTCATCGTTCAGGTTGAAAAAGAGGAGCGCGGCAACAAGGGCGCTGCCTTGACGACCTTCGTGAGCCTTGCGGGGCGCTACCTCGTCCTGATGCCGAACAATCCGCGCGGAGGCGGCGTCTCCCGCCGCATCGAAGGCGAAGAACGGCAGGAGCTCCGCGAAGCGATGGAGAAGCTCCGGCTTCCCTCCGGCATGAGCACCATCGCCCGCACCGCGGGCATCGGCCGCAGCGTCGAAGAGCTGCAGTGGGACCTGGACTACCTTTTGAAGCTCTGGGAAGCCATCGATGAAGCCGCCACGCCTCAGTACGAGCACGTGACGCAGGAGAACGGCCGCACGGTGACGCATTACATCACCGAAAGCGAAAAGAACGGCGCGAAATTGAAGCGCGCCAACCCGGCGCCTTTCCTCATCGTCGAAGAGAGCAACCTCGTCATTCGCGCGATCCGCGACTACTTCCAGCCCGACATCGGCGAAATTCTCGTCGACACAGACGACATCTACGAGCAGGCCCGCCAGTTCATGGCGCACGTCATGCCCGACATGGTGAGTCGCGTAAAGCGCTACCGCGAAGAGACGCCGCTTTTCTCTCGCTTTCAAATCGAGCACCAGATCGAGTCCGCCTACTCGCGCACGGTGCCGCTTCCCTCGGGCGGCGCCATCGTGATCGACCACACGGAGGCCCTTGTCGCCGTGGACGTCAACTCCGCTCGCGCCACCCGCGGCGCTGACATTGAAGAGACGGCGTTGAAAACCAACATTGAAGCCGCGGAAGAAGTGGCGCGCCAGATGCGCCTTCGCGACTTGGGCGGCCTCATCGTGATCGACTTCATCGACATGGAGGAACCCCGAAACCAGCGCGATATCGAGCAGCGCCTCCGGGACGCCATCCGTCCGGACCGCGCCCGCGTCCAGATCGGCCGCATCAGCCGCTTCGGCCTGATGGAGCTCTCGCGCCAGCGCCTGCGTCCGTCCCTGTCGGAAGGCCACCACATCACCTGCCCGCGCTGCAACGGCGTGGGCGTCATCCGCGACACGGAAAGCTGCGCCCTCCAAGTGCTTCGCATTCTGCAGGAGGAAGCGACGAAGGAAGGCACAGGCGCGCTGCACGCGCAGGTGCCGGTGGACGTCGCCACCTACCTCTTGAACGAAAAGCGTCCGGAAGTCGCGAAGCTCGAAGCCCGCTATCGCGTGCCTGTCGTGCTCATCCCGAACACGATGCTCGAAACCCCGCACTACCACATCGAGCGCCTGCGCTCCGATGACAATCGTCTCGACGACGACGTCGCGAGCTACAAGCGCCCCGAAGACCTGCAGGAAGTGGCGGACGATCCGTACGCTCTGAAGTCGGTGGAGGACAAGCCCGTGCGCCCGAAGCAGGTGCCCGTCATCAAGAACGTGCTCCCCACGGACTATGCGCCAGTGCACGAAAAGGTCGAGGAAAAGCCCGCCCAGCCCGCAGCGCCTGCAGCGGCCCCTGCCGCGAAGACTGGGTTCTTTGCCGGCCTCGTCGCCGCGGTGACGAAGCTCTTTGGCGCTGTTGCGGGTGAAAAGAAGCCCGAAGCCGCCGCGCCCAAGACCGAAGAAAAGTCCGCCGAGAAGAAGGATCGCCGTGACGGTGACCGCCGCCGCGGCCGCGGTCGTGAACGCATTGCCAAGGACAGCCGCGCCGAGCGCAGCGAACGCCCCGAACGCGCTGAAAGAAAGCCGCGCGCCGAGAAGGCGGAGGATGCGGAAAACCGCCGCAGCCGCCGCGGGGCAAAGCGCGAGGATGTTCGCGCAGAAAAGCCTGAAGTGACGACGGAAGCCCCGGCCGAGGACAAGGCGGAAAAGACCGCAGTCGCTGAAGAGCGCCGCAGCCGCCGCACCCGCCGTCCTCGCCGCGAAGAAGCGCCCGTAACGGAAGAAGCTACCGCGACGACGGTTGCAGTGGCGACGGTTGCCGCGACGGCGGCTGTCGCGGAAGCAGCAGCTCCCGCCCCTTCTGAAGCCCAGCCTGTCGAAGCGACCGAAGCCGTGAAGACGGAAGCGCCGGCAGCAGACGAAGCGCCCGCGAAGCCCGTGCGCCAGCGCCGCCCCCGCCGCCAGCCAGCTGCAGAGCCGACGGAGAAGCCCGCTGCAGAAATGAACCCTGACGACATCAACGCCGCATTGAACGAAGCTCGCTATGCCGACCGAAAGGGGCCCTCCCCCATCGTGCCGGTGAGCGAAATGAACGCGATTGATGTTGAGGAAGCCGCCGAAGTCGAAAGCGACGCGCCCGAAAACGACGCCGAGCCCATGATTGAAAGCGACAGCCGTCGCCGCCGTCCCCGCCGCCGTCGCCGTCCCACCCACACGACGGAAGCCGTGCAAGTGATGAACGACGCCCCGGTCGCGGAAGACGCCGAAGCGCCGGCCGAACCCGTGAAGGAAGCCGTCCCTGAAGTGAAGCCGGAGCCCGCCGTCGAAACCCCTGCAGCTCCCGCAGAGGAAGTCGTAACGGAAGCGCCGGCCGTGGTTGAAGAAAAGGCCCCGGAAGCCGCGCCCGAAGCGCACGACATCGCCGAAGGCCTTGAAGCCAACCTCGAAAAGGCTGGTCTTCAGCAGGTTCAGACCGATTCGTCGCTCGCCGAGCCCTACTCCTACGTGGCAGTGAAGTACCCCGGCCGTCCCCGCGTGAAGGTGGAGGCGGTGGACGAAGGCCCGTTGGAACAGGTCCACACAGACCCCAAGTACGCGGCTTAACGCACGTTTAGCCCAACGCCGAAATCCTTCATCTGGATTTCGGCGTTTTTTATGAAAAAATCAACAAAGCCAACCACTCCTGCGTATAGGCATAGGCCTTGGTTGACTAGCCTTGTTTCGCGAGAGCCAACCTTCATTGATCGGGAATGCACAGGCGCCGCAGGATGTCTCTCTCAATCCCACACTCTGCAGCCCGTGATTAAAAGCACTGGAAGGAAGGCAGGCTTTGCAACACTGCTTTGAGGCTGAAGCGTTTGGGCAGGCACAAAAAAATCCCGAAGACCACAGGCAGGCAAATGCACAGCATATGATCTGTCGGGATTTTGCGGCGTTCGGGCTACTTGTTGAAGATGTCCGCTATCTTGGAGCCGTCACCGTCTTCCTTGTTAACAGAAGTCTCGGCGTTCTTCAGTTCTCCAAAAGCTTCCGTGGCATGGCGAGTCACCTGACAGGCTACGTCGCAGGATTCGAATTCCTTGCCAGTGTCCACCTTGTCCACCGCAATATGTTCTTTCTCCGCCACTTCCTTGGCGTAAATCTCACAGATTTCAGTAGCGTCGTAGTACACCGGCGAGTTGATTTCCTTCTGCGTCAGGCGATGTTCGCACTCATTCCAGCCCGTAATGCGGAACTTTGACAGAAAGCTCGCGCCGTCTGTTTTGTAGGCCGACACCACGCCCTGTTTGTTGAACTTGAAGAGAAGGGTTTTCAGCGTGTACTCATTCTTGTTGGCAACGATCCCGCCCGCCAGCGTTCCCACCAGCAGGTTGCGCCCGAGAGACTTCATCGTGTTGTGTCCCGCCAAACCGTAGCCCAAGACTTTGCTGCCGTCGGCGGTTTCCGCAGAAAGCGTCGGCGTGCCAAGATAGGCGCGAACATCCTTCATCGTAGTCTTGTTCACCTTGATGAAGGGAGTGACAACTGAAGCGTCAAAACCATCACTGCTTGTATGGTATGAGGCGCAGCCAGCTACGAAAAGAGCACTGGCGGCACAAGTCGCCAGCGTAAGTTTTTTGAAAATCGTGATCATCCTTTTGTTTTTTACCTTCGCTCGCAAAATCTTCCCAGCTCAAAAAACAAGTTTATTGCCATGGAAGATTCGTAGCGACTGCGCCATTCTAAAAGACAAAAGAGGGAGTCAACTCAGGGAGACTGCGTAAGACGGCTCATCGTGGATTTTCGGAAAACAACACTCTTGAAACTCGCAATGGCACCGCTTCTGCACAGCATGCTGACGCGGGTGCGAAGGATGACGTCGTCAAAGCAGTGTTTGAGCGTCCCGACGAAGGTGCACGCGAGACTTATCGCCAGCCGCACTGCGCGAGAACGTGCCAGACGCAGGCGAGGTCAAGTGGTCGTGCAATGCCGCATGTCGGTCCGCGGAGGCCACTTCGCCGCAGGCTCAGAACTACGCTTGAGATATGGCGAAAGCGGGCAGATCAAAGCGGCGAACGCCTCCGCCTTATCGCATCTCAAGTTCTGCTCAAGATCTCATT
>CAVJBF010000121.1:0-6903 GCA_963647785.1 Acutalibacteraceae bacterium
GCTCAAGCGCATCGACGACCTCGCCCACGAATGGGGCCTCTCGGACGCCGAATTCGAGCCCTACGGCCGCGACAAGGCGAAGGTGAAGCTCGCGGCGGACAAAAAGCCCCAGGGCAAGCTCATCCTCGTCACAGCCACCTCCGGCATGCCTGCGGGGTCTGGCAAAACCACGACGTCGATCGCTCTCGCGCAGGCCATGAACCGCCTCGGCAAGAAGGCCGTTCTCGCGATTCGCGAACCGAGCCTCGGCCCCGTCTTCGGCATGAAGGGCGGCGCCGCGGGCGGCGGCTACTCGCAAGTCCTCCCGATGGAATCGATCAACCTGCACTTTACGGGCGACTTCCATGCGATCACCGCCGCAAACAACCTTCTGGCGGCCCTGATTGACAACGCCCGCCATCAGGGACAGGCGGATCTCAAGGAAGTCACGTGGCGCCGCGTCCTTGACGTGAACGATCGCATGCTGCGCAACATCGTGGACGGTCTGGGCGGTCCCGCCAACGGCATTCCCACGGAAACGGGATTTGACATCACCGCTGCGAGCGAACTCATGGCCGTCATCTGCCTGGCGGACGGTGAAGAGGACCTCCGCGCCCGCATTGACCGCCTGGTGGTCGGCATCAAGCGCGACGGCTCGGCCTTCACCTGCGGCGAACTCGGCGCCACGGGCGCCCTGATGGCGCTTCTTCTGGAAGCCGTGAAGCCCAACATGGTGCAGACTCTGGAAGGGACGCCTGCCTTCGTGCACGGCGGGCCGTTCGCGAACATCGCCCACGGCTGCAACTCGGTCGCCGCCACGAAGGCCGCGCTTTCGATGGGCGAATTCGCCATCACGGAGGCGGGCTTCGGCAGCGACCTGGGCGCTGAGAAGTTCTACGACATCAAGTGCCGTGCGGCGGACCTGCATCCCTCAGCCGCGGTGCTCGTCACGAGCCTTCGGGCGCTTCACTGGCACGGCGGCGTGCCGCTTCCTGAAATCGGCGCCCCCAACATGGACGCCTTGAAGAAGGGCCTTTGCAACCTCGAAGTCCACATCGACAACCTGAAGGCCTTCGGCCCCAATGTCGTGGTGTCCGTGAACCACTTCGCAGGCGACGACGAAGCCGAGCTTGCCGTGCTCTTTGAATGCGCAAAAACGAAGGGCGTGCGCATTGCGCTTTGCGACGGCTTTGCCAAGGGCGGCGAAGGCGCCGAAGCGCTCGCCAAGGAAGTCCTTGCCGCGTGCGAAGGCGCTCCCGCTCCCTTGAACTACGCCTACGCCCAAGGCACGGAAGTCACCGAGGCCGTGCGCCAGATCGCCGAACGCGTCTATGGCGCTGCGAAGGTGACGTTCTCGGACGCCGCGAAGAAGGATCTCAAGAAAATTCAGGAACTCGGATTTGACCACCTTCCCGTCTGCATCGCAAAGACCCCGTTCTCGCTTTCGGCAGACGCAAAGGCCCTGGGCGCTCCGAAGGGCTTCACGCTCCCTGTGCAGCGTCTGATTCTCAACGCGGGCGCGGGCTTTGTCGTGGTGACGACGGGCTCCATCATGCGCATGCCGGGACTTCCCAAGAAGCCCGCCGCGTACGGCATCGACGTAAAGGACGGCCGCATCACAGGCCTCGCATGAAGTCGCATTTCGCGAGTCGTTTGCCCAAATTGTCTTAGGCCATGAGCCTGAGACCCAAAAGGCGGAACAGTGCTACATTGACTGCTCCGCCTTTTCTTTCACCAAGAAAAGCCCATCAAATTGCAAGCTATCAGGGACATTGTCGTGGACACTCTCAACTTTCTCTGCAGCCTCATCTGGAGTCCGGCCCTGGTCGGCCTTCTCCTTGCCACCGGCGCCTACTTCTCGCTCAGAAGCCGCTTTCTGCAGCTGCGGCTGGTGCCCGAAATGCTCCGGCTCATGTTCCAGCAGAATCAGGACAAGTCAGGCGTCTCCTCCTTTCAGGCGCTCTGCATGACGCTTGCCGGGCGCGTCGGCACCGGCAACATCGCCGGCGTCGCGACCGCCATCTGCTTTGGCGGCCCGGGCGCCCTCTTCTGGATGTGGGTCGTCGCCTTCGTGGGCGCCTCAAGCGCCTTCGTGGAGTCGACGCTGGGCCAGATCTACAAGGAGAAGATCAACGGCGAATTCGCCGGCGGCCCCGCCTTCTACATTGAACACGGCGCCCGAAGCAAGTTCTTTGCGTGGGTGTTTGCGATCGTGACGCTCGCCGCCTCAGGCATCCTCTGCCCGGGCGTGCAGTCCAACGCCATCGCCGCCGCCATGGACCATGCCTTCGGCATCAACAGCGCCATTTCGGCGGCCGTGGTCTGTTCACTCCTTTGCTTCATCGTCTTTGGCGGCTTGAAGCGCATCGCCACCTTCACGACGCTGGTTGTTCCCTTCATGGCGATCACCTACATTGTCGTGGCGCTCATCACCTGCTTCTGCAACCTCGACAAGATTCCCGGCGTGTTCCACCTCATCTTTTCGAGCGCCTTTGGCGCCGAAGGCGTGCTAGGCGGCATGGCGGGAAGCGCCATCAGCTGGGGCGTGAAGCGCGGCCTTTACTCGAACGAAGCAGGCCAGGGCTCCGGCCCCCACGCCTCGTCAGCGGCCTCCGTCTCGCACCCCGCCAAGCAGGGCCTCGTTCAAGCCTTCTCGATCTACATCGACACGTGGTTCGTCTGCACCGCCACGGGCCTCATGATCCTCACGACGGGCTGCTACAACGTCATCAACCCCGACGGCGTCACGCTCATCGGCCAGCTTTCGGGCGTCTCCGCCGGTCCCGTCTTTGCGCAGTACGCCATCGACACCAACATGCCGGGCTTCGGATCCCCCTTTGTGGCGCTCGCGCTCTTTTTCTTTGCGTTCACGACGATTCTCGCCTACGCCTACATGGCCGAAACCAACGTGAAGTACATCAACCGCACCTTGAAAAAGGCCTGGCTGCCGCCGCTCATGCGCTTCATCCTCATCGTGTCCGTGGGCATCTGCGCCATCAAGCCCTCGGAAATCGTCTGGCTCTGCTCAGACATCGGCACCGGCCTCATGTCCTGGACGAACCTTCTGGCGATTCTCTTCCTGCACAACATCGCCTTCAAGGCCTTGAAGGACTATGAAGCGCAGCGAAAGGCCGGCGCTGAACCGGTGTTTCACCCAGAAGCGCTCGGCATCGAAAACGCCGGCTACTGGATGGGCGGACGCGCAGAAAAGAACCTTGCCATTGAAGCAAAGGAAGGCGTGGAAAATCAACCCAACACCCGCGGCATCCGCCGCATCCTGAAGCGGATCTACAACCGAGACTAGCCAAGTCGAAAAAGGCGGCCCTGCTTTCCCTCGCAGCGGCCGCCTTTTAGCGTTCACACGGCAGAAGCCGTTCGTGCCAGTCGCCTTCCGGGCGCCTCACCTCCAGAAAAGAGCTAAGGATTTTTGTGTCCAGGCGACAATTGCGCGCCGAGCTCGGCTCCCGACTTCTTGATCGGCACGGGGCAGCGACGGCGCCGCCGTTATGGTCGGACGGGCTAGCTTGACGTTACGGTTTTTGCGCCCCACGCCATCGAGCCTTGGTGCAACTTGCCGCCCAAGCTCTCTGTCGAAAGAAACAAAAACGCCGCGTTGCCGAATTTTCTGGCTTCGCGGCAGTTCTTGTTCAGTCAGGCAAATTTCGGTCAGACGAATTCGAGGATCGGGGGCGTCATGCAGGGCGCCCCCGATCGCTTCATCAGATGGCCAAACCCTTCTCCTCTTCATCAGCCGGATTCACCACCAGCGGAATAACATCCGCCGCCTCTGGCGCCGCCTCACGCTGCAGAAGCTTCGTCGAGCCGTCCAACCAGAAGTCCGTCACCCGATGTTCAACAACACTGGGACGTCCCGCAGGCCCCGTCACATGCAGCTGGTCAGCTACAAAACGGATGCCTTCGTCAGAACGGCGCTTTTCAGGAGCCGCCAAAGCGCGGTCCGTCGAGCGGACGATGTCGATCAACCCGTGCTCTGACAACAACGTAACGCTCAGCATGCCCGCCTTGAGATCCCCGGCCGAGGAATTACGAATCCATTCAGCGTTCCAGCGGCTGGCAACGCCCTCCGCGCCCGCTAGATAGATCGTGTCCATCTTGCTCGCAAACTGCGCGAATCCCGGGTCACCAAGCTTCGATGTACCGATGATGAAAGCGCGATTGCCGACCGTTGCCTTGTCACCCATGATGCGGCCGCCCGCATTCAAGAGGATCACGTCGCGCGCAGCGTAAATGGTCGGAACCACCACATCGTGAGCCGTGTTGGAGAGGCGCACCACAGAAACATCGCCCGCGGTAGCGGTTACGCTCGGCACATTCATCGTGCCCTTGCCGAGACGAATCGCCACCGAGCCGCCCGTGAGCTTCCCTGCACTGATGCTCACACCTTCCTCATCGTAGGGCGCCGTAGCAAGCTCGAGTTCATTGGCCGCCGTCAGCGCCTTCGCAGAGATCTGCCCCGCATAAACGCCAATCGACTGCGCCGACAGATCCTGATCAAACGTGATGCTGCCGCCGTCGCTCTTCACGGAGAGACGACCGTTCACCACGCCGTTGTCGTCGGTGTTGACCCTAACCGTCGCGGCGTCCGAAGAAAGCGTGAGCGCCACATCGCCTCCCGCCTTCACATTGACAGTCCCCACGTTGTTGCCGCCCGTGTTCTTCGAACCAGCAGCTCCCGTCGTGTCCGCGGCCGTGCTCACGATGCCGAGAAGAACATCCTTCCCCGCCACAATGGTGAGCGTATCGGCCGAAATGCCGCGAGCGCCGAGGGGCCCCGTCTGAATGACGCTGCCCGCCGCCGTGAACTTCGCTTCCTTGACTCGACCGTCAAACGGAACCGAGGAGCTGATGTTCATGATGATGTCGCCAGCGCGGCTCACCACATCAGTGAGATTGATGGAATCGAGCGCCACATTGCCGTCAAAGCGCACCGTCTCCCTGGCGTCAAGCTTGATGCTCCGAGCGCCCGCGAGATAGGACTCATCGCCCATCGTAATCGCCCCGTTGGTGGACTCGATTAACACAGCGCCCGACCAGACGAAGGCTTTCTTGCCAAACGTCACGCCATTGACACCGTTGATGTAAGCCGTGCTCGTGCCAGGAATCTGCTGCTTGCCATCCTCGCTTTCATTGTAGTCACCAATGCCCGCGCGATCGCCCAGCGTCACGCTGCCGTTGCCCGCAAGAACGTTGATGGGCGCGCTCTTTCGAGTCGCGATCGTCGCGTCGTTCCCCAGACGAATGTTGCCCTTGTCGCTGTAGAGATCAATCGCGTAATCGTTTTCTCCCGTCGACTCAAAGTTGCCGTACGTGACAAAGCTCGCCTTGTCGCCGAACGTGATGTCCCTCACCGCGAGCACTTCTATGCCGCGGTGCTTCGTCACCATGGTGGCTTCCTTGCCGAAGGCAAGGTTGCCGCCTTCGCCGCTGGCACTGTAGTCGCTGTAGTCAAAGCCCGTCTCTTCGTGTCCAGAACCGCCCACAGAGCTGCCTGCCTTCTCCACAACGCCCGCCACAATGTTGACGTCCGTCGTGACGAACCTGGCCCTGTCGCCGAACGTCACGTTGCGGCCCGCCACAATCGCCGTGCTGTAAGGATCGTTGCCCGGATTTTCCGTGAAGTGAGTTTCAACTGAAACGTCGTCGCCCACAATCACGTCACGCGAGCCAATCATCTTGAACTTCTTGCTGTACACGTCGAACTGGCTGCCAAAGACCACGTCGCGACCAGCTTGCAGATTCACGTCATTCGCTGCACTGTAGAGCGCGCTCTTCTTGCCGACTACGATGTCGCGCCCCGCGTTGAAGTTCGTTGCCCCCGCATTCGACACCACCGCAAGTTCTTCACCCATAATGATGTCGCCCTCGTCGGCATTCACCGTCACGCCATCCGTCAAGCCAGTCAGCGTCGCCTTGGAGCCAAACTCCACGTTCTTTTTCGCCGTGACCGTGAGATTGTCCGAAAGCAGGGTCGCCTCTTCACCAATGGTGATGTTTTCTCCCGCCTCAACCAGGACGTCGCCGTACTCATTGCTATCAGTGTCCGACGACACAACGGTCCCCGCCGCAACAGTTGCGCGATTGCCGATCTTGATGGAGCCAGATTCGGAGTAGAACGTCGCTGGATTCGGCGTGAGCACGGTGAAGTCATGCTTGATGTCCATGCCCTTCATGCCGACAACTACGACGCTGCCCTTTTCAGACGTGATCGTCGCCCCGTCGTCTTTCACCGTGAGCACGCCCTCGGTGCCAACGCGGATCGTGGTGTCTTTGCCGCTCTGAGACTGAGCGTTCGTGTAAAGCACGCCGCCCAGCGTCAGATCGCCAGAAGCAATGAGATCAATGCCGCCGTCCGTTGCCGTGAAGGTGGAGCCGCTGGCAAACTTGAACCTATCCTGGCCGCCCGTGATCGACACGCTCGAACCTTTAGCGCTAAAGCCCTGCTTGGCTTCCAGTTCTTTCGTCACGATCGCCACGAGAGCCCCCGTTGCCTTCAGCTTGGAATTCTCCGCCAGCGTGAGCGTCCCCGCATTGACCGCAAGAGCCCCCGACGTCGCCTCAAGCTTTGTGCTGGTCTCGCCCAAATTGAGTGCGCCATCCGTCTTCAGCGTCAGCGTTCCTGCGGTGAGCTGGCTACCGCTCGCAGCCGGCGCGCTGCCCGTAGCAACCCCAGAAAGATCAAGCGACTTGTCGCCTTCCATCGTGAGATTCGTCACCGAACCCATGATCAAAGCGTTCTGCAGATGACCTTCGCCCGCCGCTGAAAGCGTCACGTCAGCGCTCTTGCCATCAGCCACCGTCACATGAAGCTCGTTGGCATCCAGGTTGCCGCCCGCCTTCACGGAAACATTGCCTGTGCAGGGGTTTTATAGTTTGACCTTAAAAGGGCTTTAATTTTGTCTTTAG
>CAVJBF010000122.1:0-6747 GCA_963647785.1 Acutalibacteraceae bacterium
CGTCACTAAGGCGGGGGTTTTGGGGTGTTGTTTTCCTACAAATCCACGATGAGCCGGAAGACCGAAGTACGGAAAAACTTGATGTGCCGAGCGGCAAGGCTTGTCGGTTGCAGGTAGTCATGATTTCATCCTTACCGAGGCATTATCGCTCGCCATGAAGCAACAGCAAAATTGTGCGACCGTTCCGAAGAAAAAGCCTCACGGACGTCGTCAAGGACGGCACGTCCTCGGCGGGCGGCTCTCCGGTTTTGGAGGCCGCCCGCCTTGTTTTCTTCCACGAAGACGTTTCACGGCCGGAAGTTCAGATCGCCGGCTCCGGCAGTCCCTGCGCCGCACCATTTTGCGCCAGCGCCGTTCCAGGCTGGAACGCAAACTGCGCCACTTCCATCGCGCCGTCCGGATGAATGACGACGTTCACCTGCAGCTGCGCTGCGCCGGGCTTTGCGGGCGACGTCATGTCAAGGATCACGTCTCCTTCCTCGTTCTTCGTGAAGCGGTAGTTCATCGCCGCGTGCTCAAGCATCGGGTCCGCGCCCGCCACGACGCGCGCAAACGTGCGGTTGTAGCCCACGGGCCCGGACTGCGTGAGCGTCGCAAGCGCCGCGAGGCGCTGCGCCTGGCTGCTGCAAAGGCGCTCAAGCGCAGCAAGCAGCGTCCGGTGCCGTGACGTCATCTTTCCTTCGTCAAAATCCGCGACCTCCTCTGGCGCCAGACCGTCAGCGCCGTTGTGCACCGTCGTCACGCCTCCCCCGGGCTCCGTCACCGTGATGTGCGTTGCTCCCTGAGCGGAGCGCTGCGGGCTCGACGCTTCGCCCTGGCGGCAGAAGTCGCCCAGCCAGCCCGCAAGCCATTCTTCCTCCGTGCGGTTCTGTCCCAGAACGGCACAAGGCGGCGCTGTGAAGTCCGCCAGCGTGACCGCCCGGCGCCGGTCCGTCGTGCAGGCGACGGCCGCGTCAAGGCTCAGACCGAGGCGCAGCATGCGGAAGACAATCTCCCTCGGCATCGTGAGGTCGCGGTCAAGCTGGCGCTGCGCCAGCTTCTGGATCTCCGCCTCCGTTGCCCTGGGGTGCTCGCGGCGCGCCTCGCGCAGCGCCTTCGCGCGATCCTCGTCCGTCGCCAGCCGCTCGGTGATCCGGCGGCCGATGAGCTGTTCGACCCTCGCCTCCACGTCGCCGCGCTTTCCAGCGCCCGCCGCCTCGGCCCTGCTGCCGCAGCAGTGCGCCACGACGTCGTCCAGCGTGATGTCGGCGGCGGCCTTCTCGCGCAAAAGCGCCGGCAGCGCCTCAAGCAGCAATGGAGCGAGCGCATCGCCTCCCGCCGTGAGGAGCGCTCCGCAGAGCGCCTGCCCCTCGGCTCCCAAGTGCGCCGCGCTCGCCGGGCGCAGCGTGCCGTCGCCGCTCACGTACGCCGCCGCGCGCTCTGCGGGCGGGTTCGGCGCATCCGTAAAGAGGTTCATGACCGGAAACTGCTGCCGAACCTTCTTCATGACATTCGAAAAGAGCGCCTTCTGTTCGCGAGTCCAGCCCGGGTGCTTCGCAAGTTCGCAGCCAACTCCGTATTCAAAGTCCGTCTCTCGCCGATAGAAGTCCTCCGCCGAGCGCCGCAGCTCGTTCACGGACCGCGGCGTCAATTCGCCAGCGGCAATGCACTGCTCGGCCTGGCGCGTCACGAAGTCCCGGCACAAAGAGGACGCCTTCGGGTGCTTTGCGAGAAAGTCCTTCGCAGCAGCCCGCAGGCCCTTCGCCGCACGGGTCACCTCGGGAAGCTGCCGCAGGATCTCCTCGCGGCGTTCGGCAGAGAGCTCGCCCCCGGAGGTCGTGAGCGCAACAAGCCCCAGCGCCTCGGCAATCGCCGTGTCCGGCACGTGCTTCTCTCGAAAGGCCATGACCTCGCTACGATTGCGGAGATAGTTCGCTTTGTGGAAGATCTTCGCCGCCTGCGCAAGCGTCACGTTTTCAGGCAGCGCCTGCAGATCCGTCTTGAGCCTTTCGAGGTGGCTCCCGGCAAAGCGCTTCGCTACCGTCGCCTGCACGGCGGCCTTCGTGAGCGCCCCCTGCCGGAAGACGTCAAAGACGGCGTCCAAAACACGCTGCGGCTCGTTTTTGAGACACTGCACCTCATTTTGCACATCGCTCGCCGCCAGCATGAGGTCGGGAAGCGACTCAATCGTCACGTTCTCCCGCGACGCCATCACAACAGCCGCCGTCCCTCGCCCGAACGCTCGGTCCAGGGCTTTGCCGATGAGTTGCGGCGTCGCCTTGCCACCCGCCATCAAATGCTCGGAAAGCGGCGCGAGCGCATCCCCGACGACGGCGTCGCCGCAGCGGCTGCGAAGCGTCTTTGCCATTTCAGAAAGCCGGGCGGCCTCTTCCATGCCGAAGGCCGTTCTAAAAGCCCGCCGCAGGTCGCCCACCTTCACTTGATGCAGTCCCGAGAGGTTCCGGTCAAACACGTTGCGCGCCGCCCGGCCGGCCTCGCCCGCAAAGCGGTCGCTGAAAGCCCGGGCGATCCACTGCGCCGACCGGGCCTTCGTCGAAAAGAAAGTGAAGGCGTGACCGAGCCTCCCCTCCGTCACGACCCGGCCGTTTTTCACAAAAACGTAGGCGTCGTCAGAAAGACGACGGTCATTGGCAATCTGCTCCATGGACGGCATGAGCGAACCAAGCGGTGCAACCATTTCTTCGAGCTCCCTTCGGACGTTCCCTCAGTTTTTTTCTCGGACCCTCCGGCCCGCCTTGTAGGTGGCAGTCATTTTACGAAGCCTCAGGCTGCGTCCGTCAGACTGCCACGGTAAAGCAGTCGTCGAACCGCCCGTGAGGCGCAAGCCCGGCGGAAAGATTTCTCCTCCCGCCGAACACCTTTCGCCTTTCGTTTTGCAAAAGACGTCCCTTTCCCTGGCTTCGTCAGCTCTCGCGCGCCGCCTGCCCCCTGGATGGCTCAAGCGAGAAGTTTCTTTCCTCGGCCGCGCGCCATGACTTCGCTCACGAGGATGCCGGCTTCTAGCGTCTTGCCGATGCCCACCGCATCCGCAATCAGAATGCGAGCCCGCGGCTGCAACAGCGCCTGCAGCGCCGGATTGAACTGGCAGGGCATCGGTTCCATCGCCGCATGGCGTGCGACGCAGATCTTTCGATCATCCGTCAGAGGCGCCGTGCGAATGAGCGCCTCCTAGTAGAGTTTCGTCTTTTCAAACCCCGCCAACGTATCTTCCACCAACGCCGCCTCTTCGGGACGCAGCACTCGGATATCTCCCTCGTAGACCGTGAGGAACACTGCCTGACGGCCTCGAACGAGCTGCGAGAGTCCCATGCACTTCAGTCGCCATCCGCCCTCGCGCACGGGATCCACTGCCGTCACGCGCCATTCGGCGTCACGAATGAGAACCCGCGCTCCAACGGGGATCAAGGTGGTGTCGTCAGTCACGGCAGACTCCTTACCGAGCAAGCCATGACTGCATTATTGCAGCAAAATCAGAGGCGTTATCCTTGTTCTCAACACAAATCATGGCTAAAAACTTGAAATTTGCTCAGAAATTTTCTGAAGCAGAAAACTCTAGCCAAAACTGACGCGCAACGCCTTGAAATTACGGAGTTGGAGGGATTTTTTCGGGCAGTTGTGCACGCATGCGCCACAGCGGGACTTACCGTCGTCATGCATTGCCAGCTAGTGTCATCTTGCGTTGCTGAGCTGTGACGGTTTTGGTTGCCGAGGACTGACATGACGCTCAACTTAAACTGTGGCATTTTCGCTGTGCACTAACACTGCCCAGACTTATGCTTGACAACAAAAGCCGGCGGGCATGTAATGCCTTCTGCAATCTCCGCTCAACCGTCGGCGTCACGGCCAGCCGACATCCGTTTTTAGACATGCCTCGCAACTCCTCCGCTATCAAAGAAGCCTTCCGCTACCTCGCCATCTTGCAACGGATTCCAGCAAATTCCTGGGTTTCGAGCACGGACATTGAAAACAATCTTGCTCTCGCAGGCCTCAATGTACCGAAACAAACGCTACAGCGATCCCTAAAAAAACTCAGCAACACCCAGGAATTCGGCGTGGAGTGCAATAAGAAAGGAAAACCTTATTCCTACCGCTGTTCCAACACGAGCGGCCTTCTGCAAGTTGATCTCTCGCCCGAAGAGTGCCTTCTCTACCGGCTTGTTGAAGAAAACCTGCTGCACCAACTTCCCAAAAATCTGCTTCTGAGCCTGCAGCCGTTGTTTGCCAAGGCACGCGAATCACTCAAGGAGACGAAAGGCAGCAACCGCAAGCGCGCTGCGGGCGCGTGGCTCGACAAGGTAGCGGTTGTCCCCGACGTGCAGCAACTGATGCCGCCCGCTATCAAGCCGCGCATCTTTAACGAAGTCTCCTCCGCGCTCTTTGAAGAAAAATGGCTTGAAGTCTCCTACACCAACCGTGAGGGCCAGAAGAAGGAGAAAAAGCTCGTCAATCCGCTCGCCATCGTGCAACAGGGCCCCTGCGTCTACCTCGTGGTACTCTTTGAAACCCATGTGGACGTGCGGCACCTCGCACTGCACCGCCTCACGGAAGTGCGAAAGACCGACCGCCCAGCACCCCGCCCCGCAGGCTTTAGCCTGAAGACCTACCTGGACGAAGTAAAGTTCAACTACACAGGGGCAACCGTGGACTGGGTGAGCCTCGTCTTTGAAACGCACGACAGCGTGCTCGCATTGCGATTAAAAGAAACGCCGCTCGCGCCGAGACAGACGATCAAAAAAACGGGCGACGACGTGTGGATCGTGCATGTCCCGCGCATCAAGGCGTCACCACTTCTGGATCAATGGCTTCGTGCCCACAACGCGGAAAACGTTCAGACAACCGTCATCGAGACACGGACGCCGCAACGCGTCGATCGCTGAATCGCCTGCCAGCAGCCAACATTGGATTAGGACTTATTTCCTCGGTCTCCCTTTAGGCATCGTCCTTCGATGCCTAGGCATATTTTTGCTTATTTATCAACCAACAAATAGGCCTCATGAGCCGTTTTTTTGGCCCGCAAATCGCGCCAAAACCTGTTCACAGCTTTTGGCGCCCCGTTTTCGCGAAATCCGCTTGAATTGGGCCGCCCCCCGCAGAATACTCCAGCACCACTTGACGCTCGTCGTTCGTTTAGGAGCGTCATTAAATGACGTTTGACCTTCTATCGTGCCACTCTCGATACACAACAGAAGAAGGAACCAGCGCCATGAAACGTATCCGCCCGCCCGTCAACTGCAGAAACCGCATCACTCGACTCGGTAGCTGCGACAGCAGCCCGCAACCACTCGAGCGCCTTTGGGCGTTGCGACTCCTCGTCAAAGGCGGCGCCTGGAACGTCGCCGAACAAGACATGTTGCAGGAAATTCCAGGTCTGAGTGCTCTCGCCGATCGACTGGACCACTTCAACAAGGAGTCCCGCGATCGCCTCAACACGGATCCTTCGCTCTCTGCCATTGAGCGTCCCGCCTTCAAGACTGGCGCCCTGATGGATTACTTTCGCGACATTGGCCTTCTGACGCCTAAAGAAGCCGATGAAGTGCCGCAGGAACTCACAAACGCACTGGAAGCGGCAGAGCGTGATCGGGATCAAGCGACCTTTCTCTCGCCTTTTGCCGAGAATCTGGCGCTCATCCAAAGCATCTTCAAGCTTTCCGACAACGAAACGCGCTACGCCGCTTTCGCCATACAGCTCTTTCGGTACGGCTCGCTCTTGAATCAGATCGGAAGACTCTTTGACTGCCAGAGCGGCCTGCGGATGATCTCGTCGCTCTTTGCCTGCGCCACCGATCTTGATGAAACGACCGCGAAGTCCATCGTCATGGATACCAAACGCCGCGTGCACCAGCTCTTTGACTACAGCGAACGTGGCGGGAGCGACCCAGACGACTGGGGCTGTGCACTTGGCCCACTCTCCCTTGAAGCCTTCATCGGCAAGGCGCTCACGCGCCAGGACCTGCAGCAGGCCTTCTTTTACGAAACGCCCGCGCCCAAGCTCGCCGCATCCGACTTCTGCCACGTACCGGCACTGGAAAGCACGATTTTGCCATTCTTAAAGAATGCGCTCACCGCCCGCCGCCCCGGCGTCAACGTGCTCCTTTACGGCGCGCCTGGCACTGGCAAGACACAGCTCTCCCGCATCATCGGCCACGCGATCGACGCCCGCGTGTTGGAAGTCACCGTCCGCCCCATTGAAAACGACAGAGGACGGTACCAAAACACAACAAGTCGCCTGCGAGCCTGGGAGAACGCAGGACTATGCGTTGAATCCGAAAGCCGCGCCATCTTCGTCATGGATGAAGCCGAAGACATCTTTCTTTCTGGTCTGAAGTTTTTCGGCGCCAATACCGTCCGAGACAACAAAGCGGAAATCAACCACCTGCTCGAAACAAATCCGAAGCCCACCATCTGGCTCACGAATAGTCTCTCAGGCATGGACGCCGCGATGCTGCGTCGCTTCGACATCATTCTGGAAGTGCCGCAGCCCACGCTCCCCCAGCGACGCAGCATCATCAACCGCACAGCGGGCGACCTCCTCTCCGAGGACCTAAAGGAGCGCCTCGCGCGAACGGAAAAGCTGACGCCAGGCGTGCTCGACAAAGCCCTGTCGGTCGTGAAGCTAATCAACAATCCGAGTCCTCAGGAGCGGGACGCGAAAGCCCTCGAACTTATCAACGCCGTGTTGGAAGTTCAGAAATCGGGCCAGGTGGCGGTAGCGGCGCCTTTGACGGAAACGGTCTACGACACATCGTT
>CAVJBF010000123.1:0-6476 GCA_963647785.1 Acutalibacteraceae bacterium
ATGCAAAAGGTCCTTAGAAAGGCAGCTAAGGCAGTCAAGAAAAAGGCAGGCTAACTCTCTCTAAACATCGATATGGAGACCGGCTATTTTTGGAGGCAAAAACGGGGAATAAATTGGTGTAGGGTTAATAATGTGGTCTTTTCAGAGATTGTTTGGTTCTGCGTGAGAATGTCAGCATTGAAGCCTGTGCGGCCCGTCAATCCGGTAACTGGGGGCATGAAGTGTTTACCTTCTAGATGAAAAAGAATGCGTGAAGTTTGCTAAACGGTACAGAGCCTTGACGGCCCGTTCTAAAAACGGCTCGCTGATAAAGAAAAGGCCCTGGCCCGAGTTATCATAAAACGCGCAAAAAAATGTTAAAAAACGAAGAGATTGTTGCGAAATTAAGCGATCAATTAAATATTACAACCTCGTCGTGGATTTACTCTATGCCGTTGTCAATGGCTCTGTCAAGGAGGATCTGTAAACCTTCATGGGAAAGTTGCAGAAATAGCCTGGCAGCCTGGCATGGTTTACGCACGCAGAAGCACCCGCAACAACATTCGAAACGAACAAAAAGGCGCCGGACGGATTTTGAGCTCGCGAAGTTTGAGTTCCTGCTGCTTTCTTGCGCCGGCCGCTTCGCTGGCTTTTTCATGTTCGTAAAGCCAATGTTGCAGGAATGCAACACAGGCAGGGAGTGAAGATTTCTCCCATTGTGTACTACAAAAACAAGGTGGCAGTCATTCACTCCTTTCGAAGCGGTCTTTGATTTTTTTTCTCAACGTCCATGGCATTTTGGCAAAAATTAATTAGTCGGCTATCTATAAGGGCAAGCTGCCGGTTAAAAAGAGGGAGAGGCGATGTTCGTTTGTCGTTGACTCTCGTCGCGCGCTTGCCATAAATTGCGCTCGCACAGGAAAAAAAGGGGCGGTTCAGGCCGCCTTTCAAGGACCCCAATAAGAGATTTTCCCAAATGAAAAAGCAGATGATTGCGCTCGCGGTGGCTGGCGCATTGACTGGCGCCGCTTTGGCGGCGGATGTTTCCGTATATGGCCTGATTGACACGGGCCTTGTTTACAGCGGCACGGAATTTGGCGGCAACGGCGATGCGCCGGCTGACACTCACTCCTTTTCGATGAAGTCCAATGTGCTCGCGGGCTCCCGCTTCGGCTTCAAGGGCAGCGAGAACCTTGGAAACGGCTACTCGGTGGAATTCCAGTTGGAAAATGGCTTTGACTCGGATACAGGCTCGCTCCACACGTCTGGCAAGATCTTTGACCGTGAAGCGCGAATTTCGCTCAATACCCCCTATGGCCAGCTCTCCTTCGGCCGCATGGGCGCTCTGACCTCAGGCGCCGGCTCTTACGACGTCTTCATGGCGGCTGGCGATTCCATGGACGGCGGCAAGGGCAACTACATCGGCAAGGGCTACTGGTTCTCACGCGCTCGCTACGACAACATGATCACGTACGTGACTCCGGAAGCCAATGGCTTCAAGGGCTATGCGCAGTACTCCTTCCAGACGTCCGGTTCCGAAGACTCCAGCGTCCGCAACAATGATCGCTACATTGGCTTGGGTCTCACCTATTCGGCAGGACCGCTCAATGTGGCCTTGGTGGCTGACATGGTTCAGTACTCCAATGCCAAGAACAAGGAGCTTTCCTACATTGAGTTTTACGACGATGGAAGTTCGGATGGAGAAACTGTGAGTAAATTGCCGGAAAAATACGCAACGAATCATGACGCCAAGGCCGTCAGCCTCGGCGTGAACTATGACTTCGGTGTGACGAGGGCCTTCTTCGGCGCCCAGTACGGCAAGAACGAGACGCTTGATCTCTCTGTTTTGGGGGGCATTAAGACCACGCTTGTCAAGGACAACACGACTGACGAACGCTACATGGCCAACTCCATGGTGGTTGACGGCTACAACCTTCATCTGGGGGCCAAGACGCCGCTTCCCTTTGGGGAATTCTCGGTGTCGGTGTTCTACGGCGACTACGAAGCGACGAAGGACAGCGACCTCACCGTGAAAAAGTACGGCATTGGCGTTCTCCACACCTATCCGCTCAGCAAGCGCACGAAGATCTATGCGGGCGCGGGTTATGGCCAGATGGATCTGCGCTATGAGGATGAGGCTGAGGACGGAACCGGCCGCATCAAGTGCTATGACGTTGTGATCGGTCTGAACCACAAGTTCTAAGACTGAACGAAAGTTTGTAAGAACCATTTTCAAAACACCCGACGGGGTCGCTCGCCGGGTGTTTTGCTGTGGCGAGAATTCGAAAACGGAAACGCTCTTTTGGGTGAACATCATCATCAGCGGCAGGATTATGTGTTTCTTCCAAAATTGGCTGGATGTTGTAAATGGGCAACACTCGGGAGAATCGCCTAATCTGTCCCGTCTTGAGGCTTGAAAAACAAGGCTTAGGCATTTGTGTGTAGTCTGTTTGGTATTGAATTTTCTGGAAATTTTTATCTTCGACCGAGGTTGACCTTGAGTTGAGACGTGGGAGGCGGTGAGCAAGCCTTGAGCGGCTGTTTCAGCGGATTGCACCCAATCCCACAAATTTTTGGTTTGAGCCGGCTGTTTGCCATAGAGTGCGGCCTGACAAAGGAAAGGAGGCGATTCAAGGCTTCTTTCCATGACCTCAATATGGAGACTTTTCAAATGAAGAAGCAGATGATCGCTCTGGCCGTGGCCGGCGCTTTTGTGGGTTCCGCCTTCGCGGCGAACGTTTCCGTGTACGGCGTGGTCGACACGGGCCTTGTGTACAGCAACACCGAATACAGCGGTGAAGTCGCTGACGTTGTGGGCGCCAAGGACAAGCATTCCTTCTCGATGAATTCCGGTTCGCTTGCTGGTTCTCGCTTTGGCCTCACTGGCAAGGAAGATCTGGGCGACGGCTATTCTGTGGAATTCAAGCTGGAGAACGGTTTTGCTTCTGATACGGGCAAGTTCAGCTTTGATGACAAGATCTTTGGTCGTGAAGCTCGTCTGTCTTTGAACACCCCCTACGGCCAGCTGTCCTTCGGCCGCATGGGCGCCATTACGTCTGGCGCTGGCTCGTATGACATCTTCCAGGCAAACGGCGACGCTCTCGACGGCGGCAACGAAACTTATATTGGCACCGGCTACTGGTTCTCTCGCGGTCGCTACGACAACATGATCACCTACGTGTCCCCTGAAGCCAATGGCTTCACGGGCTACGCTCAGTATTCTTTCCAGACGTCTGGCTCTGAGAACTCTAGCGTTCGTGACAACGACCGCTACATGGGTTTGGGCCTGACCTATTCCGCTGGTCCCTTGAATGTGGTCTTGGCTGCTGACATGGTTCAGTACTCAAAGGCTTCCGTTGATAAGTTTAACTATAGCCCTAGTGATGACTACAAGGGTTATTTCGAAGATGAAGATGGTGGTTATTGGGTTGATGATCGTACCGATTATCACGATGCCAAGGCTATCAGCTTCGGTGTGAACTATGACTTCGGCGTGACGAAGGCATTCTTCGGCGCTCAGTATGGCAAGAATGAAGCGCTTGACATTTCTACGTTTGGCATTAAGTCGGGTACGGAAGTTGATGGCAAAACTCAGGGTGTGGACACGCTGATTGTTGATGGCTACAACCTCCACATTGGTGCTGTGACTCCGTTGCCCTGCGGTGAGCTCTCTGTGTCTGTCTACTACGGCGATTATGAACAGTCGGATGACAGCTCTGTCACTGCCAAGAAGTATGGCATTGGCGTTGTTCACACCTATCCGCTCAGCAAGCGCACCAAGATCTATGCCGGCGCTGGCTACGGTCAGACGGATATCGAGTTCAAGGATGATGGCGAGAAGGCTTATGCTCGCGTGAAGGGCTACGATGTCATGCTCGGCCTGAACCACTCGTTCTAATTAGCTGAACCTCACAGTTCTCTAAATTAGTTCACTGAACACCCGACGGTCTAGTCCCCGCCGGGTGTTTTGCTATGCGCTGAAAGTGTTTTTCGGCTAGAGTGGCGGTCTTCGAAAGCAAACGAGCCGCACCATGGCCTTCCAACACATTCTGGCGCTCATTCCTGCGGCGGGCGTTGGCGCCCGCATGCGGGCGAACTGCCCCAAGCAGTACCTTCCCATCAATGGGGCGGGCACCGCCACCGTCCTTGAGACCTGCATCGAGTCGCTCTCCCAAGTCAAAGCCATCACTCAAATTGTGGTCGGCGTGAGCCCTGAAGACGCTTACGTTGCGGACCTCAACGTCCGCAGCGCCGAAATCTTGCGCACGGGAGGCGCCACGCGTGCCGAAACCGTTTGCCAGACCTTGGAAGCGCTGGGGGAAAATTATCTTAAGGAAGCGCTTGTGCTGGTTCACGACGCCGCCCGGCCGCTCGTGGACGTTCAGGACGTCGAGCGTCTCATTGAGTTTGCTGCTGAAGCAGCGGAAGCCACCCCCTTGGCGGGCGCTGTGCTTGCCGTTCCTGTGGCGGACACCGTAAAGCGCGTCAATAGCGAAGGCGTCATCACGGAAGACCTCTCCCGCGAAGGCTTGATGCGCATTGCGACGCCGCAGGCCTTCCGAGGCGACGTGCTCCTCAGGGCGCTCAAAGAGCACGCCGACGTGACGGATGAATCCTCCGCCATTCGCGCTGCGGGCGGGACGGTCATTGCTGTGCCGGCGTCGCCTGCCGTCTTGAAGCTCACGCGCCCGGCGGACCGAGATCTCGCCGCCGCCATCTATGAACACCGTCAAAAGGAAAACGCCATGCTCCCTGAAATCCGCACCGGTCTGGGCTACGACAGCCACCGCCTCGTTGAAGGGCGCAAGCTCATCATTGGCGGGGTGGAAATTCCGCACACGATGGGGCTTGCAGGACACAGCGACGCGGACGTTCTGCTGCATGCCGTAACGGATGCTGTGCTGGGCGCCGCGGCCTTGGGAAACATCGGCCTCTTATTTCCGGACAATGATCCCGCGTACAAGAACGCCGACAGCCGCAAGCTTCTTGCCAAAGCTTGGGAAGTCGTGAAGGCCGAGGGCTGGCAGCTCGTGAACTTGGACGCTGTGCTCATTGCCGAAAAGCCCAAGCTGAATCCGCATCTTCCCGCAATGCGTGCCTCGATCGCGAGCCTTTTGGATACGGAGGTCGATCGTGTAAGCGTGAAGCCCAAGACGAACGAAAAGCTCGGCTTTGAAGGGCGCGAGGAGGGCATCAGCGCCATGGTTACCGTGCTCCTGGCGCGGGCATAATTCAACCCTTCCTTCAACCACCGGATCTCACATTAAAAATGGCAGAACTCAATCGCAAGGCCGTGCGCAGCTATGCTGCGCAGTTTGCTCAGGAAACGAACGAAGCGCTCTTGAAGCGCTGGGCAGCCCCCATGACGCCCGAAGAGGAAGAGGCAATCCGCCGTACAGCGCGCGTGAAGAACTTCGCTTTGCCCGAAGCTCACGGCGCCGTCGCCGCGGATCCTGCAGCCGACACCCCAAAAAAGGTCATCAGCTTGGAGGAGCTCGGCACCGTCGCCAAGACGGAGGCAGGCAGCAAGTTCGGCTTTGGCTGGAGCGAAGGCATCGCGCTTTTCATTGGCATCGCGATCACGCTCCTCTTGTGGCCTTCGAGCAAGGGGATTGCGCTTCTTTACGGCATCATGATTTCTGTCGTTCTCTACGGCGGCCTTCACTACGCGCGCCGCACTTGGAAGGAGCTGGGCGAAAGCGAGCTCGGCCGCGTTGACCTGTCGCTTCGCGGAAAGAAGCGGAAGTAGAATTTTCCTGTAAAAACGGAAGAATTAAGACAATGTCATAATTTTATTGCTTGTGGAGTTTGGTTATTTTCCGTGAAGCACTTGCCGGATCCTTTCTTTCTGGAAGACGGCGTCGCGAAGAGCCTTCGTGGCATTATTTGCCGTGAGATGATGGCGAATACATTGATTCATCGGGAATTTACGAGTTCGTACCGGGCCAAGTTCGTCATTGAGAAAAATCGCTTGTACGTCGAAAATGCGAATCGAGCGAAGCAGCAGGCGATTCTCTCCGCAGACGACTTCGAGCCCAATCCCAAGAATCCGATCATTGCCAATTTCTTCCGCCTCATCGGTCTGGCGGATCAGCTGGGCTCCGGCGTGCGAAATCTCTTCAAGTACAGTCGCCCCTGCTATGGGCATGGACTTCAAGGCTTCTTCTCCTTTGTCCAAGCATATTCAATCGAAACCTGAAAACACTACCCAATCGGCCGAAAACACTACCCAATCGGCCGAAAACACTACCCAATCGACCGAAAACACTACCCAATCGACCGAAAACACTACCCAATCGATCGAAAACACTACCCAATCGATCGAAAACACTACCCAATCAACCGAAGAAAGCTCGTTGTCTGTGACAGGCAGTTCTTCAGAAACTCTAGCGACCAGACCATTGTCGGAGAAATTGAGTCGTGCAGCGAAAGATTGCATTGCTATCCGATAAATGGGTCGATTTTCTCGCTCATTGGTTCGGCGTTCTCCCAAAATG
>CAVJBF010000124.1:0-2919 GCA_963647785.1 Acutalibacteraceae bacterium
GGTAAGCGTCTCGTTGTTCACGTCGGCGGTGTAGTTGCTCAACCTGAAGCCAGGGTAGCAATCCAGAAAATAACGGTCTCCGGCAGTACGTGCAGAGCGGGATTCAAGTAGACTGCAGGCCACGGCGGTTCTCCTCTTTGGTTTTGTGTGGAAACTTAACTTTAGGGGAACCGCCGTTTTTTGTCTATGCGCGCCATAACAACCTTGCCGCCAACCTCGCCACGCTTGAACGTGCCGGGCGCTGGCGGGGTCAAGTGGTCGTGGAATACCGCATGTCGGTCCGCGGAGGCCGCGGCCTCTGCGGGCCGGCAGAGGATATGCCGCGAAAGCCACTTGACGCCGTAGGCTCAGGACTACGCTTGCGGTAAGGCGGAAGTGGACAGAGCGAAGCGGCGAACGCTTCCGCCTTATCGCATCCCAAGTCCTGCCCTGGATCACTCCTCTCCTATTGGTCCCCATGCAGCTTTTGGCTGGTTTGTCAAATTTTTTGCGTTTTTCCTAGAATTCCACGATGAACCGTGCAGTTTTGCTGGTTGCAGCGGCTGGCGTTGCTTGGTACTGTTAACGAGAGTTACAACTTTGATGGAAGAAGCCTCGAAGGAAAAGTGCTTTCGGGGCTTTTTTTTCAGAGTGGCTCTTCGCGTGTGTGCAAGCACGAGTCATAGCTCCTTCGCTATTGCAGTGATCTTAATATCGAGACCTGCTCCTGTCAGGCGTATCCTCGCCTCCCATTGACACGAGGCTGGCGCTTTTCGCGGGTGCCAGACGAACCAAAAAACAACAAGGACTCAACTGATGCCGTTTCTTTTTGCTCCTCCCGCCCAGCCGGTGATTCCCGTGCAGGACGAACGATATGACTTTTTTCCCATTCACCGCGTTTACGGCGCGGCGAAGAACTACGCCGCCAACGCCGCTGCGCGCGATGAGAAGAAGGGCTTTCGACCCCCGCTCTTTATGAAGGCGCCGGACGTGGTGGTGCCCGTGGAGGACGGCGCCACGTACCGCTGGGCGATGCCTTCGCGCACGGTGAAGATGGTGCCTGAATTTGAGCTCGTGGCGTGCCTCGGAAAGGGCGGACGCAACCTCACGCTGGAAGAGGCCGAGCAGTGCATCTGGGGCTGGTGCGTAGGCTACGACTTCACGCGGCGCCTCGCGCCCGAAGACCGCGCGGACGGCGGGCCGTGGGATCAGATGAAGACCTTGGATGGCGGCGCGCCCGTTTCGGCCATCCGCCCGATGGCGAGAACGCCGCTGCCGGCTCCCACGGCCATCTGGCTCTATCAGAACAACCAGAAGATGCAGGACTCGAGCACGGACCTCATGATCGCGTCGCCGGCGGAGCTCATCGTTCAGATCTCCCAGTACTGGGAGCTGAAGCCGGGCGACATCATCTTTACGGGCGCCCCCGTGAACGTTCCTGACGCGCACGTGGGCGACGTGTTTGAAGGCGGCGTCAACGGCGTCGGAAAGCTCAAGGTTGAAATCACGGAAGCGCTTTGAGCGCTGCGCTCAGAGCGATCCAATCCAAAAAGGCCGGTCAGTGCAATGCTGTCCGGCCTTTTTCGATCGCGGACTACCACCCGAGAGGTATTTGTTCGTTTGCAAGCACCAAGCACAAAACATTTGCCCGAGCGGGCTTTCTCGAAAATCTGGTCCAAATTCCGCGGGGAGCCTAGCGGCGGGGAGGATGGACCTTAGCAGGAAGTATTAACCTTAACTGAGTAGCGATCTTTTGCGTTAGGCAAAGCTTTTCGAAAAACTTAACCGTTCCTTAGACGCTCAACCTACCTTTTAGGGAGTAGTGTTCGGGCTGTCTAGATCCCAACCTTTATAAAAGGGCAATAAGAAATGGCACAAGCACCTGCTTTCAAGTACGCGCCGATGTTCCAGCGCGGCAAGGACGACACGGAGTACTACCTTCTCTCGAAGGAAGGCGTCTCCACGGGAGAGTTTGAAGGAAAGACCATCGTGAAGGTCACGCCCGAAGCCCTGACGCTTCTCGCGAACACCGCCTTCCGCGATGTGAACTTCCATCTGCGCCGCAAGCACAACGAAATGCTCGCGAAGATCCTCAAGGATCCGGAAGCAAGCGAAAACGACAAGTTCGTTGCGCTCACCTTCCTGCGCAACGCGGAAACGGCCGCCAAGGGGCAGCTCCCCTACTGCCAGGACACGGGCACGGCCATCATTCATGGTGAAAAGGGCCAGCAGGTCTGGACCGGCTTCTGCGACGAAGAAGCGCTTTCTCTCGGCGTCTACAAGACCTACACCGAAGAAAACCTTCGCTACTCTCAGAACGCCCCCCTCACGATGTACGACGAAGTGAACACGAAGTGCAATCTTCCTGCTCAGATCGACATCGAAGCCACGGAAGGTGCTGAATACAACTTCCTCTGCGTGGTGAAGGGCGGCGGCTCTGCCAACAAGAGCTACCTCTATCAGGAAACGAAGGCGGTCTTGAACCCCGCCAAGCTTGTTCCCTACCTCATCGACAAGATGAAGACTCTTGGCACGGCGGCCTGCCCCCCGTACCACATCGCGTTCGTCGTGGGCGGCACCTCCGCCGAAAAGACGATGCTCACCGTGAAGCTCGCCTCCACGAAGTTCTATGACAGCCTGCCCACGACCGGCGACGAAACCGGCCGCGCGTTCCGCGACATCGAGCTCGAGAAGAAGCTCTTTGAAGAAGCCTGCAACATCGGCCTCGGCGCTCAGTTCGGCGGCAAGTACATGGCGCACGACATCCGCGTCGTCCGTCTGCCGCGCCACGGCGCGAGCTGCCCGATCGGCATGGGCGTGAGCTGCTCGGCGGACCGCAACATTCTCGCGAAGATCAACAAGGACGGCATCTGGATTGAAAAGCTCGACACGAACCCGGGCGAACTTATTCCTGAAGAGTACCGCAAGGCGGGTGAAGGC
>CAVJBF010000124.1:2929-6447 GCA_963647785.1 Acutalibacteraceae bacterium
ACCTGAACCAGCCGATGAAGGCCGTGTGCGCCGAACTCACGAAGTACCCGGTCGCGACCCGCGTCTCGCTCTCGGGCACCATCATCGTGGCTCGCGACATTGCGCACGCCCGCATGAAGGAGCTTCTTGACAAGGGCGAGGATCTGCCGCAGTACGTGAAGGATCATCCGATTCTCTACGCAGGCCCCGCCAAGACCCCGGCCGGCATGCCCTGCGGCTCCATGGGCCCGACGACCGCGAACCGCATGGATCCCTACGTGGACCTTTTCCAGGATCACGGCGGCTCCATGGTCATGATCGCCAAGGGCAACCGCACCCAGGTGGTGACGGACGCTTGCAAGAAGCACGGCGGCTTCTATCTGGGCACGATCGGCGGCGTTGCTGCGGTGCTCTCTCAGAGCTCCATCAAGAGCATCGAATGCATCGCGTGGCCTGAACTCGGCATGGAAGCCGTGTACAAGATCGAAGTCGAAGACTTCCCGGCCTTCATCCTCGTGGATGACAAGGGCAACGACTTCTTCAAGCAGATCAAGCCCCGCTGCCAGATCTGCGCGAAGTAATCGCGCCGCTTGAGGTGTAGACGCTGTTCTTCATCTCGAGAAACGGCCGACGGAGAATCCCGTGAAAGCGGGGCGATTCGCCGGCCGTTTTGCTGTTCGTCGCGCGATGGCGCAGCGTTGCGGTATTGCCCGCCATTGCCCGCGGACCGCCGGACGGCAACGCATTTCCTTGAGGTATTACAGGGGCGCTTTGAGGGGAAATCCGTCACAATGACGGCACTTTCAAAACCATTTTGGAGAAATCCTCATGCAGCGCGACACTCTGTGCCTTACGGCCGGCTGGCAGCCCAAGAATGGCGAAGCCCGCCAGCTCCCCATCGTCGAGTCCACGACCTTCGTCTATGACGAATGCGAAAGCCTCGCCAAGCTCTTTAATCTGGAAGCCGCGGGCTTTTTCTACTCTCGCTTGACGAACCCCACGACGGACGCGGTCGCAAAGAAGATCTGCGCCTTGGAAGGCGGCACGGCCGCGCTTCTCACCTCGAGCGGCCAGGCGGCGATCTTCTTTGCCCTCTTCAACATCGCTGAGGCGGGCGATCACATCGTGGCGAGCACCAACATTTACGGCGGCAGCTACAACCTCATCCAGACCACGTTGAAGAAGATGGGGGTTGAATCCACGTTCGTGCGCCCTGACTGCACGGACGAGGAGTTTGAAGCCGCGTTCCGCCCCAACACCAAGGTGGTCTACGGCGAAACGATTGCGAACCCCGCCTTGACCGTTCTTGACATCGAGCGCTTTGCGAACTTCGCGCACAAGCACGGCGTGCCGCTCATCGTGGACAACACGTTCGCGACGCCCGTGAACTGCCGCCCGTTTGAATGGGGCGCCGACATCGTCGTTCATTCCACCACGAAGTACATGGACGGCCACGCGGGCACCGTGGGCGGCGCGATCGTCGACTCCGGCAAGTTTGACTGGGAGGCGCACGCTGACAAGTTCCCGGGGCTCACCCAGCCTGATCCGAGCTACCACGGCCTTGTCTACACGAAGACCTTTGGCCAGGGCGCGGCCTACATCACGAAGGCCACCGTGCAGCTGATGCGCGACCTGGGAGCGACGGCGTCGCCGTACTCTGCTTATCAGTTGAACCTTGGGCTTGAAAGCCTTGCCGTGCGCATGGAGCGCCACTGCAGCAACGGCCTGGCCGCGGCGGAGTTCCTTGAAAAGCACCCGGCGGTGGCGTACGTGAACTACTGCGGCCTTGCGTCGAGCCCCGAGCATGAGCGCGCGAAGAAGTATCTTCCCAAGGGCAGCTGCGGCGTGGTGAGCTTCGGCATCAAGGGCGGCCGCGAGGCGGCGTTGAAATTCATGAAGAACCTCAAGGTGGCGGCGATTGAAACGCACGTGGCGGACGCCCGCACGTGCTGCTTGTCGCCTGCGTTGACGACGCACCGCCAGTTGACGGACGAAGAATTGGTCGCCTGCGGCGTGCCGCCCGAATTGATCCGCGTGAGCGTGGGCATTGAGGCAATCGAGGACCTCTTGGCGGACTTTGACGCCGCCTTGAAGGCTTCGCAGGAGTAAGCCCATGCCCGTCGTTTTGCCTGACAGCCTGCCCGCTGCCGCGGCCCTTGCCGAAGAGAACATCTTCGTCATGAGCGAAGCGCGCGCCCGCACGCAGGACATTCGGCCGCTTCGGATTCTCATGGTGAATCTGATGCCCGCCAAAGAGACGACGGAGACGCAGATCGCGAGGCTTCTGGCGAATTCCCCGCTGCAGGTGAAGCTCGATCTTTTGAAGACCGCGACGCACGAGTCCCGCCATGCGGAGCCCGCGCATCTCGCGGCCTTCTACAAGACCTACGACGAGGTGAAGGAGAACCGCTACGACGGGATGATCGTCACCGGGGCGCCGGTGGAGACGATGGCGTTTGAAGACGTGGACTACTGGCAGGAGCTCGCCGAGATCCTTGACTGGTCCGCAGCGCACGTCTACTCCGTCCTCTACGTCTGCTGGGGGGCGCTCGCAGGTCTGCATCACCACTACGGAATCGGGAAGACAGCGCTCGCGCAGAAGCTCTCGGGCGTCTACCGGCATCGGGTGGTGCGGCGAGGGAACCCCCTCCTGCGCGGCTTTGACGACGAGTTCTTCATGCCGCAGAGCCGACACGCAGGCATCGACCTCTCGGACCTCGCCAAGTGTCCGGCGCTTCGGGTGCTCGCCGAGGGCAAGGAGGCGGGGCCCGCCATTTTGTCGGTTGAGGACGGTCGCCGCATCTTCGTGACGGGACATCCTGAGTACGATCGCGGCACCTTGGACGCCGAGTATCGCCGCGACATCGGCAAAGGCATGGACGTGCCCGTGCCGGTGAATTACTACGAGGACGACGATCCTGCAAAAGGGCCCGTCTTTCGGTGGCGCAGCCATGCGCACCTTCTGTACCAGAACTGGCTCAACTACTACGTGTACCAGAGCACGCCCTACGACTTGGCGGATCTGCCGCCCGTGGCGGATTGACTTTCGTGGGCGGGCGGCCGTGGAATGCCGAGCCCGCGCGCAGCAGGCGGTGCGGGCGGATAACTGGCCGCGAAAGCCGCTTCGCTCGCGTACACCACAATCGCGCTTGGCGCAGCGGAAAAGCGACAGCCGCGCGCCTGGCGCGATTGCGGTTCTGCGCTATTTTCACTGTACGCCGGCAGCTCAATTCTGTTCTAATTTGCATGGCAGAATCTTGGATATAATCAAGAGAGTTAGGCATAGCCTATAAACTTGACCAGCAGGCCGTCTGTCATGTCTGAAAACGTCGTTCTCAAGAAAAATCCCTACTCGATGTCTCGTTTTGACACCCTTCGTCAAGAAGGCGGCGCCTATGTAGACAAAACGCGCTACATCGAACTATTGGAAAGCTCGCTGGCTCGGTACCCCTTCATTGTCCGGCCTCGCCGCTTTGGCAAAACACTCTTCACGGAAACGCTGCAAGCCTATTACGACGTTGCCGCCGCCAAGGACTTTG
>CAVJBF010000125.1:0-6370 GCA_963647785.1 Acutalibacteraceae bacterium
TATAGGTGCCGGCAAACGTTTGTTCAAAACGACCTGCGGCGGCTTCGTCGTAATAGGCACGAAGCATGCTTGTAGAAAGCGTCTTGCCAAAGCGTCTCGGTCGAACAATGAACGGATAGTCAGCTCCGCAATATTCAAGCGTCTCGATGAACTGGGTTTTGTCCACGTATGCCAGAGCTCGCTTGCGGATGTCGGCAAAGCTGGTAATGCCATAGGGCGTAGTCTTGAGACGAGAAATGTCAAACATAAAAATGTTCACAAAGCCAGAACAAGGGCGGGCGACATGATGCGTCGACGTGTTGTCTAATTATACTTCTGTCTCGAATAAAAGCTATCAAATTTGTTAACAAAAACAGATCACTGCAAATTGCTGGCGAAAGGTTTGAGACGAAAGTCGCGTTTTTCGCCGAATGGATGCTCCGTCAAGAAAATCCAACAGTTCCTGTTTGGTGATGTTCGCTGCGCCGTTTCCTTGCGCTTGAGCCAGCCGTTGCTGGAAGCGACCAGAACGGAGGGGGCGAGTCAACATCGATGCACCGGCTTCATCAGACCAGATCGCCTTGCAGATGGCACGACGCGAAGACACAAAGACTACGCAGTCGCGCCTTTGGTCAATGTCGATGCCAAGGCAGACGGAGGCAATGACGCACTTGACTACGTTTGAACTGTACTTTAAGTGTACTTTGAAGTATACATAGTGTATTTTGCAGTATACTTATGGTGTTTGGCGGTACAGTAAGTGTACTTTTGTACCGATTTCTCTCAAAAGCAGGTGTTGCTATGCAACTTCTTCCTCCCAAATTGGTTTCAGCAATTGAACGAATGCGGGCTATCGGTTCTGATACCCAAAATTATGAGGTGAAGGCAGCTGAAGCCGGTTTGCCCGAATCTGTAGCAGAAACAGTTTCCGCTTTCGCTAACCGGTATGGCGGAACCATTATCTTAGGGTTGGATGACAAAACCTTTGCCCCTGTTCCAAATTTTGACGCCAAGCGGATTCATGATGCGCTTGTCAGGTTGGGTAATGATTTCACTCCACCGTGCCGTTTGGCTATTGAGCGATATCCGTTTGAGGGTAGTGAGATCGTCGTTGCCGAAGTTGATGCCGCCCCCTTGGATCAACGTCCTTGTTACATTACCAAAAAAGGGATTCGAACCGGTTCTTACATTCGGACGGGAGATGGCGATAAACGACTGACGGATTATGAAATCGAACGATTGAGGGAATTTCATTTTCAGCCAGCATTCGATAAGGAACCTGTGCTTGAAGCGACCATGAATGACCTTGATTCTTCGATTCTGGATGCTATCGTAAGTCGGAACCGAGAAATTACGCCAAGAGTTTTTGGAAAGATGGGACGGGAAGAGATGCTCGTACGGTTGGGGGCAATCACGCTGTCACCTGATAACACGTATGTTCCGACATTGGCAGGTCTGCTGGTGGCCGGTATTTTCCCTCAACAGTTTTTCCCTCGTCTCAACATTACGTTTACCGTTTATCCGGGAGTGACCAAGGCTCAGCCTCACGGCCAAGCAATGAGATATTTGGAATCTCTGCCCTTAAATGGTTCAATTCCTGAGATTTTGATGAACGCGTTGGAACAGATAAAAAAACACATGGGCAGGGGGGCTTTGATCCAAGGGGCTTTAAGGAGAGAAGTTACGGATTACCCGATCCTTGCGTGTCGTGAGGCAATCATTAACGCTTTGCAGCATCGAGACTATTCTCCGGACGGCCGAGGCTCTCAGATTCAAATCAATTTATATGCCGATCGGTTGGAAATCTTGAATCCGGGCGGTCTTTATGGAGCGGCTTCTTTCACCAGCATTCCTCAGGGTATTTCTGCAACCCGGAATACTCGGTTGTCGCAATTGCTCGAATACACCCCCTTCCGGGACGAGCAAGGACAAGAAGGCTTTGTTATTGAGAATCGGGGCACAGGCCTCCAACAGATCCACCAGGAACTACACGACGCTTTAATGCCGGAAGCTGAGCTCAAAGACTATGTTTCCGCGTTTCAGATAACCTTCTTCAAGCGCCGTTTGTCTGAAAATGAGAAGGATGGTTCGATGTGGGCTAATTTTGACGCAGCTCTCATTGAGGCGTTAAAGAAACAAGGGTCGATGTCTGTTGCTGAAATTATTGAAAGTTCGGGGCTGTCCCGAAACACAGTTGCCGTTCGTCTGAGAGATTTGAAAAAACGTGGTCTGATTGAGGGGACTGAACGCTTGAGGAGTCCTAAGCAGCGATATCGTTTGGTTCGATGATGACTACGGCTGGCGGATAAAAAGGATGTTTCGTTAAGTTTAGGAAGTCCACTTTCGAAAAAAAGAAAGTGGACTTTTGATTTTTAATGAAATTGTCGTACGACTCAGTAGAAACCCTGATGGTTCCCATAAAAAAATGAAGGGCCCTTTTTTTGGGGCATTTTTCGTAAAATGCCGCCTCGTTTCTCAAACTTCTCTCCTTTTCTCATGACGAGCCAGCTCATCAAGCAAGCCTCCCTTCATTTCGGCCAGTACGACACGAAGGAGCGCGCCTTTATTTACGCGCTGATCTCCTGCCCCTGCCGCTTGTCTGCGCCCCATCTGCGAACGATCGCGGAAAAGACCCGCTTCACCGCCAAGGCGGCGCAGTCGCTGCTGCTGCGCCTTTGCAGCGACGGCCTTCTCACGCGCCGGCAGCCTGTGAACATCATGGACCGCTATGCGCACACCTTCATCAGCATGGTGGAGTTTTCGCCCTGGGGCTTTGCCGCAGTCTTGCAGACGATGACGACGTCGGACGTGACGACGGCGGTGTGGGCGCGGACGTTTCGCGCCGACATGATGGCCGAGCGCTACGCCTCGACGGACTATGAGTGGTTCATCAAGCGCGCCGTCTCCCGGGCGCCGGGCCTGGTGCAGATTTCGGGCGCCGGTGAGCCCGCGCCGCTTATCGAGGCCTTCCGCTCGCACCTTCTCTTCATGATGATGGAGCCCTGCTGGGATGCGTTCTTCGGGACGCTTTCCGAAGAAACCTGCAACAGCCTCTCGCAGGATATCGACTCCTTCACCGCGCCGGGCGTGGACTGGGAGTCGGTCATGATGCTCAAGACAAAGCTTGACATCATGCGCTTGAGCCGGCAGCGCCGCGCCGAAGTGAGCGACTGGTATCGCTTCTACGAATTCCTGCGCAAGGGGCAGCCCGCAAAATACGCGGCCGAGATGCAGGTGAAGGGCGGCACGTACGCGAAATTGATGGAGGCGGTTCTTGCGCTTCTCGCCGGCAACGGCCAGGCGGCGTCCCGCGCGGCGCGCGCCCCCTTGAAGGACCGCCGCGCCTCCCGCGAGTCGATCAAGTGCTACAAGGGCCTTTTTGAAAACTTCATCCTGGCGCTTTCGCTCGCGGCGGACCGCCGCACGGCGACGAGCGTGAAGACGCTCACGTCCTTTGTGAAGTTCCAGTCCGAGTTGGAGCGCTTTGAGGAGATCATCGCCTACTACGGCGCCGCAGTGACGATGGAGGAGAACTTCGGCGAAATGAGCTGGCTGTGGCGCCGGCACGAAAACTCCCGTTCGCAGGCGGCGAGGCTTCTTGTGAGAATGCTCGTGTGCGGCGAGGGGCTGGAGGGGCTCGGCCCCAACACGCCGGGGCCGCAGGACGAGGAGGACGCCCGGCAGGTGGGCGCGGACTACGCCGTGCTGCGGCAGTGCTGGCTCGCGGCGACGCAGCCCGAGTCGGACGAAGCGAAGGAATTGGAAAAGAAGCTCGCGATGAAGCCCCTGGTCACCGCGAAGCCCCGCGTTCCCGCGTGGGAGAAGACGATCAATGCGCTGCTTGCGTCGCTTGGCGTGCAGGGCGAAGAGGGCGAGGTGGTGCCGGGGCCTGCGGAGCGCATCGTCTATCAGTTGGATACCGACGACTGGAGCATCCAGCCCCGAGTGCAGAAGACGACGAACGGCCGCACCTGGTCCTCCGGGCGCAACGTGGCGCTCAAGACCTTTGCCGAGGAAGGGCTTCCCGCGATGACGCCCAAGGACTCGGCCGTGGCGCAGCAGGTGCGAAAGGTCATCAATTGGTACGAGCGCGAGTATGTGCTGCGCGGGCCGCAGGCCGTGAAGGCGCTGATCGGTCATCCGTACGTCTACAGCGCGAAGCGTCCGGGGCAGAAGATCGAAGTGACGGCGGGGGCGCTGCAGCTCTCCGTCACGCGCGAGGCGGGGTTCTACGTTGTTCACACGAACATCGAGGGCGAGTCGATGCAGATCGTGGAGCCCAACTTTGTGGTGCTTCACTGCCCGATGGCGGGCAAGGTGGAGGTGGTGGACGTCACCGCCGAGCAAAAGCGCCTCATCGAAACGCTGGAGAAGGCGGGCCCGATGCCCAAGGAGTCCGAAGACAAGCTGACGCAGCTCCTGGAGCACATCTCCTCTCGGATGCCGGTGATGAGCGAGCTCCTTAAAAACGCCTCGAACCTGGAAAAGCAGCCGGGCGACTCAAAGATCACGCTCCAGATCGCCCCCGATGAAGCGGGCGGCTTTGCCGCGCGCGCCGTGGTGCGGCCCGTGGAAGGGACGACGGTGCTTTGCGAGCCGGGAAAGGGCCAGGAATACATCGCGATGAACGCGGGCGGCAAGTCGATGCAGGTCGTGCGAAGCCTCAAGACGGAGATGGCGAACTTTGAGGGGCTTTTGGAGAAAATCGAATTTCTTGATGAAGCCCGCACGGACGACACGCGCTGGAGCCTCACGGTGGAAGGGTGCCTCGGGCTTTTGAACGCCGCCAGAGAGGCTGAGAACGTCATCGTCGAGTGGCCTGACGGCGTGAAGTTCCGCGTGTCGCATCCCACCCTCACGTTTGCAAACATGCAGCTCTCGGTGAACCGCATGGGCACGTGGTTTGAAGTGTCGGGTGAGGCGGCGATCGACGGCAAGACAAAGCTGCAGATGGCGCAGCTCCTGCGGCTCGTGCGCGAGGCGAAGGGGAACTTCATTGCGCTTGGCAACGACGAATACGTGGCGCTGACCGACGGCCTCAAAAAGCAGCTCGCCGCCCTGGACCGGCTCGCGGCGGGCACGGGGACGCCGCAGATTTCGGGCTTCAACGCCGGGCTCATTGACGAACTCGAAAAGAGCGGCGCCGCGGTGACCGCCGACAAGGAGTTCCGCGACCTGCAGGAGCGCATCGAGAAGGCGTCGGACGTGAAGGCGAAGGTGCCAAAGGGCCTGCAGGCGGAGCTTCGCGACTATCAGACGGACGGCTTTGAGTGGATGACGCGCCTGGCGTCCTGGGGCGCGGGCGCGGTGCTCGCCGACGACATGGGCCTTGGCAAGACCGTGCAGACGATTGCGGTGCTCCTCTCGCGCGCGAAGGCGGGGCCGCAGCTCGTTGTGGTGCCCGCGTCCGTGCTCTACAACTGGTGCGACGAACTGGCGCGCTTTGCGCCCGCCTTGAAGCAGGTGGTGCTCAATCAGGCCGAAGACCGTGCGGAGGCGCTTAAAAAGGCGAAGAAGGGCACGGTGGTCCTGACGACCTACGGGGTTCTTACGAGCGAAATCGACGCGATGGCGGAGAAGACGTGGACCACGGCGGTCTTTGACGAGGCGCACAACATCAAGAACAAGGAGACGAAGTCCTTCAAGGCGGCGGTGCTTGTGAAGGCGGACTTCCGCATCATGCTGACGGGCACCCCGCTGCAGAACCACCTCGCTGAAATCTGGGCGCTCTTTGAAGTGGCGGTGCCGGGGCTTCTGGGGACCTTCAACCGCTTTGCGGACCGCTTCGTTCTTCCGATTGAGCGCGACAAGGACCGCGAGCAGCAGCGGCTTTTAAAGCGCATCGTCTCGCCCTTCATCCTCCGGCGCACGAAGACGGATGTTTTGAACGAACTGCCGGAAAAGACGGAGATGACGGTGAAAGTGGAGCTGTCGCCCGAAGAGCGCGCGCTCTACGAAGAGCTCCGAGAAGAGACGCAGCAGAGCCTGATTGCGGGGGAAATCAATCCGGTGCAGGCGCTTGCGTCGTTGATGAAGCTGCGCCAGGCGGCGTGTTCGCCCGAACTCGTGGATCCGAAGCTCACGCTCCCGTCGTCGAAAACTCAGACCTTCCTGCGGCTCGCGGACGAGCTCATCGAAAACAATCACCGCGCCTTGGTCTTCAGCCAGTTCACGAGCCATCTGGCGCTCATTCGCCGGGCGCTTGACGCGGCGAAGATCGAGTACCTGTACCTGGACGGCTCCATGACGCCCTCGCAGCGCCAGAAGCTCGTGGAGCGCTTTGAGGAGGGCTCGATGCCCTTGTTCCTCATCAGCTTGAAGGCGGGCGGCACGGGACTGAACCTCACGGCAGCGGACTATGTGATTCACATGGATCCGTGGTGGAACCCCG
>CAVJBF010000126.1:0-6188 GCA_963647785.1 Acutalibacteraceae bacterium
TGCAGCGTATCCATGAAAAGCGTCTTCCCGAAACGCCTCGGACGCGTCATGAGCAACACCTGAGCGGCACTCTCCATCACCGCTTTGATGAAAGGCGTCTTGTCAACGTAGTAATTGTTGTTGGCAAGCAAGTCGACAAAGGACTGCTGGCCTACGGGAAGCGATTTCATAGAAATTGCGCGAGGAAAACAAAACACTTGTTGTCTACGCCAAATTTTATCGCAAGGCCAAGGATTTCACGCCTCCGTCAAAAATCCAGTCCCGCCTCGTCCTCTTCCTCGGCGCCCGCCGTCTCCTTCGTCCGATCCACCTTCAAAATCGCCAGAGGCTTCTTTCCCGCTTGGAACGTCATGGGCTTGTGCCATGGCTGCCCGTTGCACCAGAGGAAAAACGCTCCTGCCTTCGCGGCAGACAAGCTGGCCTTTTGCAAGAACGGTGTGCAGTCGCCTTCCATCGTGGCGCCCGTGTCGTTCACGGGGCCTTGAATGAGCTCTCCCTTGCCGGACTTCAGCTCTTCGGCAAGCTGCAGGTACAGCGCCTGCAGCAAGCGGCTTCGCTCCTTCTTGGCTTCGTTCGGGTCTTTGGCCTTGGGTGCTTCTTCCGCAGGTTGAGAGACCGGGGCCACGGAAGGAGGTGTTTTGGCAACCTTCCCTGAAACCGGCTTCTTCGCGGCGTTCGGTTTCTTGCGAGAGAAGTCCGGCTCCTTCACGATGATCGGGGGCAGCGGATCAGGTTGCGGTTCACTGACGGCCTCGTCTTCTCTCAGCCGTTTCTCCTGAGGAGGATTCTCTCCACAGTTTCCCGCTGGTACGTCCTCAGCCGTTTCCGCTGAGTCGTTTTCCTCCACAGCTTTTCCTGGGACGGTGTTCTCAGCCGTTTCCGTCGGGTAGATGCTCTCAGCCGTTTCTCCTGAGGGAATCTCTTCCAGAACATTTCCCGCTGGAAGAGCGGACGGCTTCGGAGGTTCACTTGTGTGCGGCGAGGCAGCCGGTGTTGTCTCCGTCTCCGCAGCAACAGACGTCAAAGGCTTTCCAATGAGTCGGGCGGCATTGGCTTTCTGCGCCGCGGTCTTCGCGTCCACAGCCTGCGGCTTCTTTGGCGTGGCGGGCGTTGAAACTGCACCGGGTGCCGAGGCGCGGGGTTTGAGAACGTTGGCTTCGAGCGTCTTGTTGAAGCGGTTCAGGAACGCCTGTTCGCCGGGCGTCGGGGGAGAGTCGGGGATGGTGTTCGCCTGATCGGGGATGGCGTCGAGGTAGTCTGGGCCTGCGCCTTCCAGAACATTTCCCGCTGGTACGTTCCCAGCCGTTTCTGCTGAGGAAATTCTCTCAGCCGTTTCTGTCGGGTAGATGTTCCCAGCGGTTTCTCCTGAGTCGTTTGGGTTCGCTGCTTCGGCAGCGGCTTCAGCAGCCACCTGTTCGCCTACGCGGGAGGCAGCGCGTTCGAGCGACGCGAAGTACGCGTCCGCATCCGCATCGGAATGGTTCAGGAACACCACTTCGCCCGATTGGGTTTCCACGACATCGGCGGCCTTGGATTCCATCGTCACGACGTCGCCTTGGTCGCTCACACCGACTTCAACCTGCGTAATGCCCTGCGCTTCGGGCGCCGAGGTGAAGCTTGCGGCTTCTTCGGCTTCGAGGATTTGCTTCGGAGCGGTCTTCCACTTTGCCTGCCACGCGGTGACAGTGGACGCAGGAATGGGCTGCCCCTTCACGACCACTTCGATCTTCACGGGCAGGGGATCGGCGAGGATGCGGTTGGGCTGATCGATGCACACGCAGCGGATGTAGCCTACCTGCTGCGTAATGGGTGTGATGAGCCAGTAGTTCTGGCCCAAGTCGTTCTCCCGGTCAGGGTTGAGCTTCAGATAGCCGTTGTCACCGAGCACGGCCGCGATGCGCTCGGGGTCTTCCGGAATGTTGTTGTAGTCCATGGCGAGCGCTTTGCGTCGAATCTGTCCAGCGAGCGTTGGGTTCCAGACGATGAAGCAACCCGCGGTGGTGTTGTAGACCTGAGCGCCTTCCTTGTTGACGCTCCAAGGCTCCACGGCGCTTCCGTCCTGAGCGTTGGCCTTGAGGCCTTCCTTGAGGAGGCGCTTGATGGCTTCGAGGATCGGGTAGACGCGACGGGAAACGGCGTCCGAACCCCGCGTCAGCAGCCGGTTCTGTGCGGCGCTTGTGGCATCAGCGCGATGAAGGATCTTTCCCAGCACGCCCCCGGCGTCTTCCTTGGTGTACTCCACGGCGTTTTCCAAGGCAAGCGGAATCTCGGTCAAGCCGTACTGTGACAAGAACGCCTTGCTCTTTTGCGGAATGACGCGGTAAAGGTTGCGGGCTGACACGCTCTTGTGGGCGTCGTAGGCTGCGGCGGTGTTTTGGTTGCGGTAGTCGATGGTGTAGGAAGAGAAGTGGTTCTTCCGGAGCCAGCGCAGGAGCGTGGAGTGCTGCGGATCCCAGACGAGCGTCACTGAGTTGTCGGACGCGGAGGCGGTCATCTGCATGTCGCAGATCGCCTTGCCGATGTCGTGGGTCAATCCGGCATAAGCCGCTGCGAGCACCCAGCGGCCTTTGGCCTGATAAACCTGCTTGGGCATGCCAAAGCGCTCGAAGACGGTGTTCTTCGCTTCATTGGCGGCGTAGAGCGCGACTTCCAGCGAATGCGTGAACAACCCGCCCACGCCTGCGTGATGGTCATCGGCCGAGGCCGGGGCCTGATGGATGAAAGCCGCGACGTTGTAGATCACGGGGAGCAGGTGCTCGTCGAGGTCTTCGTTTGAAAGCGGAATGGCGTCTGACAAGCGCTTGATGAGGTCGGCTCTCAGATTCATCATGTACGTGGCCGAAATCGCGGGGATCTGCACCGGTGCGTAGGGGTACACGTCGCGGATGTTCTCGGGCGTCTTGATGTAGTGGAGCGCCGTGAGGTTCTTGACGGGCGTGTCGTCGTACTGGCGGCTCACCTTGTGCACCTTCTTCACGGCCCGGACGGCCGAGAAGTTCGTCCAGCCGATCCAGAGTGCCCAGATGACGATGAAAAAGAGCACCGCCCGGCCCGCGTTGGTGCCGACAAGCCATGGGCGGATTTGACGCAAGCCTTCCGACACCTTGTCCCACGCGCCCCACGGGTTGAAGTACCAGAGCATGGCCGCCCCATACCCGCCCGCCAGAAAGCAGGCGTTCTTCCAGCGCCATGCGGTGGAGGTGATGTTCACGGTGGCTGTCCAGACTGAGCGCAGGGAGTGCTTTGCTGCTGTTATCCCGTTTCCCTCGTCTTCTTCTTTGGCTGTGGTCTTTTTGACCGGGGCCATGGGAAGGGTGTTGGGGAGTGGCGCAAGGATAGGGGGCGGTACAGACGCTTTCACCGGAGAGGCGGGGGAGAGGGAGAGGGAGTCAGCGGGGTCGAGGGAATCGTCAGCCATGCCAGTTTCTGTCAGGAAGGAATTCAAAGACAGGCAGGATTGTCCTCGGGGAGGGTGAATTTCTGAGGCCTCGGTTTTAGCGGAATTCGCTTGGGAGAGTCACAAATTCGACGTTCTTTTGTTCGCCAGCACATTTACTTCGAAGGGAGTGCGGCACCTTGGCGCCCGAAAGAAGTGCAAAGAAAATAGGTGGCAGGTACGCTGAAAAAGGGTGCACTGAATGGCGCTCGGGGGGGGTAAACTCATAAAGTGGTATTGAATTACCATACATTTCAGTGCTGTCGCTATTAATAATTCAATTAATGGCGGCCATACTTTTCTGATGTTACACGTGAAAATACAGGCCAAATGGCCTGCTAAGGAGAATCAATCATGAGAAAAACTGCGATTGCATTGGCAGTGGTGGGGGCGCTCACCGTAGCGGCGAATGCGCAGGCGACAGATAAAGTGACAGATTTCGATGCTGTGAATAAAGGAAGCTATACCGCTGGCACAGCGACGAAGTTTGAGGTGACTAATGACAAAGATGCAAAGGATGTAACTTACAGTGTCTTCGGCGGCGTGAAGGTAACTGCTGATGATGAAAGAGCCAAAGCGTTGAATGCGATCGAGACCACCTCTGTGACGGTGACAGGCGGCAGCTGGGACAAGGTGATTGGCGGCAATGGCTTCAAAAAGACGCCGGGGGGAACATCGTCAACTAGCGTCTTGACACCAGCCTTAAAGACGTCGACGGTTACCATTGGCAAAGACGTCGGGACGGTATTCCAACTGGCCGGCGGCTCGCATGAATCTGGCATCGATGGCGGGCAGTATGTTTCCTTGGGAAACGGGGGATCGACCGTGGTTACGATTGCCGGTGGCACATTCGAGGGAAAAAGCGAGACACCTGCGATTTATGAACCGTATGTTGTCGCTGGCGATGCGATCAAGGTGACTGTTACTGCTGACTCGTCTTCCAAAGTAACGTCGAACCTGGCCACCACCACTATGAAGATTTCGGGTGGCACGTTCAATGCTCCCGTCGTTGGGGGAAGCATGGCGACGGCATACAGCAATTCAGGCACGGTCAGCGCAAGTGACCTGCTTACCGCACAGGTTGAAGCGTCTACGTTGGAAATCACTGGCGGTACGTTTAATCAGGCAGTTACCGCAGCAGGCTATGCATCGGCATCGAAGGCAGGCAACGCAACAAACGTCAAATCCACGGTGGGAACGGCCAATCTGACTGTGACGGGAGGCGAGTTCGGGGACAAGGCAGATATATATGCTGGCGGCATTGCGAATGCGTATGCAACGGTTGGTGTGACGACGTCCAACATTACGATCGACGGGGCAACGGTTCAGAACATCTATGGCACCAAGGGGGTGCTTACAGTCAATGGTGATAAGTCAGCTGAATATGCGCCGAGTGCCAATGCCACCGACACCGCCACCTACGCCTACGTGACGACCAATCTCAAGCTGACGAACGGTGCCAGCGCAAAGACGGTTGTGTTGGGTACGGTGGATACGACGAATAATGATGCTGCGAAGGATTCTGCGGATTCTAAGCTCATTGTGGATGGCGAAGCCTCCATAGGTACACTGACGCTTGATGGTGACAGAGGTATCAAGGTGACGGGCGAGGGCGAGAAGGCCGCGCTGAACTTGAAGACTGGCATGACTGGCAAAGCCAACATTTACGGCACGCTGACTTTGACCGGTGCAATGAATGGTACGGCTGACATTTACGGCACGGTCACGACGGTTCCGACAGGCACGGGCACCTTCAATGTGGTGGAGGGCGGCACGCTGGTGTTGTCCGGTGAATCTCTTTCCGGTTTGACTGGAGCGGATTCGCAGGTGAAGCTTGCTGGCGGTACGTTGCAGACAGCTTCGTCGGTTGTCTTTAACATCACGGGAACGAAACTTATTGCGACTGAAGCAAAGGACGTGGATGCAACAGCAGCAACGTTCAGTAGCAAAGTAAGCGGCGAGAGCGGCACGCTGGCGATTACGGACAAGGGTTTTTACACGACGGCGTCTCTGAAAGCGATGTCCGAGGCACTCGAGAAGAAGAGTGTCAGTCTGAGCCTCAAGTTTTTGAATGCGAAAAGGGCTACTACGGGCGACAAGGACAAGGATGCTGAAATGCTGAACAACATCGTTCAGTCGACGGAAACGGTCACCGCTGAAGTAACGGCTAACAACGAGCTCCAAGTGGCTCAGGGCGAGTCTGGCGGCGCCACCATCAAAGTGAAATCCGACATAACGACAGTGGCTCTTAAGAAGAAAGGCGACAAGGATGGTACTGTGGTCGTTACCGGTAAAGAGTCTGGCGTCGCGCTCATCACGAACTCCAACAATGAAGCCATGAATGTCACCGTCGGCAAAGGCGTGACGCTGCAGCTTGGCGAAGTGGAAACTGCAAAAGAAACTCAGGGCACGCTGAAGGATTTGGAAGTCGCCGGCAATTTGGTAGTTGCCAACATGGCAGCCCAGACTGACGCCGTGACGCTGAAGGAAGGCGCCATAGTCAGCATTGGCACGACCGGCGAAGACGGCAAGCGCGGCGAACTGGCAGTCAAGACGCTCAAGATGGAAACAGGTTCAGTGATCTTCCTTGATCCGGCTTGGAAGAATGGAGAGGAAATCGCGGATGCGTCCTTTATGTCCGCTGCTTCGGTGACTGGAAAGATTGCAGGTAAAATCGCCGTAGGCCAGAACTCCGTTGTTGCCCTCAACAGCAACCAGAGTGATGCTGTTTCCGCCTTCAAGCAGTTGTCAG
>CAVJBF010000127.1:0-6128 GCA_963647785.1 Acutalibacteraceae bacterium
TCAAGGCGACTTCTCCATTTGTGGATCCGAATTCATCAACTTCATAGCAACTACCCTGACTTGTCGAATGTTGAAGAAAGCCCAAGCTGCAGGATTGCTCGAAAAGGACTCTTGGGCCGACCTCATGGACGACCTGTCCAGCGCCTGGCGAAGAGTAGATGGCACAATTCCGGCACGCTCGGATGATGGCGCCTGGGTGCATACACGCCCCGGTGTTATGCAGATGTTGGAAAAACTGAACTTAAGTCAATCTGTCGTACATAAAAAGTCCGAGATCGAAGCAAAGACCAATCCTGATAAAACTGAGCTCAAAACTCCCGGGAAAGTTGGACGGCATCTTGGAAGCCATAACGCCAAAAAGCACTCGACTGAGGATAAGTCCGCTCAACCGCCGACGAAGAAGGGGCCAGGGCGTCCGCAAGGAAGCAAGAACAAGGCGACGTTAGAGCGGGAGGCCAGAGAAGCTCGCGAGGCTCTGAAGGCCCAGAGGTCGACTCACACTGCCGACACCACCGCTCCCGCCCCTGAGAACGTGGGGAAGCGGGCTTAGTACAGAAAACTGTGAACCTTTTAATTTACCTTCGCCACTGCATCTTCGCAACTCTTGCCCGCATAGACTGCCTTGCTGTACCCCGCATTGATGCGCACCTGCGCCTCCGCCAGCGCCGCCTTGGCCGCCTTCTTCTCTGACTCTCCCTGCATGTCAAAATACTTCGGCACCGCTACGGCAGAAATAATGCCCAGCAACACCAGAACCGTCACGATCTCCAGCATCGTGAAGCCCTGCTCCTGATTTGCGCTTTTTTTCTGAATCATTTGAGATTCCTTAGTAACACCAACCGCCAGCCGACCAGCTGCCGCTTGGCTTCTGAAAACACCATGCCCGCACGAGGGGAATCTTCCCAATGCGCGCGTAGAGCTTCGCACCATAGAGAAAACCCCGCAGAAAAGCCCGGCAGTCCGCTTCATCCGTCACTGGGTAGTGCAGGTGATCGAGCGCTCCCAGCATCTTGTTGAATTCAACCGCCACATCATCCAACCGTTCCACGCCGCCCGCGCCAACGTCATCAAGGAGCCGCCCGTCCAAAGGGCATTCTGAACAAAGCGCCGCCACCGCTGTCACAGGCCTTTCAGCGCCTTCCAACGCTCCCCAGCTTTTCCAACAACGCAGAGATCCGCTGCTTTGCTGCCGAAACACCTTCGGCCGCCTTGTTCATCATGGCGTCCAGCAGCGTTTCGCCTTCCACCTCCGCGAGCCTTCCCTGCAATTCCTCGGGCTCCCACGCATTGAGTCGAGAGCGAAGCGACGATGAAAGGCCGCTCTCCAGCGGATTGCTCACGCCGCAGCGCGGCGCTTGTATCACGACCAGTCGTTCAAACCGGCGCACGCTGCCGTTCTGATCCGGCGCTTCCTTCTGAACTGCAAGCACCGTGCCCGCGGGCTCGATGTAGCGCGGCGACAAGACGTACCCCTTGAACACCGCACCGCCCGCCACCGCTCCATCGCTTGTCGTCAGAAGGTCCGCCACGGCGTCCGACGCCTTCTCGCAGCTCAAGCCGCTGATGAGAAGCTCCGTGAACTTCACGTTGATGCGGTTTTGAGCTTCCGCCACTGCGGAAATGGCGTCGCCCCGGGTCATGAATTCCTGCATGAAGGGGAGATGCGGCACGCTTGCCACCGCGCCCGCGAGAAGAATGGGCGGGAGGAGCTTCAGGAAGAGAAAACCTTGCAAATTTTTACTCTAATTAGTGATTATTTTTCCAATTCTCATATTTCTGATGATCTTTCACATCATTCTTAAAATCTGTCCCCGTTTGAAATTCCGGATTTCCTTTACCATCATATCGAATGCGAACATACCCATAAGACATCGTCTGAGTTTTGCTGTCATAGTATCCTGCTTTCACGACCACGTCGTTTTTTTCACTTGCTTTCTTAAAATCAGGATCCTTTGCCTCCGCAATAGTTATATCCGCCACATAGACTCGCAAATTGCTGCCATCCTGCCCCACCGTCCAAACTTTATTTTTGACGTTGAACCCCAAATCGCTCACCAGAGATTCAAGCCTCTCCACCAGCTTGCGCTTCTCCTCATCATTACTGTCTCTCTCATATGATTTCAAATCAATATTTCTTGTTCTATTGAAGTATTCCCTCAAGCCTTCGTCTGCTTGAATGACCTTCCAGAACGCCTCCGGACTCCGATCCGCCGTAATTCGCTCTTCGGCGCACGCAGGCACATAAAGCTTGGGCTGACTATCACTGAAGACCAATGTCTTGTCCTCATCCCCCAGCACCTTCACCGTGACTTCCGTCCCCGTGGACGCAATTTCCTCCGCCGACAAGCCATAGTCGCCAAAGACTGCCTGTTCCCCCTTCGTGCTGTCCGACAGATTGGTGAGGACCTTCACTTCGTCCACCGCCTTCGAACACGTCTCCCCGTTTAGGATCAGCTCCGAAAACCGTGCCTCAATGCGGCTCTGCGCCTCCGCCACCGCAAGCCTCGCCGCCTTCTGCTGCGCCTCGTCCTGCAGGTCAAAGTACTTCGGCACAGCCACCGCGCCCAGAATGCCCAGCAGCACCAGAATCAGCACCAGCTCAACCAACGTAAAACCGGCGTTTTTGTTCATTGTTTTATAATTTTGCGCGAACATCTTGATTTTTGCGTAAAATTGTATTAAAACGATTAAATCATTCATTGTCCGAATAATTCGCCTGACGGATTACCCCCCCCCGACGTATTCAGCAGCTCTTCGATCAGGCGCTGCGCGGTCTTGCGGCTGTCGGCATCTTCCTCACAGTGCGCCAGCGCTTCGCGCAGTTCGTCCTGCGACTCCTTCAAGGCCCGCAAGAGGAGCGGATTGAACGCTCCGCACTCGCCGCGATCGATCATGGCGATCGCCTCCTCATGCGTGAACGCCTTCTTGTAGACGCGGTCGCTCGTCAGGGCGTCATAAACGTCCGCCATGGACACCAGCTGCGCACAAATCGGAATCTCATCCCCCTTCAACCCATCGGGATAGCCGCCGCCGTCCCAGCGCTCGTGATGCCAGCGGCAGATCTTTTCGGAAAGGAGAATGAGGGGCTCGTGGTGGTGCACCTGCATCTTCTGCAGGATTTCTTCGCCATAGACCGTATGGCGCTTCATCTCATCCCACTCCTCGGGCGTGAGCTTGCCGGTCTTGTTCAAAATCGACTCGGGCACGTTGATCTTGCCGATGTCGTGCAGAGCGCTTGCCATCGCCGTCATCGTGATCTCCGCCTCAGTGAGCGGATACTTGTCCGTCACCTGCACGAGCCTTCGCCCAATGACCCCCACCGCGGTGCGCACGTGCACGACGTGCAGGCCGCTTTCCTGATTGCGCACTTCCACGACGTGGCTCAGGACGTTCACCATCAGGCTCGAGAGCTTTTCCTTCTCGTAGACCTGGTCCGCCAGAGTCTTTGCCAAATACTTCTGTCGCGCGTAGAGATTCAGGGTGTTGATGACGCGGCGCTTCACCACCACCTCGTCAAAAGGACGCGCCAAGTAGTCTGCCGCTCCGAGCGCGTAGGCTTCATGCACCGTGTGGATGTCGACTTCAGCGGAAATGACGATGATGGGAACGCTCTCGTTTCCCTCTGCCTTCAATCGTCTCATCACATCGAGTCCGTTCATCACCGGCATGTTGATGTCGAGCAGAAGCAGATCCACCTCGTCGGGGCGGCTCGCATGCAGCACGTCGAGCGCCTTCTGCCCGTCATTCCGCTTCCAGAATGAGGTAGGCGTCGCCCAGAATGCCCTTCAAGATCTCGCGGTTCATCTCCGCGTCGTCGGCAATCAGAATGGTGGGACGATGAGTCATGTTGAGTCAACCTTTGGGCTGCTGCTTCACGCAAAGCCGACAGCGCACCGCTTCATGTTGCTCAACTCGCCTCTTTGAAGCCCGTTGGACCGGAATTCGACGGAGAGCGAGCCGCTGCACGGCGGACAGAAATTCTGGCAATGACGCATGAGGCAACAGCGAGCCTTTCTTAAGCGTTGTCGTCGCCCGATTATGGCTCCGAGCCAGCGACGGCAAATGTGTCGGGCGATTTTAACCAAGATTCAGTTGTCAAAACGCTTTTTCATCGGCGTTTTCGTTGATCTTCGTTAAAGCTCAGGAAGGTTGGCATGGGCCGATGCGGCGAAAAACGCCTCGGCGCCCGCGGCCGACGCGATGGCACAGGCAAAGAAAAGTCCCGTGCTTCAACGGAGAAGCCGGGACGACAAGGCGCAGCGGGCTTTCAGGGCTCTGACCAAAGACGCCTAGCCGCCGCGCATCAAACGAAGCGCGAACGACTTCTTCTGCGCTTGGGAGGAGCCGCCTTCCGCTGCTGTTCTGGAAGCTTTCGTTGCCAGAGACTGAACCACGCTTGCGGGAAGCAGCAAGATTCTCGACACCAGATCGGTGGGGCATCCATCCGCCAGCATTTCCCGTGCCATGCGTTCACGTTCGCGTTCACACTCACGCGCCAATGCAGCCAGAGTTACCGAACCGGCGAACAAGCGCCTGTCGAATGACCGGCAACCAGAGACTGCATTACTTTTACTGGAAGCTCCAAGAACTCGGCCACTTTATCCACTGGCATTCCCGACGCCATCAGCTTCATCGCCACGCGCTCACGCTCACGATCCCGTTCACGACCCCGTTCACGTTCGAGCTCGAACTCGTGTTCGCGCTCAATTTGCTCAAGCGTCGCAGCAAATTCTTTGTCCTTCTGCTCGGAAACCTCCCTGATCACCTTCTCAGTTATCTCCTTGGACACCTTCTCAGTCACCTCCCTGGTCACCTCATCAATGAGGCCCTGTCCCAAAGAAACCATGCCAAACCCTCCGCACCAACGCTGACTGAGTTACCGAGCCGGCGAACAAGCGCCTGTCGAATGGCCGGCAACCAGAGACTGCATTACTTTTACTGGAAGCTCCAAGAACTCAGCCACTTTATCCACTGGCATTCCCGACGCCATCAGCTTCATCGCCACGCGCTCACGCTCAAGCTCACGATCCCGTTCCCGTTCGCGCTCAATTTGCTCAAGCGTCGCGGCAAATTCTTTGTCCTTCTGCTCGGAAACCTTTTTAGTCACAGACTGAGTCACTGACCGGGTCACTGACTGGGTCACCTCCCTGGTTACCTCCCTAGTCACCTCATCCACAATCCCTTGTCCCAATGTGCACATGGCAGAAATCTCCTCTTTCATCTTGGATTCAACATCCACGCCGTGCTCCCTCAGCACGCGTTCACAATCTTCCTCCGTGCTTTTTCGACTGAAGAGCACGCTGAAAACGCGAAGCCACTCCTGACTGACCTCGCTGGCTCGCTCTGCGTCAGGCAAGTATGCCATCACGATGCACAGCTTGGTCAGCCTCGGGAATGCTCAAGAAGCGCTCTTTGGAACCATCGACAAAATGCTTGCTGCCGTAAAGCCCAAACTGCCAAACCTGTCCCTGCAAACGCCGCGGCGCGTTCGACACGAGCCAGATCGTGTACGTCTTCCGGATGCTGTCATACTGCGAATTTCGGGCCCACAGAATCGTCTGCTGCGCCACCAGCTGGCAGGCGTAGGCGACCGCTCGAGTGAGCAACGAATACAAGGGGCTGGCGTCGTTCTGCGCCTCAACGTTGATGCGCACGAGCACATCGCCCAACTTGACCGTAAAAAGCACATCGCAAATGATGTTGCCCACCGCAGGGTCTTCAAGCCGCGCCCGGTCACTGGTGACTACGCCTTTGAGCGCCTCCTCAAGCGGCTCCAGACGAATGAGGTCGGCAATCTGCCTCAGCGTATAGCCTGCCGCCTCCTTCACCGTCGCCTTGACAATGATCGCCAGAATCCAAGCCTGCGAAAGCAACTGCTTCATCGCCTTGTCGTACAGCGTCTTCAGGCTCTTTTCATCCCGGGCAGCCTTTCCTGCGGCAGGCGCCTGAAGCCGCCATCCCTCGTTGCCGCCCGACTTCTCTTGCGCTTTCTTGTTAACTTCTCTCGTGAATTGCTCTCGAACAAAAACTGCTCGTCTATAACAGTACCTTTGTCATTGATCTTTATCAAAAATTAACGGTGGTATTTACACCGTTTTATTTTAGAATTCGAGATCAAGCGTATGTCT
>CAVJBF010000128.1:0-6026 GCA_963647785.1 Acutalibacteraceae bacterium
CTTATTGGTTGGGCTTCGCCTTTTTTGTACTGCCCCATCCGAGCGAATTCCGCTCTGGAACCAACCGTATCCATCGTTTCGCATTCCTAGATTTGCGTTAGGTACCTCTAATGCATTTCGAAGATGCGCAAATCCCTCATCACTCTATGTCTCGCCGCGGCGCTGACGGCGGCGAGCTTGCCTTCGCAGGCCATAAACCTGCTTGAAGCCAATGAAAATCAGGCCCGGCCCAACAGCTTCCTCAATCGGAAGTCAGAAGGCTGGTTCTGGTACATTGACCCGAAAAAGGAACAGGAAACCGAGCCAGAGGAAGCTGTGACGCCTCCCCCGCCTACGCCTGTCGCCTCTACGCCCGCCCCTTCTCCGCAGGTCGCCAAGAAGTTCCCTGAGCCGTTCTCCGCGAAGTGGGTTCGAGAAACCTTGGAAGACTACAAGGACAAGGCGTGGACGAATCCCACCGAGGAGAACGTCAAAGCCTACTTCCTGCTGCAACGATTCGCCGTGGACCGGTCCAATAAATTCGCGGACGTGGCCCAGCGGGTGACTGTGGGCAACAAGCTCTTGGACGAGAACTTCCGCCGCCCCCTGTCTTCCTTCGGCTCTCAAATGACAGACCGCGCGCAAGCGAATCGTCTGCACGATGTTTTAAAGACCGTAGCCAAGAAGGCAGGCATCTTTTTCTTCTACCGCTCGGATTGCCAGTACTGCGAGGCGCAAGCCCCCATCGTGGGCTTCATGGAAGACGACTACGGCTTCAATGTGCTCGCGGTCAGCATCGACGGCGGTGTCCTGAAGAGCCGCCAGTTTGCGCACACCCGCAAGGACGCAGGACACGCCGCGCAACTGGGCGTCACCGCGACGCCCGCCATCTTCCTGGTGGACGAAGAAGGCCACTTTGACGCCTTGGCTCAGGGCATCGTCTCTTGGACCGAGCTCGAACGCCGCCTCATGGTAGTGGCGCGTCGCGCGGGCTGGATCACGGAAGAGGAATACAAGCAGACCGAGCCCATCGCCAACCCAGAACTTCAGCAGGACTTGAGCGAAGAGATTCCCAAGCTTCTCAAGGCTTCCACGGAGGATCCGACACAGCTCTGGGGCACCGAGGCCGATATGAAGGACATTCAGACCCTCGCGAAGAAGCCTCATTCGCAGTTTGCTGACGCCAACAACTACATCTCGCCGCAAAACTTTCTGGCGCTCTTAAACGGCGCCAAGACGAGCGGCGTACTGGATTCCAAAGCCCTTTCTGACAGTGAGTGAATAGCATGAAACAGTGGAAATTAAGGACCGCCGCCTTGGCGGTGGCTTTGAGCTTGATGAGCGTACAAATCCCCGTGGCCGAGGCCGGCTTGCAGGATAAGCTCAACAGCATCTTCAACGACATGGCGAACGTCAGCAATCCGGGCGCCTTTGAAACGGCCCGACGCGGTGTGGTGAGCGGCGGCTCGGCTTACGTTCGCAGTCCCATCGTCCGTACGCGCATTGTTGACCTGCAACCGCCTTCCGTGAGCGCCGGCTGCGGCGGCATCAGCTTCTTCGGTGGGTCGTTCTCGTTCATCAATGCGGACCAATTCGTTGCCCTCCTCCGCGCCGTGGCCGCCAACGCCAAGGGCTACGCCTTCCAGCTGGCGCTTGATGTGGCCTGTCCGTCCTGCAAGCAGTTGATCGACTCCTTGCAGTCCAAGATTCAGGAACTTAACTCCACACTGGGCGACAGTTGCAAGATGGCGAAGTGGCTCATGGACGAATCGGGCGCCTCTTCGGCCATCAAGACCGCCACAACCCAGCTCTCCTCCACCGTCAACGGCTACTTCTCCGACTTCTTCGGCGCGAGCTCTCAGGAAGAAGGCAAGTCCTCGAACGTCGTCACGACGCAGAAGGACGAAGAGACTACAAAGAAGATCACGGGCAACCTCATCTACAAGCAACTGGCGAAGAACAACTCCGTCAATTGGATTCGCGGCTCCGTCGGCACGGCTCAGGAAGAGTACGAGCTGATTCAATCCATCACTGGCACCGTGATTGTCACCCCGCCCCCCGCTTCGGATGGCGACAACACAAAGAGCGACCAATACGGCTTTGAATGGATTGACGCGAAGGTGTCCCTCATCGACCTGATTGAAGGCCGCACGGATCTCAACATCAACGGGTGCTCCACCGCCTCTGTCACAGAGGATGACTGCCCTGATATCGACGACAAAAAAACGCTGACGTTCAAGGGCCTTCGCCCCCTGATTCTGGGGTATCTCAACGGGGAAGGTGATTCCGTAGGCTTGATCGCCAAGTTCGCTATGTACAAAGGCAATGCGCCGACGGACAATGAAAAGGCGATCTTCCAGAACTTCCCGGCGGGCTCCCTCGCAATGATTCAGCTGATCTCTCAAACGAGTCCAACCTTCGCCCGGAGCAAGGCCCAGGATATTGCCGAAGCACTGGCATTAGACATGGCCGATCAGCAGTTGGAAGCTGCCATTAAAACGGCGCGTCAAGCCATCACCAACAGCGAATCGTCGGATACCAAAGACGTTCTCAAGAGATTGGATCAGGCTCAGCAGACGATCTTTCAGGACTATCAGAAGTACGCCAAAAGCCACGTTACGCTGGCAAAGCTCTATCAAGAGCTGAAATCGGCTTTGTCTGGAATGAACACGATCAGAGTCGCCGTGAACGGGCAAAGCCGGCCTTCCGCCAATTCCAAAGCAACCTCTGATCAGACCACTGGCGGCTAAGACATGATTTTCAACATTTATTCGGTGGGTGACGGGAAGCTGCTTTCCGACATCCTGAATGCGGTTGCCATGATCTGCAACCACAGCAGCTTCACGTCGCTGATTTTTGCCGGTTTCATGATCGGCATCATCGTGATCGCGTTTCAGTGCCTGATAAGCGGAGGACGGGTTATCAACCTCCACTTCGCTCTCATCGCCATGATTCTGTACATGGGGCTCTTCGGCACAAAGTGCTCCGTCGTGGTGTCCGATGCCTACGACGACAAGGTCTACGAGAAGATCGACAACATGCCCCTCGCGGTCGGCGTCACTGGCATGGCAATCTCCAACATCGGCCATGGCCTCGCCTCCATGTTTGAGCAAGGATTTGGCGACGTCACACGAACGGACAACTTCGCGTACGCGGAGCCCTTGCGCATCTTGAATCAGTTCCGGACGTTCACGGAGTCCGATGAAGTCTTCGCCCGACTCGACCAGAGCATCGGCGGCGACACGACGGACACTCGCCAGTCGGTCATCAATTACCTCTCCGAATGCGTCATGCCGAACATCGCCACGGGCGGCACTACGGTTTCGGCCATTTACAAGGGGGATATTGAAGCCTTCAGCTCGGAAGACGAGATGAAGATGACGTATCTGGCGATTCCGAACGGCGGCAATTTCACTTGCAAAGACGCCTTCCCCAAGTTCAAGGCGATTTTCACCCCGCTGACGGCGGACACCAAGGTCATGACTTGGGTGAACCGAGTCTTCGGGGTTGAGGGCACCGCGGATTACGAGCACATTCAAAACGCTATTACTGACCTCTCGACCGTAAATCAGGATGTCCAGAATTGGATGACCATGTCCCTTCTCCGCGTCCAGTACGATCACGCAGCAGATAAGTACTATCGCAGTCATCTCGACACTGCCTCAGCTCTGGCTATCAATCAAACGATCATGCAGAAAAGCTATCAGCAGGCGTCGGAGCAGACGTTGTTCCTTGTGTCGGCCCGCGCCATGATGGCATTGATCGAGGGCATGGTCTACGCCATCACGCCGCTCGTCGCCTTCCTGATCTGCACAGGATCCTTTGGTCTGGGACTCACTGGCAAGTACCTCTCGATGCTCGTCTGGATTCAGCTGTGGCTCCCCGTCATGCGCATCACCGACATGTACATCCGCGCCGGGGCTAAAGACGCCATCAACGCGTCATTCCTCAACGCCGAACAGTACTCGTTCTTCACGAACGACGCTGTGGGCGCCGCCGTTCAAAACTGGATCGGCATAGGCGGCATGGCTGCCGGCGCCACACCGATCATCGCCCTCTTCCTCGTCACGGGCTCGTCGGTGGCCTTCACGAGCATGACGAACCGCATGCTGGGCGCCGATCAATTCAATGAAAAGGCCATGGCGCCGGACATCACGAGTACGCCGCCGGTGCTGAATCAGGCTGCTATGGCGAATGCGGATCGTACGCGCGGCGCGCTGGGGACGGGCGCCGAGGCGGTGTTGCCGAAACTCAATGGTTCTCAGCAAGGGGCTATGCTGGTGTCTGCCGCCCAAACAAATACCGCAAGCCAAACAGAGAGTTTCAACAGTACCTATGCTGAAGCCGCACAAACCGGTACTGGTGGTGAATCAATGCGTCAGTTCAACCAGGCTTGGGGCGAAGAAAAAATGACGCAGATTCAGAAGCAAGACTCTACACTTTTCAATCGAATCAATTCCATTGCTAGCCAGCATGGGTGGTCTGAAGGAAAAACTCAAGAAGCTGTTGGGCAATTGTCGATGCAATTAGGGCTCGGCCTCAAAAGTGGCTTTAATACCCCAGGCGGAGAAGCTGCTATTTTGAGCGCTGGACTCGGTATTGATGGAAAAGCAACAGTACAGGGGCAACATTCCGATAAAGCGTCCAGTGGTTCGTCGGCAAGCGTTGCTTCAAGCGATCAAACACAATCAGCTCAGGCACAAAGATTTGCGGCAACTTTGGCATCCGGTGCAAAAGACTCGGTACAAAATGTGAAAGCCGAGGCCGTAAAAACGTCAGGTTCAAAAACTAAAAGCGGGTCGTTTCAAAATGCCTTTGCGAGGGTTAAATCTGCGCAAGAATCGGAAATTAAAGCCGCCTCGCAACAAAGGGCTATGTCCACCTCTCAAACTATGGATGTTCAGCAGATAGCCCATAATCTCAGTGACACAGAGAAAGCGAATCTCGCTTCTTACGTTCGAGGTAACGCTACTGCCATGACGGAAATCAATAAGAATTTCGACAAATTCACGAATCCTAATGGTCCTTATTACATGAACGATTCGGATGCACGAGCAGCCGCAACGCTCACTTACCTCGCGGGTTCAAGAAACTATGATGATCAAGCGATGCTGGCAAAGACGGCCTATTCGAGTGAATTGGCCTCCGCTGGATTGTTGGATCCTGTTAAGGTTGAAACAGGGAAAAATGGTACTCCCGAAGATACGGCAACCGCTCAAGCCAACGCAGTCAAGCATGCAGCAGAAAACAAACTGGATAAGGTTGATAAATCTATCCCGGCTCCCACCTCTTCCGTTAAGGAGCTTCATGATGCTGGCAAAGCATCGGTGCAAACCGGCGGTAAGTACAACGATTCGGTTGTCAATAACATGAAGGCCGAAGAATCTTGGCGAGAGATAAAACGAGCCGACTACAGCCGTGCCAAGGTGCTCGCAAGCAATATGGGGCAGAAAGGTCTTTTTGGGGCTGTGAGTGAGAAATTCAATAACACAGATCCAAAAACAAGAGGCAGCGACAAACCTCGAAGCACTTGGGAAAAACCAAATACTCCATATGAACAGGCTGTTTTGGGAACTGTTGATCCAAGAGAAGCTGCCAAAACGCCGCTCATCATGGACTTTGCTTCTCAAAAGCAATGGGAATTTGCCGACGCTGTGCGAACAAATCGTTCTGAACAAGTTGTGGCAGAGAAATCTGCGGCACTTAGAGAGGAAATCATGCACGCTCGCTGGGGACAGGACGTTAAGGAATCTGATCTGTCCAAAGGTGAGGTTGCTGAACTTAATCGTGCGACACTAGGCATGCAGGCTAATTTGATTAACGCCATGAGTTCTGAGAATCAAGGTGACACAACTAAGATTCACAACTTCAACAAGGATTTTGGCATTTCTGTTGTAAAAAATTCACAAATGTACTAATTGCCGCAAAAAAATAAGGGTGCCGTGAAACCTCCGTCAGGAGTTCATTGGCACCTTTTTTTATCACCCGCGCAGTAAAACCCGTTCCTTCAGGAGGGGGATATAAGGCGCCAAGGTTGTTGTGTTCAA
>CAVJBF010000129.1:0-5818 GCA_963647785.1 Acutalibacteraceae bacterium
CAGAGATGTCGTAATAGGCTTGAAGCGTATTTGTGAAGAGCGTTTTGCCAAAGCGTCGTGGCCGGACAATGAACGGATAGAACGCATTGCAGTTTTCCAAAACTTCGATGTATCGCGTTTTGTCCACATAGGCCCAGCCGCCTTTTTGAATGGTGTCAAATTGGGCAAGGGTGTATGGATTTTTCTTGAGAACGACGGTTTCAGACATGACTGACGACCTGCTGATAAAGATTGGATGTTGATTATGCATGACCTTATTGATTATACCCAAGATTCTGCCGCAAAAATTAGAATGAAAAAGATTGATTGGAGCAAAGGGCAAAAGCCGCAGGCCGGCAACGCGACCCTGTCACAGTCCTGCCTTGTCAGACTCTCGTCTTGCGTGGCCCCGCGGTCGTGGAATACCGAGCCTCGGCTGCCGCAGCAAGCGCGTTGCCGCCAACGCTGCAGCCGCGACAGAAAGTCAATAAAACCTTTATCATCAGCGGCAATTGACGCCGGCCGCTCCGAAAGGCCTCGCCTTGCCGGACGCTTTGCCGTTGCCATGCCTATAAGAAATCTCTCTGAAAAACCATGACCCCTCATCGTTACACCGCCTGCGCAACGGCAGCGACTGCCTGTGCGCTGCTCGTCGCGGCGCCCGCCAGCGCAGGCTTTCTTGACGAAGTCGCCTACAGCCTGCCGGGCGGCTACAGCACCGAGAGCAGCGGCTTCTTTTCGTCGCAGGTCGCTGGCTTCACTCGCGTGATGAACGAAGGCAAGACCGGCCTCGTTCTTCCCATCTACACGAACCACCCGACCTGGGACTACGACAATCGTCACGAAGAAAACGGCTATCCTTGGGGCGGCGGCATCGCCCGCTCCGTCATTGACGAGCGCGGCAACGAGCGCCTTGTCTACGCCATCGCCTTCGCGGACTCCCACTACTCCGTCGAACCCTTCATGGGCTACGGCTGGCTCAGCCGCTGGAATCTGGGCGACACGGGCTTTCACGCTGGCGCGGGCTACCTTCTGGGACTCACCTTCCGCGAGGACTACCGGTGGCTGCCCATTCCAGCACCGCTGCCCTTGATCGGCGCAGGATATGAAGACGTCGACTTCTACATGACGTACATCCCCGTCTCGAACGTCTTTTTCTTCTTTTCGAAGATTCAGACGGACGATCGCGCGACACGCACGCTGCCCATCTCAGGCGCCTCGCACTTCAAGGCGAGAAATGAAATCTACGGCGCCTGGATGTGGGAGCGCGCGGATTCGGCGACCGACAAGGGCTTCATGGTGACGTCCAATGACGGCGGCCTCATGGGCGTGCGCCACTTCGTCACCGACCACTGGGCGGTGGATGTTGAGGCGAGCCGGGCCAAGCACGACACGCACGGCGCGGGCTGTCCGACGCAAACGTGGAAGCTCACGAACTACTCAGCCTCCCTGCAGTACCACTTCTATCCTGCTGACAGCTGGCGATTTCACGCCGGGGCGGGCATGGGCTACGCCGAATTGAAGAACACCGACACCGACGACAAGAGCCGCTCCGTGCACCCCGTCGTGCAGACGGGCGTCACTTGGGCTCCGAGCGACCACACCCGCATCGTGGGCGGCGTGAACCTCTACTTTCCGCGCTTTCATGACGTGGCGCCCCAAGACGACGTTGTCTTCATGCCGGCGCCAGCGCAGTTCTACCTGGGCGCGGGCCTGGCGTTCTAGCCGGCTCTTAAGCGAACCCCCCCTTCGGGATTGCTAGACTCGCTTCAATCCTTGTGAGCGAGGGGGCGATCGAAGACAGTCTTTCTCGCCCCCCTCGCCCGTCAATTTCTTTTGCGGCCGCTCCCCTAGCGGCCGTCCACTTACAGGCTGATCCAAAATGGGCATCAATGAAGAACTGTTTGAACGTGCCGCCAAGAGCATTCCAGGCGGCGTGAACTCCCCCGTGCGCGCCTTCCGCAGCGTGGGCGGCGCTCCGCGTTTCATCCGCCGCGCCAAGGGCGCCTACCTGTGGGACGCCGAAGGAAAGCGCTTCATTGACTACATCGGCTCCTGGGGCCCGATGATTCTGGGGCACAACCACCCGGCCGTCATCGAAGCCGTCGAAAAGGCCGTTGAAAACGGCCTCTCCTTTGGCGCCGTCACCGAAGGGGAGACGCTTCTTGCCGAAGAAATCATCAAGATCATGCCCCACTGCGAGCAGGTGCGCCTTGTGAGCTCCGGCACCGAAGCCGGCATGAGCGCCATTCGCCTGGCGCGCGGCTACACAAAGCGCAACAAGATCGTGAAGTTTGAAGGGTGCTATCACGGCCACTCCGACAGCCTGCTCGTAAAGGCGGGCTCCGGGATGCTCACCTTCGGCAACCCCTCTTCGGCGGGCGTCCCCGCAAGCTTCACCGAGCACACGATCGTTCTTGAATACAACAACCCGCAGGCCTTGGAAGAGTGCTTCAAGGCGCACGGCGACGACATTGCCTGCGTCATCGTGGAAGCGGTTGCGGGCAACATGAACATGGTTCCCGCAACGCAGGAATTCATCGACACGATGCGGCGCCTCTGCACCGAACACGGCGCACTCATGATCGTCGACGAAGTGATGACGGGCTTTCGCGTGGCCCTGCAGGGCGCTCAGTCCGTCTACCGCGTCCGCCCCGACATCACGATGTTCGGCAAGGTGATCGGGGGCGGCATGCCCGTCGCCGCCTTTGCCGCAAGCCGCGAAATCATGAAGACGATCGCCCCCGAAGGCCCCGTCTACCAGGCGGGCACCCTCTCAGGCAACCCGGTGGCGGTGGCCTGCGGTCTCGCAACCCTGAAGGAAATCCAAAAGCCCGGCTTCTATGACGCGCTTTCCGCGAAGACGAAGCGCCTCACAGAGGGCCTCACGGCGGCCGCCCGGGACGCGGGCGTCGACTTCTGCGCCAGGAGCCTCGGCGGCATGATGGGGCTTTTCTTCCTTCCCGCGCTCCCCCAGGGATTCTCCGACGTCATGAAGGCCGACGCCGGCGTCTTCGGAAAATTCTTCCATGAGATGCTTGCGCGCGGCGTGTACCTTGCGCCTTCCATTTACGAAGCGGGCTTCATGTCCGCCGCGCACACCGACGAAGACATCGACGCCACGATCGCCGCGGCGCGCGAAGCCTTCGCGCTTCTCTAACCAACCGCGCCTTCACGCATGGCTGACTTCTCTCATTTGCGCCGCCGCGCGGCGGCGCTTCTTGCCGCGGCCGCGGGGCTTTTCGCGGGCGCGGCTTCGGCCGCTCCCTTTGGCGGCGCCTTTTCAGAAAGCGCCGCCCCCGCCGTCACGGCAGAAATCGTCGCCGATCGAAACGCTGGCACTCCGAAGGCCGTCTACCGGGTCGGCATTCACTTGAAGCACGCCCCGGGCTGGCACACCTACTGGAAGTTCCCGGGCGATTCGGGCTACGCAACGAGCGTCACGTGGCAGCTGCCGCGGCACTGGGAGGCGACGCCTCTTGAATGGCCGATCCCGCAGCGCCAGACGACGGGCCCGGTGACGAGCTACGTCTACACGGGCGACGTTCTCCTCCCCTTCAAGCTTGACATCCCCTGGGGCACGCCCTACGACACGACCGCGACGATCCGCGCCAAGGTGGAATGGCTCGCGTGCAAGGAGCAGTGCGTTCCGGGCGAGACGGAGCTCAAGTTCTCGGTCCCCGTCAAGGTGGCAAGCGACCCCTCCGCGCAAGCGCCCCTTTTTGACCTCACGAAGCGAAACACGCCGGAAACCGTTCGCAGCGACCAGATTCAGGCGGTGATTGAAGAGAATCGCTTGAGAATCGACTTTGCGCGGCTCGCGGGCAAAATCGACCGCACGGTGGAGTTCTTCCCCCTCGAAGGCGACGAAATCGACCTGCACGCCCCGGAGCGCCTTGAAAGAAAGCACGGCACGACGTCCCTTTACCTCACGGCGCACAAGTCCTTTGCCGAGCATCCGACGACGCTCTCAGGCGTGATTGTCGCTGACGGCGGTCCGTTAAACGACGGCTGGGCCATCCGCACGACGCTCCCGGTGTCGCGCGGCACGGTGGCCGCCGCGGAAGGCGCCGCGCACAGCGCCCCCGCGGAAAAAAAGAACCGCATCGAGCTGCAGAGCGCGACCGCAGCGACCGCCGTGTCGCTCACCACAAAGACCGCGATCGGCATGGCCTTTTTGGGCGGCCTCATTCTGAACCTCATGCCCTGCGTCTTCCCGGTGCTGAGCCTCAAGATTTTGCAGCTGGTGGACTCCTCGCGGCGCCGCGGCCCCCTTATCGTGCACGGCCTTGCCTTCACGGGAGGCCTTCTTGTCACGATGCTCCTGTTGTCCGGGCTTCTCATGGCGCTGCGGCACATCGGCTCCGCCGTGGGCTGGGGATTCCAGCTGCAGAGTCCCGTCGTGGTCGCGGTGCTTGCGCTTCTTTTCACGGCGCTCTCCCTCAATCTGTTCGGCCTCTTTGAATTCACGGCGGCGACGCATCTCGCCGACAGCCGCGCGGCGAAGTCGCTGCCTGCCACAGGGCCCGCGGGAAGCTTCTGGACGGGCGTCCTCGCCGTCATTGTCGCGAGCCCCTGCACGGCGCCCTTCATGGGGGCAGCGCTCGGGTTTGCCGTGACGCAGGATCCCCTGACGTCGGTGCCCGTTTTTGCGGCGCTGGGCCTGGGCATGGCGCTCCCGTGGCTGATTCTGACGCTCGTTCCGGTGTGGACGAAGTGGCTTCCAAAGCCCGGCATGTGGATGGTGCGCTTCAAGGAAGTGATGGCGATCCCGATGCTGGGCGCCGTGGTGTGGCTCCTGTGGGTTCTCTCGCGTCAGGTGAGCGTCTACGGGCTGCTCACGGTGCTCCTTGCGACCGGCGCCTTCGCTGCCTTTCTCTGGTCCGTGGGCCGGGAGCAGTACGGCCGCGGCGCTTCAAAAGTTCTGAAGTGGCTCGCCGGGGGCGTGGCGCTCGCGAGCGTCGTGCTGATCGGCTTCGGCATGTTTGACGAAGCCGCGACGGCGGACGACGCGCAGACCGAGTGGAAGACCTGGAGCGCAACGGCGGTGAGCGACGCCGTGAACCTCGGCCACCCGGTGATGGTGGACTTCACGGCGGCTTGGTGCGTCACCTGCCAGTACAACAAGGCGGCGGTGATCCGCACCGACGCAAGCGACGCCATCATGAAGCGCTTCAACTACCGGCGCTTCACGGCGGACTGGACGAGCCGCGATGAATCCATCACGCAGGCCTTGAACCAGTTCGGCCGCACGGGCGTGCCGCTTTACCTCCTCTACAACAAGCACGGCGAAGTGACGGTGCTCCCCGAGCTCCTGTCGCAGGACGCCTTCGCAGAGGCGCTCGAAAAGAACGCCGCGGAATAGCGAGGCCGCCGCTCCGGGGCCTTGCCTTGGGGAGCGATTCATTCTGCCGGATTGCTCCCCGCTGCCTCCCAGCGGCAACTCGTGCCGGCAAACCCCGTCGTGAAGCTTTGCCAGAGAGCCGACGGGCGGCATCCACAGCTCCGACCGCAAGATGGAGGCCGTCGTGATGTCTCACGCCGGGCTCGTTGTGATCCTCCGCTTCTGATTCGCTTCGCCATTCAAGGCGGCGCCGGGAGCCGGCCTCAGGGCCGGCTCCTTTCTTTTGGGCGTCGCGATGTCCGCGCCTTCTTGCGGACATCGACGAAGCGTCCGGCGCCCGCGGCGCCCTTCTTTCCATCGCCCCTCAATGCAGCGGGGGCGCCCCCCTTTCGGAAAGCACCCCCGCGCATCCGGGCTTTCGCCCGGATGGACTCTGCTGATCTACAACCGTCGATTAGAACGTGTAGCGAACATTCGCGTTGAAGCTGTTGTTCG
>CAVJBF010000130.1:0-5759 GCA_963647785.1 Acutalibacteraceae bacterium
GTGACGGCGGAACGTCATGGCGCCCTGGGCCGCAGCGATCTTGAGCTCGATTCGAAGAGCTGCCGCTGGGTGCTTGAGATCAAGTTCCAGCGCAAGGGCGAGTCGGTGGAAGCACTTCTTGCTAAGGCCGTGGAGCAGATCACCGAAAAACAGTACGGCGCGACAACAGACAAGCCGCTCACCCGCGCTGCCGTCGTGTTCTCCGAAGAAAAGCGTCAGTTCGTGTGTTGGCAACAAGCGTAATGCGGCAGTCGGCCGCCCTGCCTGGGACAATCACGTGCGATATCGATCACGACTTGCCAAGCCCGCTTTGCGCAGCTCAGGCAGTCATCTCAAGCAACCGCATTAATCAGGCCTTGATCGGCGTGCCGTCCGCGTGAAAAAGCGGCAGGGGCTCAAGATAAATGATGTCCTTGCGCGCGGCAGCGTCGCCTTCAGCAAGAACCGCCATGCGGCCGCAGACCTCAGCGCCCGCCTTCACGGCAAGCTCCTCCAGAGCGCGCAGCGATTCCCCCGTAGAGATCACGTCGTCCACGATCAAAACGCGCTTTCCCTTGATCTGCGCCGCGTCGAACTCGGAAAGATAGAGCTTCTGCTCGCCCTTCGTCGTGATGGAGTTCACGGTCGTCGCAATCGCCTTCTTCCCAAGGTAGACCTTCATGTGCTTGCGAGCGACGTAGTAGCGGGGCGCCCCGATCTGGCGCGCCATTTCATGAATGAGGGGGATCGACTTCGCCTCCGCCGTGAGGAGGCAGTCAAAAGCCGGCGCCTTCTTCAAAAGCTCGCGCGCGCAGGCTTCGGTGAGCTCGGCGTCGCCCAAGAGAATGAAGGCGGCGATGCTCAACGTATCGGACACGGGAAAGAGTTCAAGATCGCGGTCCAGACCCGCGACGTGCATGGAATGAAACATGAGGGCTGTTCTCCGAAAACCGAACGAAGCCGCCCGTTTTGATTCCGTCGAGCCGTCCGTCCGCGGCCGCCATTCTAGCGACTGCGGGCGATGGCGCAAAGAGGCGCGGTTTTTCGCTGATTTTTCAACGGGCGTGCGGCTTCAAAACGTGTAAAAGCCGGTTTTGAAAGAGAAGCCCCGCCGCCGCATGCCAGCTCATGACGGGAAAATTCTCCGGGTTGTCGTCCGCGTAGTAATGAGCGGGCGGCGGCACCGCGAGTCCCCGAGCGGTGTCGCGCCGGTATTCGCCGTCGAGCGTCTCGCGAGACGTACTCGGGATGTCCCGTGAGGAAAAGGCGGCGGCCGTCGGAGGGCATGAGAAGCGCCGAGCCCGGCCATCGCGCCCAAGCAGATGTGCATCGTCGCTCCAGCCTTCGCTTCGGACCACGCAAGAATCGCCCCGATCTCGTCCCAGCAGGGAGCAGCTTCAAAGTCCACAGTCTCCATGGGCGACCCCGAGAGGATGAGGCCGTCGAAAGCCTGGGCCGTCACTTCTGAAAGCGTCAGGCAGCGCGACGCTACGCGCCCCGGGAAGTCCCCCGCGGGCCGCAGCGCCGCTGGCGTGTAGAGGTCAAGCGTCACATTCAGAGGCGAATTGGAGAGCAGCCGCGCCATCTGCGTTTCGGTCGCCGCCCGGTCGGGCATGAGGTTCTCCAGAAGGATTCGGAGCGGCCGCCCTTCAACGCGGTCCGCAATGACGATGCCGTCATCCGCAAGGGAAGCCGCCTGAGGCAGCGGCTCGGTGAGTACGAGTGCCATGAGGATCTCCTTCGCGCGCCCCAAAGTCCGGCGCGACGCTAGCTTCTTAAGTGTGCTCCTTGGGGCCTGCGTCGGCCGGCCTTTTCGCCTCTGGCTGCGGCAAACCGCTCAGTCGACTGCCGCTTTCATCCTTACGGCTTGCCTTTTGTCTGCAGCCTCAGGGTTATCCCGTAATTTTGAGACGGTTTTTTCACCACTTTGCCCTTTACGCTCAGTCTTCATGAAGAAGCGCCCGCTTGCTCTGAAAGTGGCGCCGTCGTCCTGATGCTTTTTAAACGAAGAACATGACCCATCCCTGGCTTGCGCAGTACCCGGCCGGCATGCCTGCCGAAATCAATCCTGACACCTACGAGTCCATTCCGGCCCTCTTTGACGAAGTCGCCCGAACCCACGGCAAGCGCACGGCCTTCGTGTGCTTGAGAAAGCCCCTCACCTACGCCCGCGTGAACGCCCTCTCCCGGGACTTTGCGGCCTGGCTGCAGACGACGGGCCTGAAGCCCGGCGACCGCGTCGCGGTGATGATGCCGAACCTGCACCAGTACATGATCGCCCTTCTCGGCATCCTGCGCGCCGGCATGATCGTGGTGAACGTGAACCCCCTCTACACCGCGCACGAGCTCGCGCACCAGCTCGCCGACAGCGGCGCCCGCGCCATCGTCATCATCGAGAACTTCGCCAAGACCCTCGAAACGGCGATCTCGGAAACAAAGATCGAGCACATCGTCACCACGAAAGTGGGCGACATGCTGCCGTGGCACCAGCGACTCCTCACGGACTTTGTCGTGAAGCACGTCAAGAAGATGGTGCCCGAATACAACCTCCCCGGCGCCATCAATTTCCGCAAAGCGCTCTCGATCGGCCGCCGCCGCGGCTTCTCGCCGGTTGAGCTCAAAAACACCGACGTCGCCCTCCTGCAGTACACGGGCGGCACGACGGGCGTCGCCAAGGGCGCGATGCTCACGCACCGCAACGTGCTCGCCAACGTCGAGCAGACGGGGACATGGATCTCGCAGACGTTTGAAGTGGCGAAAGAGACCGCCATGACGGCGCTCCCGCTTTACCACATCTTCAGCCTCACGGCGACGCTGTGCTTTTCAAAAAAGGCCGCCACGCAAGTGCTCGTCCCCAACGCCCGCGACATCCCCGGCATCGCCGCGCTGATGGACCAGTGGAACTTCACAATCATCGCCGGCGTCAACACGCTCTTCAATGCGATGGTGAACAACAAGCAGTTTCAGGCGCACCGCTTCGGCCACGTGAAGATGACCGTGGGCGGCGGCACGCAAGTGCAGCAGGCGGTCGCTCAAAAGTGGCTCCAGGTGACGGGCTGCCCCATCCTCGAAGCCTACGGCCTCACCGAAACGAGCCCCGGCGTCTGCGGCAACCTCCCCGGCGCCCCCTGGGACGGGTCTGTGGGCTACCCGATCCCCTCCACGGACGTCACGATCCGCGACGACGACTTCAACGACCTCGGCGTCTGCAGCGACTCGGAAACGATTCCCGCGCACACGGGCGAAATCTGCGTGAAGGGTCCGCAGGTGATGGCGGGCTACTGGGAGAAGCCTGAAGAAACGGCCGCAGTGCTTCAGGACGGCTGGCTCAAGACGGGCGACGTGGGCTACATGGACGCCACGGGCAAAATCACGATCACGGACCGCAAGAAGGACCTCATCATCGTGAACGGCCTCAACGTCTACCCCAACGAGATCGAGAACGTCATCGCGGCGATGCCGGGCGTTTTGGAATGCGGCGTCACGGGCGTGAAGCACGCCAAGGCGGGCGAAATCGTGAAGGCCGCCATCGTGAAGAAGGACCCGGCGCTCACCCGAGACGACGTCGTGCGCTGGTGCCGCAGCCGGCTCACGGGCTACAAGTGCCCGCGCACCGTGGTGTTCGTGAAGTCGCTGCCAAAAACCCCGGTAGGCAAGATTCTGCGCCGCGAGCTTCGAGACCTCAAGGACGCCGAATAGAAGCCGGAAAGCAGCAGCTCGAAGGCATGGCGCTGGATGTGCAACTTTTTCAACAGCGTGACGACGTCTGGGCCCCTATTGCTCCGGCACCTAAACAGCAGCATATCGCTAGGAAAACGCAATATCGCTTTTTAGTGCCGGAGCAATATCCACCGCTTCGATCCGACAGTGGTGCCGGTTGGTCTTGGAATCAAACGCAATGCCCACTAGGAGCGCTGGTCCGCCATAACGGTGCCGTTCCAGAACTTCAACATACTGCCTGGCCTTGATCTGGTCCACTGCTGCCTGTGCTGAAGCATCCTTCTTGAGCTCAATGATGATCGCTGGCTTTTCGGATCCCGCCACAGGCAAAAAGAGCATGTCAGCGTAGCCACGCCCCGCGCCGATCTCCTCAAACCGTGCGTAATGATCCACCGCGCTCAAGTAAGCCATGGCGACAACCGTCTTCAGAGCCTGCTCGTTGGCATAAAAATGAGGGGAAGTCTGCGCCAGGTGGACTTTTCCCAAACACTCCGCCACTCGATCCTCATCTCGATCCAATGTTGCCGACAAAATGGCATCCGACAGCTCCACGGCCTTCACAAGCTCGCTGCGCCGGCCGTTTCTAAAAGATCGGATGAACTCCTCTCGGATTTCTTCGTTGGGAATGTAAGCCTCGGACGATTCAACATCGTAGGCGAGATAACCCAAATGAACAAGCAGCGTCAGAACCTTGTCTCGCGAATCGACCGAAACCAAATCATTGGCAAAAGAATCCTCGTCAATACGGCAGCGACGCCCGCCCAGCATGGAAATCACGCTGTCTTTGAGCCCCTCAAAATTCAAATCCAAATAACATCTAAGCAGCTCGTATGTTTCAGTTTTATTCCAATAACCTATAAACTGTTTCGAAATTGACGCCTGTAAGACGGAATTCGGATTGTAAATATGTCCAACGCCAGCAAACTGATAGCCGTCGTACCAGTGCTGCATTTTTGAGAAGTCAACTGCACGCTCCCTGCAGATGTCCTTCACCTCGTCCGTCGTGAATCCCACATATTCCGCCAGCACGCCAGGATTCAACATGGTGAATTCATTGAAGTCGGTTAAAGCCGACGAAGTGCCATATTTCTTGATGGGCAGAATGCCCGTCATGTAAGCGCCGCAAATGCAGCTGGCCGTCCGAGTCCCTTTGAACAGCCCCCGGAGAAAGTCAATGTATTTTTTCTGAAGAGGCTCATTGTCTCTTGCTTCTCTAAAGAGCATGTCCCACTCATCAATGATGATGTAGAACCTTTCTCCCGTCGCAACAGTGACTGCACAAATCATTTCCTGCAAAGTGCTGGCGCTGTCAGCCTGCACCTTAGGAAATTCGTGCTTCAGTTCCACGACAAGATCCCTTTGAATGCGTGCCACTGTCCCGTCAATGTCACCGCCCATGACAAAGTCCGTCATGTCCCAGTAAATGACATTGCATCGGTTGAGGTACCGATCAAACGGCGGCGCTTCCATGAAGAACTTGTCCTTGGGCGTGCGAGCCACCTTCATTTTTTCGAACACCGCACGAAAGTCAGCGCCCTTGGAGTAGTAGGCCGCCAGCATCTTCGCAGCAAACGTCTTTCCAAAGCGACGCGGCCGCGTGACGCACAAAAAGCGACAGGGCGAGTTCATGACGGAGTTCGTGTAAGCGATGAGCTCCGTCTTGTCGACATAAAGCCCCCCCTGCAACACCATCTCAAATTCAGTTCCCCGCGGATTGACGCAAAGCCCCATTGTCCGACTCCTTCAAACAGACAGCGCTGATCTTAACTTAAAACTTTCAATGATTCATCCTTTTAACCGTCAATTTCCGCCGCTACGCCAAACTCGCCTGATTCGCCATGAGACACTCGATGAAGGCCCGGGCCGCAAGCGACAGGCTCTCCCGATCCTTCATCACCAGAGACAGCGTGCGAATCACGGGCGGATCCATCGGCACGGCCGCGATGCGATAGCTCGTCTTGCGCAGCACAAGCCGGACAAGCATCGAAACCGTTTTTTAAACCTGCCAAACTTGTCAGAACCCCGGCAGGCTTGCTTCGCTCTCAGCCCCGAAGGACCAA
>CAVJBF010000131.1:0-5574 GCA_963647785.1 Acutalibacteraceae bacterium
AGAACTTGAGGACGTTGTCAAATCTGACGACGGGTTCCTTGTCGCGCAGAAAAAATCGTTGAAGGCGACCCTCAATTCAAGATGTGCGCCGTGGTGGCTGCTTTGCAGAAGCTGCACGCCTGGGAGAGCAGGCTGCAACGCAAGCCGGGCGAGTCCCGCCGAGCCTGCCGTCGTCGTGCTCTGAGCGAGAAGCTTGCATCGGCTTGCCGGAGAAGCCCGAGCCGGATTCAGACGGCAAGCAGCGCTGCGCCGCCCTCGGGCAAGTCGGCGTCTTCATGGACGCTGCCGCCCGCGGCGGCCCATTCCTTCCAGTAGCGAAGCGCCTTCACAAACTGGGCGAGCGCGTCCTGAAATTCCTGTTCGTTCCAGTCGCCTTCAATCAGACGGTGCAGCGTCAAAACCCGGCGCTCAGCGTCAAGGCCGATCGTGCTACCGAGCGTTTCAGCGCCCAGGCAATTCGCCTTGAGCAGTGCTCTGTAGAGGCTTTCACAACCGTCCGCCGGCCCGATGTCCGCCATCACGAAGAGCCGCCCGTCGGCGACCTGAAAGTCCACGGCGTCTTCGTCAAACAGAACCTGCACCGCGCCGTCGCCGTCCGCGGGGAACTCCACGCCCAGCATCGGCCCCAGAGAATTGAAAAGTTCTTCCGCTTTCATGACTTGATCTCCTAGCGGCCTGCGAGAGCGCCGTCCGTCATTCTGCCGCGCCCGCGCCTGCCCTCGTCTTGTATTTTTTCAAGCGAATCCCGCCCACCCATCCGGCGCATGGCGGTCATCGTTCACAATCTTCATCACGGGCCGCATCGCTTCGACCGACATGACTTCAAAGACCGACTTCAGGAACTGGGCGTCGTCCGCCCCCAGGCCGATTCGCCTCGTCTCCAGCGCCCGCAGCGTGTAGGCGACCACGTTCTTCCCGCGTTGCGTCATCAAGCGAACCAGCCCGGGATGATCCGCCATGAAGAGCGTGGATATCGCAACTCGCATCGGGGTGAACAGATCGGCGCCGTCCATGGGGTCCGTGTTGGCAACGACGCCGTGGTCCACGCCGTCAATGAAGCGCCTCAGCGCGTCGCAGACCGTCTCCGGATCCGCAGGCTCCGCGCTCAGCGCCGCCTCCAATTCCTCAGACGAAAGGCTTCGGGCAATGTTCACCATGGCGTCGATTCGCTCGGACGAAAGAAAAAGCTTGCGGTCGGTGACGATCGCCCTGCGCCAGTCTTCCCGCACGGCGTCCGGAATCTCAAGGCTCGCAACACGCGAAAAGGCCTCGCGGTAGCGCCGGACCCGCTCGTCGCGCACCGCCCGCACCTCATCGAAAAGCCGTGTTTCCGCTGCTTCGTCCAGAAGCCCCGTGCGCGGATCCTTAGAAAGGTCCGGACGCTCAACGTCCAGACGATCTCTCAAGGAGCTCAAGTCTGCGCCTCGCTTTACGAAGTCAAGGTCAAAGCCGCCGGCTTCAGCAATCTGCTGGTGCGTTTCCTCAATGAAGGCGTTGACGCGATTCTCAATGGCGGCGTAACGCGCGGCATAGTCGCTCAAAACGCCGCGGACTTCGCTTTCAACAGCTCCGATGTCTTCAGGACGACGAATGCCCTCGAAGAGTTCACGAATCCGTGGATTTTGTCGCAGGAACTTGAGCACCATCATGCTCACCTGCAAGCCCTGCTCTTCTGCGTCGCCCTTCTGCAGCTGATGCAGTCCCTGCTCCTTGATGCTCTCGGCAAGCCAGGCCTCAAGCCTTGACGTCATGAAGCTCTCGGCCACGCCCCGCACAAACATTTCTTCAATCCTCTCAGCAGTGGCCGCGTCACTCGCGAGATCTCTGATGCTGCACCTCGCCCAGAAAGCGACTTTGAGCTTCATGGGATCCGCGTTGAGCGGGATGACCGCCTCGCCATAACGCTCGCGCAGCCGCGTCATGGCGTTCTCAAACGACGGCTGGAACTGCGGCGGAACGCTGCCGCGGCCCATGAGCGCCTTCTGCAGCGCTCCAAAAAGCGCCTGGCGATGCTTGCGGTCAAGGCGCTGCGCTGCATTCTCGCGATAGAGCGCGCCGATTTCCTTGCTGTGCACCGTTTCAAAAGCTGACTGAGCCACGCAGAATTCGTCTTTGTCAGCGCTCGCAATGAGTTCGCCCTGCACCTCGGCAAGGAGCTCTCGCTTTTCGTGAAAAAGCGTCCGCAGCGACTCGCTGCGGTCAAGAACCGCGCCGAAGACGAGAACGCCCATCTGGCGCATGACGTCGCCCTCGTACCTCGCTCGGTCCGCAGGCGACGTCGTGAGCGCGACGATGTCCTGCCGGGCTTTCGACAAGATATGGACGAGAGCGCTCTTCAAGGCCGCCTTGTCAATGGAGCCGGCGCTCAGGACGTCGACCAGCCGCTGCGCCTCGGCCCCCTCGGCAAGGCTCCCCGCGACGCCAAGGGCATTGCGGGCGGCCGAAGGATTGAAGAAGACGCCGCCCGCCAAGGCCTGTTCGGCCCATTCCCTTTGCACAGCCGGCGAAAAGCCGTTTTCATGAACAAGTCGAACAATGGAGAGCTTCTCCTCGATCATGGCGTCGCCCGCCGCCTGGATCCGCTGAGCAAGATTCGGAAGCTCGCTCATGGCAAGAAGGCCCGTTTCAGGATCCGCCGGGATGCCGGACTCCACCGTGCGCAGCTTCGATTCCAGCTTCTCAAGGAACGGACTCACGCTCTGAGCGAACTTTTCGTTGTCTTCGAGCCCCGTCGCCGCCAGAAGGCTCGCGCGGGCCTTCATCTGCACTTCCTTGACGCGCTTATTGACCGTGACCCACGTCGAAATCTGGTCATTCACGAGCGGCATCACGCGCTGCTTGAAGACTTCAACCTCTTGCGGATTCTTGAAGTTGACATTCTGCGCCAGCGCCTTCACTTCAAGGCTCTTCATCGCGAGATTGAAGGCGCGCGGCGTCGCGAGCGCCGGATCTACGCCGAGCGCCTCGGCAAACGGAGCGGCCGCCTCGCGGATCATGCTGGAGAAGATCTGGCTGCCGAGGTAGTCCGAGAGAACGGCTTCCTTCATCATCGAGGCGAGCACGTCGGGCGTCACCTTGACGCCGGCGCTTCGGATCGCCTCCACCACCTGGCGGCGCGCTCCGTCGGCAAGCTCTGTGACGGGAAGGCGGCGCCTGAGATCGACGGAGGCGAGCGCCGCGGCCTCCATGTACTTGTGCGGCACGCACCGGCGCTCGAAGATGGCGGCCAGCTCGTCGTTGGCACGCTTCTCAGCAGCCGAAAGCGCGGGAAGCTGCTGGTTGAGGTTTCGCGCGGGAGCGGGAGCGCCTGAACGGCGGCACCAGATGACAAGTTCTGACAAGCCGATGGTGGCAAAGCCAAGAGCGAAGCGAGCGGCCGTCGAAAGGCCGCCGGCCCGGCGAGGCTGATGGTCGTTTTCTGCGGGCAGATTCTGCTCAATCTGAGCGTTGTCCGGACGCAAGGCCTGGATGCCTGGCATGTTTTTTCTCCAAGTGGCAACGGGTCCGTCTTGACGACGGAAACCTTGAAATTCCTGTTTTCAGGAAGCCGGAAGCACTTTCCAGCACACTGCCTTTGCAGGTCGTTCTTTCCATGATACTAATCCGCGAACCGCTCAACGACAGACTTCTAGTCAAGATTGTTCGGGTCCGCGAGCTCGCAGCGGGATTTGCATTTCATCCGTGCCACAAGTCATTCCACGCTGCCGCTCTGGCAAGAGAAGGACGGCCCAAAGCACCGCCCGTCAAGCGACAAAGGCCGCGCCTTTCCTCAGAGGAAAAGCGCGGCCCGAAGCCGGAGCAACTCAACTACACCGGCATCACCTGCGCTCCCCCGACGTGTCCCGCAGCGTCAATCGGCAGTTGCTGGGCCTGGTTGATCGCCTCCATTTCGCTCGTGATGCGCGCAAAGCAGCGGCCGCCCTTGGCAATGCCCACGGACTTCATCGTCGCCATGAGGTTCTGCATCACCACGTCGGCGATGCACTGCACCATGGGACGGAAGCGGTAGAGCCCGATCTCCTCTGACTTGAGCGCGAGCGCGTCTTTCTTGTCGGAAAGCGCATCCTCGCCGTTCTCTTCAACGTCGGGCCTGTCCTCAACTTCGGGTCTGTCATCAACGTCGGGCATGTCCTCAAGGTCCGCAGGCTCCCCGTCTTCGACCTCGTTCGCCTGCGGCTCAATCGGCTCCTGCTCACCCAGAAGCGACGGTCTCGTCTCCAGCAGCGCCTTGCGGTCGGCGGCGATCTGCTTCATGAGGCTCGCCGACTCCTCCATCGCCGTCTGCAGACGCCGCTGGCTTTCAAGGAAGTTGTGGATCGCGCCCGGCACCTCGATCTGGTAGTCGCGCTGCAGAACTTCAAGAATCGCCGCCAGACGCACCGCCGTGTCGGCGATCGTTCCCTTGCCCATGATCGCCTTCACCTTCGCCTTGATGTCCCCGCGATTGGCAGGGTTCTTGCACTTTGCGAGACTTTCAGCGGAGAGCAGCGCTTCAAACCCCTTCATAAAGAGGCTCGACTCGCCCGCAGCGCACCCTGCCACCACCTGCAGAACGCTCTTCTTTTCCTCGCTGCTCAAGCGCGTCGCGTTGCCGAAGTCAATGAGCGTGATGCCGTCATAGACGGCATCGGCGCTCACGGCGCCCTGGGCATCCGCATGCTGCCAATTGGCCTGCACCATGACGTTGCCCTTGTGGACGTCGCCGTGGTAGAAGCCTTCGGCAAAGAGCCCCTCGTTCACCCACATGTAGGTGAGGTTCTGCACCGCTTCATACTTCTCGCGCGCTTCATCGTAGAGGCGCCCGAGCTTGAGGGCGGCGTCGGCGACGATCTGGTCGGCCTGGGCCGGATCGCCGCTGGCTTGAGCCTGCTGCAGGGCCTGCGCCTTCACCCGGCCGGACTCCTCGCCTGTGGTCTTGTTGAATTTTTCGAGCGTCATGCCCGGCACTTCCTCCAAAACGAGCAGCGTCGCCGTGGGCACGATGCCATCCACAAGCTTCATGCTGTGGACGTTGGCAAACGACCCGTAGGTCTCCTGCTGCTCGCCGAGGTGCTTTTTGTCGTAGCTCTCGCGATGGTAGTCGTAAACCCTGCCGCCGTCCTTGACGTTCTTCGCCTCCACCCGCAGGTCAAGCTCGGCCAAAATGCTGTCGTAGCGGCCGAGGAAGGTGCGGTCCATGCCGCCGCCCACCGTCTGGGCGGCGCTCTGGAACACGGTGAGCTCGCGCTTGGCGCGCATCTCGGCTTCCGGGCGCACCATCTTCACGACGCAATGCTTCACGGTGCCGTCGGCCATGTGGAAGGCGCACTTGAGAGCCTGAGAGATGGAAGCGGCGCCCAGCGCCTTCTCCACCGTGATTTCGCGAATGGGCTGCCGTGTCGTCTTCGAAGCCTTGACAAGGTCAAAGAGGTAGGCCTGCACGGCGCGCTCGGAAATGGGCGCAAGGTTGGAGCGCATGTCAGAGAGGGCCGCGCGAAAATCCGGGTTCTGGAAAAGGCTCTCGTCCATCCCCTGAAGCATCGTAAGCTCCTCATAACCCACCCCCGGTCCCCTTCCGGCTTGATCTATGTCAAC
>CAVJBF010000132.1:0-5502 GCA_963647785.1 Acutalibacteraceae bacterium
AAGGCCTTCTTTATGAATATATCCGTCTGCTTTCATGTTAGTTTATTTATTGATTAGCTAACATGATTATACCGCGCTTTCGCGCGGAACGCGATTCCTCCCCATGACTAAAAGTCAGGGGCTTCCTCGCGGCTTTGTAGTGAGTTCAATCATGGGGAGTCTCCCTTCGTTCTTGATGAAGAAAGGCTACGCTCGCCTGGGCTTGGCGTCTGCGGCAATTTTCCCTACGGCTTGTCACGAAGCCTATGACGCAACAACGCCGCTTGAGTTACGCTCCGGCCCGTAATCCCAGGCCAAAGCGGCTCGCAGCGGCGCCGCCCTGACAATGCCCAACCGCCTTCTGGCTACTTCTTTCCTGCCAATCCCAGCGCGTCGCGCATCGTAAAGAAGAGATCCGTCTGATCCGTGAGGCCTGCCACATTGGCCGCATGAGGACCGTAGGCCGCCACTCGAATCTGCGTGCCGGTGTGTCCCTGATCTTCCGTTTCCGAATTCCCGTAAGAGATGTGCATCGGCACGCCGTCAGCCGTCATCACCGCTTCGGTCAAGCCAGGCGCCTTCGTGCCCGGGGCGACAATCTGGCAAGAATGCGCATGGTCTGCGGTGACGATGACGAGCGTGTTGCCGTCCTTCTTGGCAAAGTCCAGAGCAACCTTCACCGCTTCGTCGAGGTCCACCGTTTCGCCGAACTGACCGCAGGGATTCGCCGCGTGATCCTGCTTGTCGATCGAGGCGCCTTCCACTTGCAGGAAGAAGCCTTTCTTGTTCACCTTGAGGAGGTCAATCGCCTTTTGCGTCATCTGCGCCAGCGTCGGATGATCCGCCGTGCGGTCGGGATTCTTTTCGCAGACCACGGCTTCCTTGTCAAGGTTGCCATGGTACGACGCCTTGGGTCCCTTCAGGCGCACGGGCATGTTGCCTTCGCTGAAAAGGCCGAGAAGCGGCGTCTTCTGGTTCGCGCGCTTCACGGACGCGAGTTCCGTCGCATCAGTCACGATCTGATAGCCCGCCTCGCGAGCGGCGTCCAAAAGTTGCTGTCCCTGATAGTCGCCGCCTCTGGCGGTTTCCATGAAGGATTTCCAGCCGCCGCCCAGCGTCACGTCAGCGCGAAAGCGAATGAGCTGCTCGGTAATCGAACCCAAGCCCCCGTTTTCTGCCGCATTCTTGGGGCATTTCTGCGTTGTCGCCTCGGGGCCGTAGCACTTGCGGGCCGTGACGTGCGCAAACACCGCCGCAGGCGTCGCATCCTGAATCTCCGCCGTGCTCACGTTGCCCGTGGCAAGCCCCGCCTTCTTCGCCATTTCCATGAGCGTCTGAACGGGCTTGCCGTTCACATCGACCGCAATCGCCCCGTTATAGGACTTCACACCGGTGTTCCAGGCCGTGGCCGACGCCGCGGAGTCCGTGACGTAATTGGGCTTGTGCGTTTTCTGGTCCAGCGCATAGTGCGTGTACTGTCCCGTGATCGGAAGCGCGTCGATGCCAGGAAAGAACCCGCCGGCGCCATGCGCGAAGTTGCGCGCTGCGGTGATTTCCGAGTCGCCCATGCCGTCGCCGATCAAAACGATGACGTTCTTGGCGCGATGATTCTTCAACGCCTGACGCATGAGCTTCGTTTGGTCCCCTGACACACGGCGGGCACCGCCAAACTGCGTGACGTCCCCTTGGGCAGCGCGAACTATCGTGGGCGAGGCAGTCTCAGCCCATGCAGCAGGTGCAGCAAACGCTGCGGCCATCGCCACAGCGCCAACAACAGGACGAATTCCGGCAAACAAAGTCATGATTTCCCTCTTTCCTAAAAAGGTTGCATTGCAGTAATTCGGGAGCCAGCCGCACGGCTTTCCCCGAACGGCTGGCAGAGTAGAAGCGGTTTGTTTCCGCTTCGTGGATTTTTCATGAATCGCCCGTGACGTCCATGACAAGCCGGTCATCTCAGCGCCTCGCCGCGATGGTGCGGGACCTCCCGTGCGCCAATCGTCAGGCTGTTCGCCGTCGACCTCTCTGGGGGCATTCAAGCGACGTCCGACACCGTTCCCGAGCGTTCGCTCATGACGTTCTCCCTTTGTCCTGACACGGGCAGGCTGCGCCCGCATTTGCCTCGCGTCTTGCGAGGCTTCCCCCTACTTTCCATCAGGGAATTTCAGGCGATTTTTGCCCTGCCGCGCCTCGCGCGAGCTCGCTAAAATGCCGCCATCGATTTCACGGGCCCGCCAGAGGCCCGTTTGTTTGCAGAGAAGAAAACCCATGAGCCAGCAGATTCTCAACCTTGACGACCTCTCCTCCCTTGAAAAGCGCTACGCCGGCATTCTCGGCGCGGGCGAGCTGATGCGGCGCGCGGGCGACGCCGTGGCGCGCGTCATCGCCGACCGCGTCAAAACGCCCGCGCACGTCGTCGTGATCTGCGGCCCGGGGAACAACGGCGGCGACGGCTATGCCGCGGCGCTCGCTCTGCAGGCCAAGGGCTACCGCGTCACCTGTGCGACGATCACAGGAGGCGCCCCCGCCACCGAAGACGCGAAGGCGCTTTATGAGGCGTGGCTTGCCTCGGGCGGCGAAACGGTCACGGATCCCTACAGCGCCGACAAGGCGCAGGTTGTGGTGGACGCCCTCTTTGGCACGGGTTTAAAGCGCGCGATTTTGAACGAGTGGCAGGACGCCGTCCTCTGGTACAACGAGCGGCAGGCGCTTCACGTAAGCATTGACCTCCCGAGCGGCATTGACGCCATGACGGGCACGTGGGTCGGCAAGATCCCCGGCTGCCGCTCTGACGTCACGGTCAATCTGCTCGCCCCCAAGGCGGGCTGCTTCATGATGGAAGGCGCGGACGCCGCGGGCGACGTGGTTTTGGACAACCTCGACGTCTCCGTTCCCCTGTCAAACCTCTCCTTGATTGACGCCGACGACTTCCGCCACATCGCCGAGCCTCGCGCGAAGAACTCCCACAAGGGCACCTACGGCCGCGTGGTCGTAATCGGCGGCGAAACGGGCACGGTCGGGGCGGCGTTTCTTGCGGGCCGCGCCGCGTTGAAGCTCGGCGCGGGCTCCGTCGTAGTCGAAGTGATGAGCGACAAGGCCCCCGCCTTTGATCCCCTGCAGCCCGAGCTCATGGTGACCGACCAGGCGGACCTCTCGCAGGCGGACGCCATCGTCGTGGGCTGCGGCATGGGATTTTCCGAAAAAGCGAAGGCGCGCTTTGAAGCCGCCATCGCCTGCAACGTGCCGCTCATCATTGACGCGGACGCTTTGCGGATGCTCGCGCAGGACCAGAAGCTCCAAGACGCCGTGCTCGCCCGCAAGGCGCACACCGTCATCACCCCGCACCCGGGCGAAGCGGCGGCAATCATCCACTCCACGATTGAGAAGGTGAACGCCGACCGCATCAACGCAAGCCGCGAGCTCGCCGTGCAGACGGGCTGCGTCTCCATTTTGAAGGGCGCAGGATCCGTCGTGTCCTTGCGTAGCTCCCGCACGTGGATCAATCCCACGGGGAACGCCATGCTCGCCACCGCAGGCTCCGGCGACGTCCTGGCCGGCATGCTTGCCGCGATGTTTGCGCAGCAGTTTGACCTGGTGTCCGCAACGCTCTCCGCGGTGTGGCTCCACGGGGAAGCCGTGAAGGGGCGCGCTGCGGGCGTCACCGCCGGAAAGATCGCGCGCCATGCCGCGGACATCGTGGAGGGGCTGAGGCTCAAGACCTACACGCCCGCCGACATCTATGCGCCGGGGTGCAAGCGCCGCGGGTGATGAATCGCCTTGCCGCTGGATCGAAAGGAAGCCGTCGGTTGAGAAGCCGGCGGCTTCTTTGTTGCCGGCGCCGGAACGCCTTCCGTGCAGCCACGCGAGACGATGGCGAGATGAAAGCTTTCTACGCCAGAATCAAGGCCGCCACGCGAGACGACCTCGTGGCGCGGCTCTTCATGCCGGGACTCGCCGAGGTGTCGCTCGACAGCGGCCTCACGGGCTTCAACATCGCCCGCGACATCTCTCAGACGCCCGTCTTCGTGACGATGGCGGGATTCACGGAAACAGAGCTTCGCGCCGCCATTCATCAGACGATCGCCGCCAGCCTCACGGACGAAAACCGCTTGAGCAACAGCGTCACGCTGACGGCGCTATTTCGCTTGGGCTTTCTCACCCGCCATCCGACAGCGGAAACCAAACTCGTCTGTCCCGGCAAGGCCGTCGAAGCCATATTCCAACAGTACGCTGCAAACGAATTCAAAGCGGCCGACGCGCAGCCGTAGCCGTCGCGTTCCGTCCCCAAGCGAGGCAGGCAAAGCGCGAAAGGCCAGCGCCCTTCGCCAACGCGTCGAGCCGGCGCAGAACGCGCTGCGGGTTCTACGCGAAGAAACCGGTTAAAAAACGTCCATTGCGCCGATCTTCAAACCCTTGTAGACGATGGCGACACGCTTTAGGTTCAGGGTGTCTCGAAGCGCTTCGCCTTCCGCGTAATGGGCCGCCTGCTGACGGGCCGCTTCCAGTGCTTCCGCTACGGTGGTGTCTTCTGCGCCAGTCGCAAGGTGCTTCACTTCAATCACGTAGGTCGGCAAGGCCTTGTTCTCGCGGGGCTTCAAGAGGAGGTCCATGAAGCCAGAGTCTTCACCGCGCGATTCACATTCCAGTTCGCCGCGGTAGTCCGTTGAGAACCACAGCGTGGCCGCAAGCATGGTCTGGAACACCTTTTCGGTGAGCTGTGCGTGCATGTGAACGCCGCTGTCTTCCACAAGACGACGGTTGGAAATCTCCAGCCAAGGCCTCGGATCGCCAGCGGCGAGCGCCTGATAGGCAGCAGAAAACTCCGAGCGGCGGAACCAATAGTTCTGTGTCTGGAGTACGTGCTTGAAGAAGTATTCGAAAAACTGGATGCCAATGGCCCTGTTGGGCACCATGAGCTCCTCTTTATTGCCCGGAACAAACGTCAGGAACCCGAGGTAGACAAGCGCGGAAAGCACACACTGGTCGTCTAGCTTCTGATGCTGATTGAGATTGAGCAACTGCATCCGTCCTAGGAACGGGATGGGATGGTGTTGCAAGGCTTGTTCTATTGTTTTGAGAACGAAGACAGGATCGCCCAACGAGAGTATCGCCTCGATTTTGTCCAGACTATTGGCAACCGATGGATCCAACAGATCATCCGGCTCTTCTCCCGTATCGGCAATCTCACTTAAATAATTGAGACACATGGAAGCGTTGAACACACTCTCATCGCTTCGGACGCAGAAATGGTAGCCGTTGTACCACTCCTTCATGTGATTCACGACCTCATCAAGTGACTTGCCGTATTGCTTGAGATCGACAAGCTGAGGAATCAGTTCTCGAAGCTCCGTCTCCGTAAAGCCGAACATGCCAGCAAATTTCGGGTGATTCGAGAAATTTTTGGCAATGGAAAAGCCGGAGGTCATCGAATCGAGCTGAATAGACGTGACGCCCGTGATGAAGATCCATTCGATGGGGCCTCGGGTTGCCCAGTCTTTGAGCAAGGCATAGAAGGTCTTCAAGAGT
>CAVJBF010000133.1:0-5345 GCA_963647785.1 Acutalibacteraceae bacterium
AAGCCATGGAGGACTCCGGTTGTTTTCGTAGTCTCCATTCTGATAATTTTTAAAATTTGGTCGTATGGGTTATGGGGAGCTTACCTTGTACTCAACGTAGTTGCCCATGAGGACGGCAGAGATCTTTTGGTTGCCGAACTGCTTTCCGACGCCCAGAATGCCAGCGTGCGCATCGACGCCGCGCGCGCTTTTCTTGATGCCCAGACCGCCCGCCGCCTTCGGCGTGAAGTAGCTGTAGAAACTCCCGCCCAGCGCCCGGCCGTCATGGACATACTGGTAGGCCGCGTGAAAGCTCCAGCCGTTGCCCGGCCACCAGCTTCCCATTACAGCGATGTTCTTTTCGTCATTGGGCGTGACGCCGGTCGCTTCGTCCCGATAAGAGTCGTTGTCGTACCAGCCCGCCACGATTCCGAACTTCCACGGACCGTTCAGATAGGTGACAGCTACGTTCACAAGCTGATCCGTTTTGCCGCGGGGCGTCTCCTCGCCCGCCTTCCCGTTGCTGTACTGCACGGCGAGATGAAAGCCCGCCAAACGCGGCGAGTTGTAAACCACAGCGTTGCTGAAGTAGTAGCCCGAAGAGAAGATGGGCGCGAGGCTCGAATTCACGAAGTTTGTGCCCATGCTCGACGGATTGACCTGCTTGTTCAAACCAAAGTCGCCGTTGCCCGAAAAGATGTTCGCCATGCGTCCGGCGGCGATTTCGCCCCAGTCGCCGCCCACGGCGATGAAGCCTTCATTGAAGAGCGTGTTCGTCGCGCCCTGCTGCATTTCACCCGTATCGGACTTGTAGGGAGCCATGAGCTTCACCCGGACGTAATGATTTCCGGGAAGCGACTCGCGGGCGCGCAGCGTGACTTCGGACGTTTCGTCGCCGCTAGGCATCATGGAGAGCGTGTCCTTGCCATAGGCATGCTGCAAATGCAGCCCCGTGTCGATGACGCCGGACATTTGAAAGCCGTCCTGCGCCGCGGCAGGCGGCAGTCGTATGCCGGGACCGGCCGCCGCACTTTGAGAAAGGAAGAAAACGGCCGCCGCCGTAACGGAAATGGCGCTTCGCATGACCTGCTCCTTGAGATGGACTTTGTCTTCTCGCGAGGCCGTCAGAAGGAAGACTTCCATCCGCTCTCGCGCTCGTCCCGTTGCTTCGGGATCTGAGTCGATCATAGAGAGCGGCGATTTTCGGGTCTCTGCGGTTTTACGCGCGCATCAAGAGCGTTCGGCGCAAGCGGCTTTGCCGGTTTTCGGAAGGCGTCAGTCAGTCCATCTGCGGCGCAGCCCTTGTCGGCAAAGGCCGTTTTCCCTCGTGAAAAGCGTGCACGAAAAGCGCTCGAATCCAGCTCGTCACCGGATCATGATCACTGCGGTCGTGCCAGAGCAGATACGGCCGGTGCGGCATCGGCACAAGCGTCTCGCAAAGCGTCACCAGCGGCATGCCCATCGCCTGCAGCTGATGCACAATGGCTTCGGGCATCATGCCTACCAAGTCCGTTCGCCGGATGAGCTCCGGCTGCGAAAGAATGTAGGCTGTCCTCACTTGCGCCGCGCCCGGCAAGTTCGCCTGCTGCACCTCGGCCGCCATCGGCGCCTGAATGCCAGGACCCGGCGCGAGGCCGACGTTGACGAAGCGATAGCGCTTCAGGTCGTCCGAAGTGAGCGTCTTCTGCACGGCGTAAAGCGTTTCAAGCGGATGACCTTTCCTCACGACGTACCGGTAGCGGGATTCGTAGATCAGTGCTGAGTGGATGCCCGGCGCCGTTTTTTCCGAGGGATAGATGCCGAAGTCGATTTCACCTGAGCGCAGCCGCGGCACGATGCCGTCTTCGATCGGAATGATGTCGAAGGCGATCTCGGGCGACTTCTCGAGAATGAGCGGCACGACGCGGCCCAGAATGTCCACCGACGCGTTGTCGCTGCAGGCGATGCGGATGCGGCGCTGAATCGCTCTCGGATCGAAGTCGTCCTCGCGAAAGAGCCCGTCGTAGCCGTCGAGGATCTTCTCTACGCGCGGCAGCAGCACGAGCGCCCGAGCCGTCGGCACCAGGCCTTCACGGCCGCGGTTGAAAAGCGGTTCGTCGAAAACCTCCCGCAGGTGCGCCAAGACGCGGCTTGCGGCGGAGTTGCTCAATCCCAGCCGCTGCGCCGTGACGGTGAGCGACTGCTGGCGGCAGAGCATCGCGAAAAAACGCAGGTCAAGCTGATCGAGCGGCAGGTGATTGGTGTCCATGAAGCGTTTCCCAGGCCGACTGTCGTACGGCAAAAGAGGTAGGTTCTACAACTTTTATTGTAGAGAGCGATCCACCAATCGTCGGACGTGTTTCCCTGCATCAAGTACCGCACAGCGAACGCGAGCTTTTCGAAAAGCGGAAACAGACTGATGTTTGATCCTGCTCGCGGATTGTCGTCAACTCTTCTGGAAACGAAATCGACCGGCACGGAGCAATCCTGCCGAAACGATGCTTTTGAACCACGCGGGCTCGCCGCCTCTGCCAGCCAAACGCCGTCCCGACCACCGCCTCCTTGGCGCCATGGGAGAAAGTCAATCGACAGCAAGCTCCCTCAGCTGCGTGCCAACAAAGACCGCTGCTACGCACTTCAGGTTGGAAATGCTCCTGAGGCTGCTGCACGCGGCATAGCTTTGCGCCTGCTCCATGGCTTTGGCTAGCGCCGTCTTGACCGCGGCTTCCGTGCCCGCCGATTTTTTGAGGTGCTTGAGCTCCACGAGGTACGCAGGCCCGGCCTTTCCCTGAGACGGCTCAATCAACAAATCGATGTAGCCGGGATGAGCTCCGCCAACGGCCTCAACCTCGCGGCGCACCTCGAAATCATCCGTAAAGTAGAGCGAAGCCGCCAGCAACGTCTGAAAGTCGCTTTCGCTCAAATGCAAGTTGGTGTGCAGCCCGCTCTGATCAGTGAAGCGGCTGCAGGCCAGATGAAACAGCGGCGCCGGGTCCCCTTTCGAAAGCGCTTGGTAGGCTTCGGAATAGTCTCGGGCCGCGAACTTGAATTTCGGCAGAGCGAGAACGAATTTTTGGTAATACTCAAAAAATTGGATCGCCACTGCCTTGTTCGGAACAACGAGCGAATAGCTGTCGCCCGGCGCGAAAGTGAGATAGCCCAGATAAACCATGGCGGACAACAGTTCGTTTTCATCGAGCTCGTCATGGTTGTTGAGATTGAGCAGCTGCAAGTCTCCCGCGGGAAAGTCGATGGATTCGTTTTGCAGCGCCTTGGTCACGATCGACTTCACAAAGTCTGGATCGCCAAGCTTCAGAATGCCGGCAATCTTCGACATGTCCTGAGCGAATGCAGGATCCAGCATCGCCTTGGGCTCGCGATGGGTATTGCGCAAGGCGCTCAGATAGTAAAAACACATGGAGGCATTGAAGACGGTTTCGTCCGAATCAACGCTAAAGCGATAGCCGTTGTACCACTGCTTCATTTGACGGAAGACTTCGTCGTCCGAACGGCCGCAGGCGTCAAGATCCACGACTTGAGGAATGACCGCTTTGAGCTCCACCTCGTTGAAGCCGTAAAGGCCGGCGAACTGCGGGAACATGGACAAGTTTTGAGCAATGGAAAAACCGGAAGTCATCGAATCCAAGGAAATGGACGTGACGCCTGTGATGAAAATCCGAGCCACCGGCCCGTTGTCATCCGTCGCCGCCTTGAGCTTGGTATAGAAGTCCTTCAAGAAGCCGTCTGTCGACGTTATTTCACGAAAAAGCGGCAGATTCTTCGCAAGAACAGCGTTGGCAAACTGATCGTATTCGTCGATGATGACATAAAGCTTCTGACGGTAAGCCGAGCCAAGAATAGAAAAGAAGCTTTCAATCAGCGTTTCCGCTCCAGGAAACTGTTTTTCCAATATGGCATCCTGCTTGGGGTGCGGATAGCGCTCGAAAAAATCAACCAGACTGTTGCGGACGGTGTAGTAGAACTTTTCTTCCACGGCATTGCTCATGCCGGCAAAAGAAAACTTCAGGATGCAATACTGATTGGCCAGAGGCGTCTTGTGCGCCGCGATGTAAGTGCCGCGGAAAGTTTCATCGAAGCGCTCCACCTCATTCTTGTCGTAATAGGCACTCAGCGTATCGAGAAAGAGCGACTTTCCAAAACGGCGCGGACGAACAAAAAAAGGATACTTGGCGCCGCTCTTTTCCAAAGTTTCGATGTATTTTGTCTTGTCCACATAGACATAATTATCAGCACGAATCTGCTTGAAGCCGGCAATGCCGTAGGGTATCAGTTTCAAAGCTTCTTGTTCAGGCATCGAAAACCTCGGCTGGTCCTCAAGCTAGGCAGTGCAAGCTGAATCGTCGGACCTAATAAAAAGAGAACTCACATTCGCACAGTTTTTTCAGCGCTTGTCTCTCCGTCAAGCCTCGACCAGCAGCACCGTGCGTCAGCGAAAAAATCATCAGCAACTCGATTATTTCCATGTTATCACACCGCTGATCACGCCCACTTTCGCCCACCTTTGACTAACCGCGGAGTTCCAGGAGCATGAGCAAAGCGTCTACTTCATCGGTGAAGACAAAACGAAATCTTCCTTCAATGTCTGGCACCAGCCTGCGTACCGCTTGACCTCCCGCAAAGTACCCGGGCATCTCGCCGGAGAAAATTCGGTCTTCTCCTCTCATCCGGATGCGCCCGCCCGCGCCCGTGATGCACGAACGGCTTTCTTCTGTCCGTGCATCACGGCCGGGCCGGGCGATTTTTTTAGTCACCGGCAGACTCCGTGAGGAGCCGCCAGAAGCACCGGTCGAGTTCCGTCATCGCAGCAAGCGTCCGGCTCCCGTCAAATCGGTCCAGAATCTCATCGAGCGACTCCTCCCTCAACTGCTTCAGGAGCGCCTCCCGAACCTGTTTTGCAACATCCTGCCGCTTCTCGCCAATCGTCGAGAGTTGCGACGCAACCCGCATCACAGCCGCCTCCAGCCAAAGTCGGTAGCCCAGCGCCGCCGCCCGCAGAAAATCCGCGCTTTCCCAATAGTCGCCGCCGTCCAATGCTGCCGTCCGCGCTGTCCGCAACAGAAAGTCTTCGACAGACGACCGCAGCCGGCTTGCCTCCAATGCCTCCCAGGGATCGATCTTTTCGCTCGAGAGCAACGCCTCGATCCCAAAGAGCAGGGTCTCTCTAGCCCAGGCGTCCTTGCGGAACGACACGACTTTCTGGCGACCTTTGCGCACCACCTCGAGAAATTCGTCCGCCAATCGCTGCGCTGCCGGCGACAGCACATCAGCCCCTCAGTCGATTTCCAGCGTTTCCAGCTTGAGCCCGACAAAGAGCGCCACGATGCGCGTGAGCTTCGGAAGGCACTTCACATTGTCAGCCTTCTCGT
>CAVJBF010000134.1:0-5212 GCA_963647785.1 Acutalibacteraceae bacterium
AAGGCCTTCTTTATGAATATATCCGTCTGCTTTCATGTTAGTTTATTTATTGATTAGCTAACATGATTATACCGCGCTTTCGCGCGGAACGCGATTCCTCCCCATGACTAAAAGTCAGGGGCTTCCTCGCGGCTTTGTAGTGATGAGCACCGCCACGTTGCTCGCCTGAGTGTAGGAAAGCGCCGTGTTTTCCGTGAGAAAATAAGCCGATCCGCCCAGAATGCCTAGGAGCGCCATGATGCCTTCGTCCTTCCAGCTTTTCGAGAAGAAAGGCCGCGGCATGATGAGAAACATCGCGAGCCATGCGAGGACCGTTCGATAGAACAAAATGTCGGAGGGCGCCAGGCCCGCCAACAAAAGAACTTTTGTATTGACGAACGTGACGCCCCAGACTACGACGACGAAGAGACCGACGACATACGCGGCCTTAGTGGTGAGCTGAGGCAAAGCCATGAGGATGCTTCCCAAACGGGCATAGCGGGAAAGGAAGCCATTCTATAACCTTTCAAGTCAATGATGACGGCGCTTCGCGGCCCATTCACGGACTTCTTCGGTAATGCGCATGGCGCAGAAGCTGGGGCCGCACATCGAGCAGAAGTGCGCCTTCTTCATGCTGTCCTTGGGGAGCGTCTCATCATGGAAGGCGCGCGCTTTTTCCGGATCAAAGCCGATGTTGAACTGGTCCACCCAGCGGAATTCAAAGCGCGCCTTGCTCATGGCGTTGTCGCGGATCTGGGCGCCCGCGACGCCCTTGGCCAAGTCCGCTGCGTGAGCGGCGATCTTGTAGGTGATGATCCCGTCCTTCACATCCGTCTTGTCCGGCAGCCCCAGGTGCTCCTTCGGGGTCACGTAGCAAAGCATCGCCGTCCCGGCGCCCCCGATCGTCGCAGCGCCGATGGCGCTCGTGATGTGGTCGTACCCGGGCGCCACGTCCGTGACGAGCGGCCCCAGGGTGTAAAAGGGGGCCGCATTGCACAGCGACTCCTCCGCCTCGGCGTTTTCCACCACGCGCTGCAGCGGCACGTGGCCCGGGCCTTCAATCATGACCTGGACGTCCTTTTCGTGGGCGCGGCGAGAGAGCTCGCCCAGAGCAGCAAGCTCTGCCATCTGCGCGCTGTCGCAGGCGTCGTGCTGGCAGCCGGGCCTGAGGCCGTCCCCCAGGCTCACCGTCACGTCATAGGCGGCGAGAATGTCGCAGATTTCATCAAAGTGCGTCCAGAGAAAGTTCTCCTTTTCGTGCGCCATGCACCACACCGCCATGATGGAGCCGCCGCGGGAGACAATGCCGGTCAAGCGATTGGCGGTAAGCTCAATGAAGGGGAGGCGCAGCCCCGCGTGGATCGTGAAGTAGTCCACGCCCTGTTCGGCCTGCTCGATCAGAGTGTCGCGATAGAGCTCCCAAGTAAGCGCCTCCGCCTTGCCGTTCACCTTTTCGAGCGCCTGATAAAGAGGCACCGTGCCGATCGGCACCGGGCTGTTGCGCACAATCCATTCGCGCGTCTCATGGATGTTCTTCCCTGTGGAGAGGTCCATCACCGTGTCCGCGCCCCATCGCGTCGCCCAGAGCATCTTTTCGACTTCTTCGGCAATGCCGGAGCTCACGGCGGAATTGCCGATGTTGGCATTGATTTTAGTCAAGAACGCCCGGCCGATCACCATGGGCTCGGCTTCCGGGTGGTTGATGCAGCAGGGTATGACCGCGCGCCCCGCCGCAATTTCGCGGCGCACGAATTCCGGCGTCACGTCCTCCGGGCACTGGAAGCAGTCGCAGTCGCCCGAATGCTGCTGCAAAAGAAACTGACGGCTGCGGGGGCTCACTGCCGCAAGGCTCTCCACATATGCGCGGCGGTTGTTGTTTTCACGAATCGCCGCAAACTCCATTTCAGGCGTGATGACGCCCGCCTTCGCATAGTGCATCTGCGTCACGGCGGCACCGCGGGCGCGAAGAATCGGACGCTTTCTCACAAAGCGGATGGGATCAAGCGACCGGTTGGCGGCTCGCTTGCGGCCGTAGTCGCTTGTCATGTCCGAGAGCGCCTCCGTGTCGCCGCGCTCGGCGATCCAGTCGCTTCTAAGCGCCGGCAGCCCGTCTTCAATCGCCGGGTGCTTCGCGGGATCGCCCCAGTCGCCCGCGTTGTCATAGACGAAAATCGGGGGATTGGACTCCGTTTTGCCGTTTGGGAGCTGGGAGTCGTCCTGATCGATGGCGCGCATTGGCACGCGGATGCCGCGCGTTCCTTCTATATAGATACGACGAGAGCCGGGCAGGATCCCGGTGGAGGAAATCTGCGCCGCACTGTCAGGGCGCGAGGGAAGGCTGCCGCCTTCGGGGCGGATGGCGATGGTTTCAGTCGTCACGTTTTTCTCATCTGGAAAAAGTGGCGCGGGAAGGGCAGAGCGCGCCCTGCCGGCAGGGCGGTCTTGGCACGTTTTCCTACGCCGATGCGAATCGGATCAGGTTCAGAGGCACTCTCTCAACTGCAGCGGAAGACCGCCAGCAGTACACCTAACGTTGCAGGATGGGATTGTAGCCTGCGGGCGCCAAACAGACTGAGCGCAGCATTTTGGGATCACGCACCCGCTTTCCGGCACCACTCTGACATTCTGAAGCAGCCAAACGATGGGCCGAGCAAGCCGCTTCCGGATAGTCAGAGGACGGCGAGTAGGGAGATGTGCTCCTTGGCGGGACGCGGCGCTACAGCGCCTTCACGCAGATTAGCTTTGCGCCGTGAAAAACAGCGGCGAGCTTCTTCAAGCTCGGAATTTCCTTCACCAGAAGCGATTCGCTGTAGCGCTGAAGCTGTGCCTGAGCCTCTTCAAGCGCACGCTCCGTCGCTGCCTCGATTTTGTTCGCGGTCGTCGACTTCTTCAAGTATTTCAGCTCGAGCAAGTAGGCCGAAGCTTCCGCCTTGGGCGGCACCAGAATCAAGTCGGCGTAACCCGGGCCGGCCAGATCGGGCTCTTCAATCGCTCGGTACCCCGCGCCGCAGCGCGAGAGCACCTTGATCGCCGTCCGAATGTTGCTTTCGTTGAAGCTGCTGAAGACATGCTCGCCGGCATCAGCGGAGAGCCCGTCGGACACAAGTTCCAAAAAAGGCTTGATGTCGCCTTTTTGCAGCTTGTGCGCCGCTTCAGCCACTTCTTCGTCATTGAAGGAAAACTGAGCGTCCTCAATCTCTTCCATGAAATACCGGAAGAACTGCTCCAGAATGCAGCGATTGGGGCAGGTCATGAACCGCGTCGTTCTCGGGACAAACGTGAGAAAGCCCATGTAGTAGAGCACGGCGAGGACATCGTCAGGCTTCAAGCGGTTCTTCTTGTTGAGATTCAAGCCGTCGCCGAAGCCGCCAAACTTCACGTTCTCGCCCTCGAGGATCTTGCCCACGATTTCCTTCACGTAGGCCTGATCCCCCAGCTGCAAGAGCGTCTTCACCTTGGTGTAGGGGATGACGTTTCGATCAATGAACTTGACGGGCTCGGCGCCGGTTCTCTGAAGGCTGTCGAGGTAATAAACGCTCAAAGCCGAATTGAACACGGAGACATTCGACTTCGGACTGAATTGGTAGCCGTTGTACAAGTCATGCATGCGGGAAATGACTTGATCCATCGTTTTCCCGCAGGCTTTCAAGTCCAGGGTTTCCGCCACCAGCGTTCGAAGCTCTTTTTCGGTGAATCCAAAAAGATCAGCAAATTCCGGTTCGACAGAAACATCCTGCCCAATGGAAAATCCCGACGACATGGAATCAAGCGATATGACCGTAACGCCCGTCATGAAAATTCGCTTCACCGGGCCGCCGCTCGTCGCCTTTTTCAACTGCGTATAGAAGTTCTTCAGAAAGCCGCCGTTGTCGGTGATTTCCTTGAATTTTTCCGGACGAGTGCTCAAGAGCTCGTTGGCAAACTGGTCGTACTCATCAATGATGACGTAAAGCCGCAGATCCGGCGCCTGATTGGCGACTAACAAAAACTCATTGAAATACTCCGCCGGCGAGCAGTCCGGCGCGCCTTGAATCAAGCGGTCGCCAAGAGGCGAGGCGGGGTAGCGCGAGAAATAATTGGCAAAGCTCGCCCTTAATTCCTGGTTGAAGGCACGCTCCACATCCTCTGAGCCAAGCCCCGAAAAATCCAAATGAAGAACGTTGTAGGTTCCCTGGGTGCCGGTCAGATGGTCATAGATGTAGGTTCCCTTGAAATTTTGGTCAAAAGAATCCCGCTGCGACTTGTCGTAATAGGCTTCCAGAACCTGAGTAAACAGCGTTTTGCCAAACCGGCGAGGGCGAATGATGAATGGATAGTAGAGACGCAGCGCTTCCATTTTTTCAATGAAGCGCGTCTTGTCAACGTACGCAAAGCCGTTGCGGCGGATTTCCCCAAAATCCGTCAGACCTGAAGGCGGCAGCTGACAAAACTTTTCCGTTTCCATCATTTCATTGAAGTTCAAATCGGCGCCCGCGACAAATCAGAGAGATCAGAGAGCACAGCGTCTCAGACAGCTTCAGCGATGACGCCACGGCTTCTGGCCACCAAGGATGAGGCGAAGCCAAAAAATTCACGATCGAGTCAAATTTTAGCGAAATTGAGCCCCCCTCAGCCATAATTCAACATAACTACTATTATGTTGAATTATTTTTCCCCCGATTTTTTGGGAAAAAAATGACGCCGATCCGCAACCGCCGACTGCCATTTTTCAACGACAGCTGGCGCAAAACCATGCAAACGGGGCCGACAGCCAATCGCCATTCCCAGCTCATCCACCATTTTTGCCGCTCTGTTCCTCGGCAGAACTCACATGTCTTCCAGCGTGAGGCATCCCGATTCAACCGTCATGCTGTGCAGGATGGTCGTCTTCAGATGCTCCACTTTTTCCAAGAAGGCTTTTTCGTGGAACGACTTTCGCTGGCGCTTGACTTCGCCAACAAAAGCACTCTGCTCCCATCACCGATCTCAAGCCGCACAAACAAGATCCCTCCCTTGACGCTATGCTGAATGAGCGTTGTCTTCCCGACGCGCCGTCTCCCCGTCACGACCGTCATCCGCGCGGGGCCCTGCTGTGCCGCCTGACGCGTCCGTTCGAGAACGCAGAGCTCCGATGTTCGACCTTGAAACTGCATGGATTGTCACTACAAAGCCGCGAGGAAGCCCCTGACTTTTAGTCAGGGGGAGGAATCGCGTTCCGCGCGAAAGCGCGGTATATTCCTATTGACCCAAGCAT
>CAVJBF010000135.1:0-4816 GCA_963647785.1 Acutalibacteraceae bacterium
TATTACGACGAAGCCGCCGCAGGTCGTTTTGAACAAACGTTTGCCGGCACCTATATCGGTTCACGCAAGACGCCGCTCGCGAGCGCGTTTCGCGTGCTTCATCTGGACTTTTCCGGCATCGCTTCATCAGCGTCAGACCACCAGGCGCTGGTGAAATCGTTTCAGGAATCCGTGCTTGCTTCGGTTCGAGATTATTTCAAGCGCTATCCGCATCCAGATCAGAATGAAGTTCTCAAGAACACCTTTCTGAACGCAGCCGATCTGATCACTCGGTTTTTCTCGCTGGTTTCTCGGGGGGACGGTGATCGATTTCTCTACGTCATCATCGACGAATATGACCAGTTTGCCAACGAGGTGCTTGCCAAGGATTTGCATCACTTTCAGGCCATCACCTCAGCCGAAGGCTTTCTGAAGGACTTCTTCACCAAGCTCAAAGTGGCTACGACGGATACGATCGCCCGCATTTTCATCACGGGGGTGACGTCGATTTCGCTCGATTCGATGACTTCAGGCTTCAACATCGCCACCAACTGCACGACGGATCCTGCCTTTGCAGCCCTTTACGGCTTCACGGAAATCGAGCTGCGAACGCTGGCGCCTCAAGTGGTGGACCTTGAGCAAGCCGGAATGAAGCTTGAAGAGCTCATCGCCCGCATGAAGGAGTGGTACAACGGCTATCGCTTCAGCCCCTACAGCGACGCGACGGTCTTCAATCCAACGATGTGCCTTGGCTACCTGCGTACACTGCAGCGACTGGGCAAAGAGCCGCCCTCACTTCTGGATCCCAATCTTGGTCAAGACCTCCGCAAGATGGAAAGCATCCTCCAGCTGGGCAACGCCGATTTCGTCCGACAAACAGTGGAGCTGGCCCTGCGCCGCGAGCCAATTGAGTTTTCAGGCGACCTGCAGCCGCTCAACCTCAATCAGCAGTCAGAGCTCAGCAATGAAGCCCTGCTCTCGGCCATGTTCTATTTCGGCTACCTCACCTTTGGCCCAGGTGACGCCCCGTCACTAGTCATTCCCAATCGCGCTGTGAGCATTCAGTTCTTCGAGTACTTCCTGAAACACGTTCTCAACGCTGACAGATACGCTTTCATTGCCTCCGACTTCCTCAAGGCGATGAAAGCACTCGTCGCAGGGGATCCGCGACCGTTCTTTGACGTCACCTGCAGCCGCTTTGAAGCGGCAAGCGGCCTGCACTCTCACGCCCACTTGAAGGAAAGCGACTTTCAGACGCTTCTCATCGGCGCCCTCAACTTCACGAACGCCTTCACGGTCACCAGCGAAGTCGAAGTCCGCGGCGAAGAGAAGGGCTGCATCGCCATCCTGGCGACGCCTTCCATCGAAAGCAGCGCTGAAACCGCCTACCTCATCGAGGTGAAGTACCTTTCGTCCAAGGCGACGGACGAAGCCAAGGTGCAGGCGCTCTCCCAAGCGTGGGAGCAGATTCGCCGCTATGAAAAGGCCGACAATGTGAAGTGCCTTCCGAAGCTCACGCGCATTGTGGCGCTCTTCGTTGGACTCAAGCTCGAAGTGCTGGAAATCGAGTAGGCCGCCGTCCAAAAGCAGAAGATCCGGGGGCAATTGGCTGGCAAGCTCGTTGCTTGTCAAGGCCATTCCAGGCGGCGCCTCGGTAGAATGCAAGGCATTCGCGGCGTCGCCCGCAGTCAACCTAAACGGCGTCCAGCGCCACCGCAGGCGGTGCCGGGCGCCTTTTTTAGCCATGGAAAAGATACAGAGCTTTCGCATCAATCACGACGTCCTTGAACCGGGGATCTACGTCTCCCGCATTGACGGCGACATCACGACCTACGATCTTCGGACGAGAAAGCCCAATGCGGGCGACTACATGGACGTGGTGACCATGCACTCCGTTGAGCACATGATCGCGACGCTCATCCGCAACTCCGACATCGCCTCGGACGTCATCTATTTCGGCCCCATGGGCTGTCAGACGGGGTTCTACCTTCTCGTGCGCAATGCCGTGAACGAAAAGGTGCTTGAGGTTTTGAAAGATTGTCTTCGGAAGACGATCGCTCACGAGGGGCCCGTCTTTGGTGCGTCGGCTGCGGAGTGCGGCAACTACCGCTCGCTTTCGATTGAATCTGCGAAGGCCGAATGCCGCCGCTACCTTGCGGTTTTGGAGGCCCTCGTCAACCCCGACTTTAAGTACAAGTCTTAAGGAGCCTTGCTGACGCGCAATGCCGAATCCTTCGTGCAGCGCGTGGTTCAATCCTTAGAAAAGGCCTGATATGGCCCAGTCTTCGCAGAGACTGGGCAAGTCATCACCCGGCAGCCCAAAATTTTTCGTAAGCTTCGAGATCAACCCGGTTTTCCATCGTTTGGTAGAAGGTTTCTTTGTCAAAGAACCCCCAGTGAACGATGGAGACGCCGAAGTTCTTCGACTTTGAGAGGCGGATGCCAAACAGGTTTTGGATGGCGGTTAGCTGGCGCGAGATTGTGGCGTCCGCAATTCTTAGGGCGTGTTCTTCAGCGTCGGGTTGCGACTGAGTGTTTCGGAACCAGACTACGAACTGCGACAGCTCGTTGCGCTTTGCGCTGCCTTTCTTGCCGAGAAAGTAGAGCATGGCGAAGATTTCCCGAAGCGCCGCCGTAGACTTAGGTCCGAGCATTTTTGTGTTTAGTGCCGATGGCAATGAGGGTGACTTGGGTCGTATCCACCTCTATGGTTTTTCCGTCGTCGGTCAGAATAACGGAAATTTTTCCTTTGGGCGGGATGACATTTGGCGTGAGGCATCCCTCGCCCATGTCTTTCACTTTCACGTAGACGCGGTAATCCGTTGATGAACAACGTGCATAGCCTTCAGGGATGTCGGCCAAAGTTTCATCCGGATTAAGCTTTTTGTTCCCGCTCTTGGCAGCAGAGGCCGCCTCTTTTTCGTTGGGAGTGTCTGAGGGCAGGGGCGTCGCGCTCCGCTCCTTGGAGTCATCCGCCTTGGTTGATTCGGCTTCAGGCTTCATGGGATCGACAAGACGTGCAGGAGACTCTGTCGTAGCAATGTCGTTTGCGGCCTTTGTTGCGGGCTGGGCTTGATTTTCTTCGTTCAGTGATTTGATGAAAGCGCTCACCTGTGCTCGCGTGATGACGAAAGTCGCGGCTTCGGACTCTTCGGAGGTGCTCAATTTCGTCACAGGGGTGCTGTTCCACTGAGCAATTTGGCCCGTCACTTTATCCTGATGCTCTTGATAAGCGTTCTTGAGACGGCTTAGGGAGACCGGATCCTTGATGTGCATCCCGTCCACGAGTTCCTGCAAGACGGGCGGAAGATCGGCACAAGCGTTCAGCGTGCTGATGTAGCTTTCTTTTTTGCCAAGCTGTCGGGCGATGTCGCGAACGGACATGCCGGCTTCTTTCAGGCTGTGGATGCTCTCAGCGAATTCCCCGAGCTTGATTTCATCGCGTTGTACGTTTTCCGCCAACTGCTGTATGGTGCGCCGAAGGCTCGATTCGGAATGCTTCACCACGGCTTCAATCTTGGTGAAGCCGGCGAGCTTTGCGGCCCGAAAGCGACGTTCGCCTTGCTCAACCACGTACTTTCCTTTGCTGTCCGGAGTGACGATGATCGGTTGCTGCAGACCGATTTCCTTCAAGCTCTGAGCCAGTTCTTCAATATGGAGAAACTTCTTTCTCGGCTGAGGCTTGCAGTAGACGTCTTCGATGGCCAGCTCTTTGAGGTGCTTCACGGACGCCTGATTGGAGTCAAGCTTACGCTTGAGGCTGGAGAGGTTCTGCAAGCTGACTGCAGGGGTAGATTTCATAATACTAATATGCCTTAGTTCTTCTTGAGCTTCTTCACCCGGACCAGCATCTCGTCAAAGAGCGCCTTGAGCTCTTCATAGGCGCGAGCGCCGCCGCGCGTCTCCCAGACGGGAGTGCCTCGAGCGGCTACGTCGTATGGTGCGCGGTCGCGAATCTTGTGCTTGAAGATGGAGTCCCCAAGCACTTCATGGAGGGACTTCAGCGTTTCTTTCTGAGCCGCCGTTTCTTTCCATTCGTTCACAACCATGCCGAGAACCTGAAGGTCGGGATTGGGGCCTTGCTGAATCTGGTCGATGGTTTCAAAGAGGGCCTTGACGCCGTCTACGGCATAGCCAGAGAGCTTCTGTGGTGACACCACAAAGTCCGACATGATGAGCGCCCCTGTCAAGCGACGGCCGAGCGTGGGCGGGCAGTCGATGATTACGTAGTGGTATTTCGTAAATAGGTCCGTGAGGTGTGCCTGTGGATTCACCACCTTCTCAAGAGGAAGGGCTTCCACGTCGTAGGCCTCAGCTGTTGCCCGGGTTCCTATGATGTCGATGCCCTTCACCGTCTTCTGCACCTTCACTTCGGAAAGGTCATCTTCAAAGAGATCTTGCGAGTTGGTGGAGTTCAGTTCTTCGCCGTCAAGCATGGTGCCTGTGGAGTTGCCCTGAGCGTCCATGTCAATCAACAGCACCTTCTTGCGCTTCTTCAAGTGAAGGTAATAGGCGAGCTGGCAAGAGAAAGTCGTCTTTCCAACGCCGCCCTTCTGATTGGCAAACGAGATTACCGTGGTCACGATGGTCTCCAAAAGTTTCATTCGTATGAATTTTTTAGCGGACTTTGATTGCCAGCCCCGCTGTTTTCTTGGAGTTTACACGCTTCTGTGTCATTTATTTAATGTGATGCATTATGCGACGAAAAAAATGCCGCCTTGTCATTGCTTCATAGGGACGCCTGAATAGTGGTGAGTTTCATCCGGATGAAACAATCTATGTTCACTACAAAGCCGCGAGGAAGCCCCAGACTTTTAGTCATGGGGAGGAATCGCGT
>CAVJBF010000136.1:0-4766 GCA_963647785.1 Acutalibacteraceae bacterium
AAAGTGGCCGACCCAATTTGAGAGAAAGGTGACCCACTTATCGTAGATTTACGCAGAAAGATCCAATTCCTGCGGGCATACTGGCCCTGATAAAGGACAATGCCAAGATATCTCAATCTCAAATGGCAAGTAAAATTGGCTGCAAAATTGATTTAATTAAATATTATATTAAATATTTATCAAAAAACAACATTATTCGGCGCACCGGAACCTCTCGAAGCGGGCAATGGATAATCTGTGCGGACGTCAACTGACATTCAGGATGATTCCTGTCTGCTTTGTTGCAAATATAGTTTTCGTTGAAAACAATCGTTAAACCCTAATGGAATAGCGCTTTGCTCCAATTTCCAAATCTACGCTCATATACTGACGTCAAGTCCTACGAAAGAATGATGCTCAACTAATACAAAAGACGGAGCGCATTGAAGGACTCCCGGCTCGAGGAGGCACCCCCGAAAGAAGCCTCCCGGGCGACAAAACTGAGGAGAAAACCATGTCGGACGTCAACGTCAGCCGCCGTGCGCTCTTAAAGGGCGCCGGGGCCGCCGCGGCCGCCTCCGGCCTCGGCATTGGCTTTGCCCCCGTTGCGAGCGCCGCCGAAGACGGCGCGTGGCAGGGCTACACGATCTGCGACAGCTGCAACCACATGCCCATGTGCGGCATTCATTTTGAAGCCAAGGGCAACACCGTCATCCGCATCGAGAACTGGAAGGAGCATCCCAACAACTCGCTCTGCTCCAAGGGCATCTCGACGCTGCAGCGTCTTTACAACCCGAATCGCCTGCTGTACCCCATGAAGCGCACGAATCCCAAGGGAAGTGCGGATCCCGGCTGGGTGCGCATTTCGTGGGATGAAGCGATCAAGATGATCGCGGAAAACCTCAACAAGGTGAAGGCGAAGCACGGCGCCGACCGCGTGCTCTTTTATGCGGGCGACCCCAAGGAGCCGCGTCCGCCCATCATGCGTCTGGCGCGCTACTTCGGGTCTCCCAACTACGGCTGCGAAAGCTCGGTGGCGTGCAATCTCGCGTACGTGCACGCCTTGGAGCTCTCCTACGGCGCCGAGATTTCGGGCGGGCCGACGCCCAAGACGGGCTGCTGCCTCATCATGGGCAAGAACGGCAGCTGGGCGTCGCCCCACAAGTTCTTCAACAACCTCTTGAAGCAGAAGGCGAGGGGGATCAAGCTCATCGTGGTTGATCCCCGGCGCACGAAGGTGGCCGAGCAGGCGGACCTGCATCTGCAGCTCTATCCAGGCACGGACGGCGCCCTCGCGTGGGGCATGATCCGCGTTCTCGTGAAGGAGGGCCTCGTCAATCAGGACTTCGTCTCGAAGTGGTGCACGGGCTACGAGAAGCTCGTTGCCTACTGCGAGAAGTTCACGCCGGCGCACGTGGAGAAGATTACGGGCGTCAAGGCCGACAAGATGGTCGCCGCCGCCCGCATGTTCGCAATGAACGGCCCTGCCTCCATGATGCTCCCCGGCCAGTCCGTGCCGCATCAGCACAACGGTTGCAACAACGTGCGCGCCATGTCGCTGCTGATGGCCTTGACCGGAAACGTCGACATTCCGGGGGCCGCCTCCTTTGAAGACTGGCCCTACGACTACATTCGTTGGGACGAAGGCTTCACGCGTACCTTCATCGACCAGCCGTGGTTCAACGAGCCCGAGCAGAAAGCAAAGCGCATCGACCGCGACTTCGCGCCCATCTGGAACGAGATGCAGGTCCTCGGGAATCCCAATCTCTTGCCCGAGATGGTGAAGGCGGGCCGCATCCGCGCGTTCGCGGGGTTTGGCTTCAACATGCTCATTTGGCCGAGTCCTGATGCGTACAAGGAGGCGTTCAAGCAGCTTGACTTTGCCTTTGCAACGGACTACTTCTATCGCAAGGACAGTCACGAGAACCTGGACCTCGTTTTGCCTGCCGCCATGAATTACGAGCGTTACGCGCCCTTTGGCGTGCACGGTCGCAAGGTGAGCGCAAGAAAGCCCGTGAGGCCCATGGGCGAAGCGTGGGAGGACTGGAAGATTGCGCTCACGATCGGCTGCGCCGTGACGGGCGACTCGAAGCTTTTCTTCGACGGCGACCCGGTGAAGGCCTGCGACTCCATGCTCAACGCCTGGGGCACGAGCTACGCCGAGCGTCAGGCAATGCTCCCTGAAGTGAAGGTCTGCGAGTGGTTCCCGAAGCCCGCCTCCAAGAAGTACGAGCTGGGGCTTTTGCGCGCGGACGGAAAGCCGGGCTTTAACACCCCCTCGGGCAAGATCGAGCTCTTTTCTTCGATTCAGGCCAAGCACGGCGAGCCCGGGCTCCCCGAATACCTCGAGCCCCCGCGCCCCACAAAGGCCTATCCCTTGAAGCTCATCAACGGCACGCGGCGCCCGTACATCACGCATTCGAAGACCCGCACGGATCAGCCGTATCTCTTGGAAATCGAGCCGCAGTCCGTGATCGACATGAACCCCGCCGACTGCCGCGCTCGCGGCATCAAGGAAGGCGACAAGGTCTGGATCACATCGCCCTACTCGAAGACAAAGGTGCGCGCCCTCGTGCGCTCCACGATTCTCTGCCCCAAGGGCGTCATTGACGCGCAGTACGGCTGGCGCGGCGATCAGGAGACTCAGGTGCTCATTCCGAGACAGAACTGGGATCCGATCTCTGGCTACCCATGCTGCAACGACGTGTGCGTTCAGGTAACGAAGGCGTAAGGGGAGGGTCATCATGTCCAAATACGGCATCATTGTTCAGATCGACCGCTGCGTTGGCTGCTACGCCTGCGCCGTCGCCTGCAAGGAAGAAAATCAGGTCGCGCCCGGGATCTTCTATGAAACCATCCGGCGCTCGGAAAACGAAAAGGATCAGGTCATCAACTGGTTCCGCGTCTCCTGCATGCACTGCGAGAAGCCCGCGTGCCTGCCGGCATGTCCCATGAAGGCGATCTACAAGGGCCCCGCGGGCGAAGTGCTCGTGGATCACGAAAAGTGCATCGGCTGCCAGATGTGCGCAAAGGTCTGTCCCTACGGCGTGCCGCAGTTCAACACGACCGGGAAGACGAACTACTTCGGCAGCAAGGCTCCCTTGGCTGATCGCCCCTTGAAAGCGTGGCAGCAGCACAAGCCCGGCCGCGCCGAGCACTGCACGCTCTGCACGCATCGCACAAGCGAGGGGAAGGCTCCCGCCTGCGTTGAAGCCTGCGGCATCCACGCCATGACCTGGGTGGACTACGACAACCCGACGGAAGCCACCAAGCCCCTCATCGCGGCCGCCAAGGCCATGAATCAGGCGGCCGGGACCGAACCCAAGATTCGCTACATCGGCCGTCACATGAATGTAGAAAAGGAAAAGCCGCGAATCTCAAAGTAGTTCCGAGACCCGCCCTAAAGAGGTGAGGCAGGAAATCCATTTTTGGTTTATCCTGCCCCCCTCAAATCTCACCCGCAGAGGAAGCTCGAAAGGCGTCTTCTGCGGCGTCTTTTTACGAGTGATAAAAACAAACTATGACACCCGCCGAACGCGCCTTCTGCTGCCGCTACTTTTCCGAATTCTTCCGCGGACTCTTCCATGATTCCGTCGGGTCTTACTGGCCCGCGGTTTCCGAGGCGCTGGGGGATACGACGACGGGCCTCATCGTGACGCGAAACGAGCGGAAGGAGTGGGCAAAGCTCTTCTATGGCGTGGGCGAAGAAACTATTTCGCTCTGCCAGTCCGCATGGACGAACGAAGCGCATCTCAATTGCCAGGCGCCGTGCCTTGCGGCCCGCGAAGCCTATCGCGCTGCTGGCGTTGCGGCGACCGCGAAGGACAACCTGCCGGAGGATCATGTGAGCGTGATGCTCGGGTTCCTCGCGTATCTCATTGAGGGGAAGCGCGACACGAAGGCGTTTGTGCAGGCGCATTTCGGACCATGGCTCGACGACCTCTCCCAGGCCATGCGCGCACACACCGAAAACAAGCCCATCCGCTGCATCTGGGCGGCGTTTGATTCGTTCATCGCCAAGGAGCGCGCGGTCAACGCGTAGCTTGGTTTTTCTGGCGGCGGCGAGGCCTTTCTTTTGGCGGAAAGCTGAATGAACAGCGGACGGATCAGGCAACGAGCTGCCAGCGTACAAACTGTCGCTTTTCTTCGGAGAACACGGCGGCGACGCGAACCAGGGGCTTGGCTGACGCGGCGCCATACTGTCGCTCGGTGATTTGCTCTGCAGCCTTCGCGAGCTGCGCCTCCACGGATTCGCCCTTGCGCTGGAGCTTGATCTCCAGCACCCAGTGGCAGTTTGGACACTCCAGCGCCAAATCACTTCGGCCCAGAGCGCTGTGCCGTTCGGCTGTGACGCTGTAGTTCGCGCCGGCAATGAACACCAGCAGGAATGCCTGACAGTGCTTTTCATCGCAGATTGGGTACTGGGTGAATGCACGCCGTTCGGTTCAGCGTGAAATCCCAGGATTCAACGATGAACCATGAACCACCGCTTCGCGAATTTTGTGCGGACTATGCGCTATAGTTTTGAATACAGGCTTTCTTGTTTCTCCAAGGCATTCAAAGTGAGGAGAAATCTGAACTACGTTGGCTGGGAATGTATAGGCACCGTGGGATGGCAATCCTAGCCAAACGCTCTGAAACTCTTGATTTTAAAGCAGACATTCTGGGTGATGCGGTAATGAGGAAAATATTGGCGATTGGTGAAGAAGGCTTCCCAGAAATGATTCGCCAGCATCGCTACTACGTTGACAAGACGGGCTTCATCAAGCCGCTGATGGAGTCCGGCA
>CAVJBF010000137.1:0-4726 GCA_963647785.1 Acutalibacteraceae bacterium
AAAGTGGCCGACCCAATTTGAGAGAAAGGTGACCCACTTATCGTAGATTTACGCATTTCGCGCCTGAAACATACTCGGTGTCGACCAACGCCGCCGATCCACTGACAACATTGCCTTGCTCTATAACCAGCCTTTGGATTTTAAGGAACGCCATTTTTTATGTAGTCCTCAGTAGAACTACATAATGGTAGCACCTCCACCCACTCCCAACGACTCTAAATAAAATAGAATCAACGTTCTTTACAAATTGGTACCCAAGAAAACAGGGGTGTAGTTCTACATTTCATTTTTTCTTAGGTTCAAATTGTTAAGGAGCGCGTGATTTCGCCCGCGACAGAAATTGCGGGGCCGCTGTACAGAATTTCACGGCCAATGGTGAGGCGGGGGACGAAGGCATCGGCGTCGTCATTGAAATCAAGCAGTGCCGCAGGAAAGAAGCCATGCTGGACACGGCTCGGGAGGCGCTTGGACAGGTGAAAGCGCGTCAGTATGCGCACGGCTTGAAAGGCTACGGGTGCTCGAAGCTTTTGGCGTATGGCATGGCGTTTTGCGGCAAGTCCTGCGCAACCCAGGTGGAGCCGCTCTGATCGCGAAAGGCGATCCTTGCTGCGAGCGCCTCGCCGCAGGCTGCTTTTGACATGCGGTCGAGGCGGCTCCTTGTGCTTCGAAATGAGCCGGCAGCTCCATCCGTCGCCGGCGAAAAGATCGGCAGAAGTCAGTCCGCGAAGTCGTGGCCCACGGCAACGCCGTGGAAGCCCGCGTCCACGTAGACCGTGTCGCCCGTGATGCCGCTTGCGAGATCCGACAAGAGGAAGGCCGCCGTGTTGCCCACTTCGTCAATTGTCACGGTGCGGCGCAGCGGGGCCGTGCGCTCCATGTAGGTGAGGATCTTTGAAAAGTCCTTGATGCCGGAGGCAGCGAGCGTCTTGATGGGGCCCGAGGAAATGGCGTTGGCGCGGATGCCCTGGGGGCCGAGGTTTTCCGCGAGGTAGCGCGTCGCGGCTTCCAAGGCGGCCTTGCAAAGGCCCATCGTGTTGTAGTTGGGCACGGTGCGCTCGCTGCCCAGGTAGGTAAGGGTGAGGATCGAGGCCTGCCGTCCCTGCATCAAGGGGAGAAACGCCTGCGCCAGGGCTGGGAACGAATAGGTCGAGATGTCCATCGCGGTCCGGAAGCCGGAGCGCGAGAGTCCGGAGAGAAAGTCGCCTGCAATCGCTTCGCGCGGCGCAAAGCCGATCGAATGCACGAAGCCGTCCAAGTACCCCCATTCGCCGCGCAGCTTTTCCGTCACGGCCTGAATCTGCTCGTCGCTTGAGACGTCCATCTCAAGGCACAGCGAGCTGCCGAATTCGGCAGCAAAGGCCGCCACGCGGTCGCGGAAGCGCTCGCCCACGTACGTGAAGGCGAGTTCGGCGCCTTCGCGATGACAGGCCTTGGCGATGCCGTAGGCGATGGAGCGGTTGGAGAGCACGCCCGTGATGAGAAGGCGCTTGCCGGTGAGAAAAGCCATGTCAGTGTCCTCGGTTGGAAAAAAAGGCGGCCGGAATTCTAGTTCTCAGAACTTGATGTTGGGATAAAGTCGCGCGAGCACGTCGTCCGTCATGGGGCGCACGGACCCGGCCATGAAGTCGCGCTCGGCGGGATGAAGCTTCAAGACTTTCGTCACTGTCTCCTGCCAGACGGCGGGCGCCTCGTTCTCTTCCCACGCGCCGCGGCCGCGCCCGAAGTGGGCGATGGCAAGGTAGAGAAGAAGGCTTTGTTCGAGGAAGCGATGCAGCGCGGCGTCGCTCCACGTGACGACGGCGCCGTCGGCGTCCTTCTTTTTGTTGTAGACGCCGGCGGCGGAGAGCGCCCCCACCGCGCCCACGACGGCGCCGATCAGGGCGCCCGCGCCGAAGGTGATGCCGCCCGCTGCAAGATCCGCCGTAAGGCCCCCGGCGGCGCCGGCGCCGATGGCCCCCGCCAATCCCGCCTTGGCGCCTGAGACTTTGGCTCTCGGCGTCCAGACGGTTTCCATGCGGCTGAAGAGCTCATGGGGCTCCACCGTGCCTGAAAGGCCGTTGATTGCGAGAAGCTCCTGCGCGAGATCCTGAAAGGCGTCGTCCGCCTTCTGGGAGAGGGTTTTCTGCGCTTCGGACGTGTCTGGTGCGGCCGCTTTGTTTTTAAAGAGGCCGAGGCTCTTTCCAAAGAGCCGGACGCGTTCGGCGATTGGAATCATGGAGACGATCTCCCGGTCGTTCACGCGATCATTCATGAAGCGGGAAAGCGCCGCCGTGCTCTGGTCATAGGCAGCTCTTCGGTGCGCGAGCCACTCGGCCTTGAGGGAGTCAAAGGCGGGTTTTTGTGCATTGGGCAGCGCCGCGTGCACGGCGTCAAAGAGGGCGTATTCCTGCACCCAGCAGCGCGCGAAGGCGTCCATCGGCAGCACGTCGCGCACGATGGGAAAGCCCGACAAGGCGTTCTTCCACTTTGCGGTGATCAGGTTCTCCTCGCGGGCGGACTTGGGTTCGCCGAGTTGATTGAGAAGCACGATGACGGGTTTTTCGAGCCACTCGAGAATCTGCATTTCCGCCGGCACGTAGGGCGTGACGTCGGGGAGCTGGTCGGCGTTGACCAGATAGAGGACGACGCTCGAGGTGTCCTTTACATGGAGGAGCGCCTGCTGGTTGATCCACTGCGACTTGTTCACGGCGCGGTCCCACACTTCGCTCATGAACCACCCCAGCGGATTGCTGCGGCCCTCGAGTCGCTTGGCGAGCGCGACGGAGTTGCCGAATCCGGGCGTGTCCCAGAGGATGAGCTCGTCGCCTGCGGCAGTTTTCGCTAGCGTGTACGGATCACAGGTGACGGTGACGTGGGCGCGGTCGGCGATTTCGCCCACGTCGCGCGAAAGCAGCGTGCGGGTGAGGGTCGTCTTCCCGATGTTGGTGTGGCTGACGATGCTGAGATTGATGGCGTGGGTCATGGTTCGGTTCGATGGAGCAAATCTCAGAGAGGCTTGACGGCGGTGGCGACGGCGCTGCGGCGAAGATTGCGCACAAGCTCGCGGGCGCTGGCGTCGCCCGCATTGGCGACGAGCACCGTGGAGCCGCGTCTTTCAATGAAAGTCTTCCAGTGGGCGGTGCGCTCTTCAATGCGCGCGGGGTAGCGGCGGAATTTTTCGGCAAAGCGCGAGCGGTCGATGACGCACGCGAAGCCAGCTTTTTCCGGCGGACACGCGGCCTTCAAGATTTCAATCGTGCGGCCCTGCACCTCGTCTTCCGGCGTCACGGAGGCGTCGCACCAGAAGAGCGTCACGGGACGGCGGTTCTCGACGGCGGTCGTCGCGGCGTCGGGGACGATGAGCGCTTCATCGTCCGGGTTGATGCCGATGAGGGTCTGGCCCTTCTTGTCGGGCCAGGCGGAAAGAAACGCTGCGAGCGCGGGCGACTTCTCTTTCAACGCGGCGTCTCGGGCGAGGATCACGAGGCGCCCGGCGGCCGCATCCTGTCGACATTCGGCGAGAATGCCGGCGTAGTAGGGGTCTGACGCGTCGAGTTCAACGTTTTTCTTGAAGCGGCGGATGCGGCCCGTGGCCGTCAGCGCGAGAAATAGGCGCGGCACGGCGACAACGATCAAAAGCAGCGCCATCATGCGGATGAGCCACGGGGCGGCGCTCACCGCTTCGGTGAGGTAGGGGAGGCGGTCGACGCGCAGCGAGGCGATCGTCTCCGCGTCCGGGATGGGGGGGAGCCCCCCGATGGCGGGAATGAGGCCGTAGGTCCAGTCCACGAAGGCCTTTACGGCTTCAGGCTGGTTTGCAAGCCACGTGCTCTCCCAGCCTGCCCAGTAGGAGGTGCCGAAGCCCTTCACCAGGAGGCTCACCGCGAGCCCTGCGGCAAAGAGCACGGCCGCCAGATGCAGAAGGCGCGAGACGTGCGCGCGGATCAAAGGCGTCACGGTCTTTACCCAGCTTTCCAGAAAGGCCGACTTCCAGCCGCGGTGGATTCCGGTGTAGGCGACGCCGGAGCCAAAGCGCACGAGGGCGTTTCGCAAGGGAAGGCTGATTTCGCCTCCGATGCGTTTGCCAAAGAGCCCGAAAAGCCCCAGAAAGAGAAAGACGTAGACGAGAAGGTTCCAGGCGATGACGGACCAGAAGGGGGGCGACAAGAGGTTGACGATGTTGTTGGCGGGAACGATGCGGTCAAAAAGCGCACCCGCCGCAAAGCTGAGGAGCAAAAAGAGAAACCCCGCGGAGCGCACGAAGAGCGCCCGGGTGCTTACGTCGGGCTTGAGGCTGCGGGACCGCAGCGCCGCGAGCACGTTTTCCGCGCGCACCGTGAGAAGCTTCTCGGCTGAAGCCTTCTCCCCCAGCGCATGGGCGGCCTTCATGCCGGCTTCGGCGAAGTCGGCGGGCGTGACGTCCTTTACGGACTTGTCGCCGTCGGCCTGCGCCTCCTCAAGGGCGCGCACAAGCAGCACGTTCTTCGCATCGGAGAGCGTCAGGGTGATCCGGTCGGCGTGAGACTTGGAGAAAAACATTGAAAGATCCGCATTTCAAGGGGTTGCCTCATTGTAAGCGGAGTGCGGCGGATTTTTTGGCGGCCAGGCCGGAGGAATCGTGTCCGTTCTTTTCCACTGGGACATTCGTTTTGGCACGGTTTGTGCTTGGCGCTTCTCATTGCAATTGAGAAAGCTGACAGCTCCCGACGACTAAAGTCGCGGGGTTCCGAGTTACTTCAGAGCTTCT
>CAVJBF010000138.1:0-4443 GCA_963647785.1 Acutalibacteraceae bacterium
CGAATCGTGCTGGCGGACACGCCGTGTAGTTTTGCCAGATAGCCGATGGAATGCACTGTCATGACGTCCTCCATGCTTCAGGATCAGGAAGGCACTCCCATTTTGACAAATTTGGCGGATTTTTTATCGGCTAGCAAAACCCCGTGGGCTCAGGACTACGCTTGCGGCAAGGTGGAAGTGGACAGCGCAAAGCAGCGAACGCTTCCGCCTTGTCGCATCTCAAGGCCAGCCAAAGATCTCCCTCCTGCAGACCCAAGGCTGTTTTGGCAGATTTGCCAGTTTTTTTCGTGATTTCCCAGGCTTTCGCGATGAACCTACCTGGCGGACTTTGCGTCGAGCTTTTCGACATGAAGCCACTCGGCGAGCACCCGGGCGACGTCGGCGTTGTTCTTTTCCGCAAACGGGAAGTGCGAGTTGCCGTGAATGCCTACATCGGGGAGCTCCACCACACGGGCGCGGCCGCCGTGGCGATTGACGGCTTCGGCCCAGAGGCGCGCCATCGCGAGGGCAGCACGCCAGTAGTCGGCGTGCGGGTTGGAGTCGATGGACTTCGGAATGAAGTCGCCGTAATAGATCACGATCGGAAATTGCGTGAGTCGCAGGAAGTCCTTCAGCGACACCGTGTTGGCGGCCAAAGGACCGAAGAAGCTTTGGTTGGCGATGGGGGCCGGCGCTTCGCCTTCGGGAAATGGAAAGCCGCTTCCCGGCTCGTAGGCGACGATGCCGCGCACGTCAGGGCTTTGCATGCCGACAAGCCAGCCCACACCGCAGCCTTGCGAATGCGTGACAAGCACCGCGGGGCCCGAGCGCTTCAAGACGGCGGAGAGGCCGTCCGCATTCACTTGGGCGTCATAGGCCGTGGTGTTGGGCGTCATCTGGCGGAAGAACTGATCGAGGGACGCGGCGTCCTGCGGGAACTGGCTGCCATCGTTAAAGTGCGGCCAGAGCCCCAGACGAAACTGTCCGAACCAGAAGCCTTCGTCGGGCGTCGCCTTTATTTCGCCGTCTTTCGAGGCGCGGCCGGCGCCGCCGCGCCTCGGCTGGTCCACGACGTAGACAGGGAAGTGCCGTCGCAAAAAGAGCGTGCGAAAGCCTTCGCGGTTGTCGGGCGTCGTGTCCCAGGTTTTTGAGAACTGGCCGGCGCCATGCAGAAAGACGAGCGGGAAGGCGGAGGCATTTTCGGGAATCTGGTAGCTCGCGTAGGCGTGGTCGCCATGCAGCGTCTGGCCGGCGGGCGCCGGGTGATAGGGATCGTAGGGCGAGGTGGCGGCGATGACCGTGCCGCCTGCGGCGAAGCTTCCCTGCGACTCGATGACGAGGGGCTGGGCGGCGGCCGTCTGAGAGGCGATCACCGCCGCAAGGAGTGACAAAACGTGCAGCTTCATGGCCTGCCCCTTGCGTTCAGTGCTCGATGTGGCGCGAATGGAACCAGCGAATGATCTCCGGATCCTGATGCGAGAAGAACTGGCTTTTGCCAGTGTCAAGCGCCGCGATGGCGGCGAGGTTGGCGTCATCGAGAACGAAGTCGAGCGAAGCGAGGTTTTCTCTCATGCGCTCCGGGCGAACGCTCTTGCTCACCACGGGGTGGCCGGTCTGCGTGAGCCAGCGCAGCACGACCTGCGCCACGGTTTTGCCGTGAGCGCCGGCGATCGTCTGCAGCACGGGGGTCGTGAAGAGGTTGTTGCGGCCTTCGGCAAAGGGCGCCCAGGCTTCGGTCACGATGCCCAAGGCGTCGTTTTCGGGAATGGCGGCTTTTTGCTGGCAGAAAGGATTGATCTCGATCTGGTTCACCATGGGGCGGATGTCGTTCGCGAGTGCAAAGTCCGTCACGCGGTCAGCGGGGAAGTTGCTCACGCCGATCGCGCGCAGCGTGCCTGCGGCGTGAAGCGCTTGCATCGTGCGCCAGGCGCCGTAGACGTCGCCCACGGGCTGGTGGATGAGATAGAGGTCGAGGTAGTCAAGTCCGAGGAGTTCGAGTGACCGTTCAATGGCGGTGCGAGCGCGGCCTTCGCTTGCGTCTTCAACCCAGAGCTTCGTGGTGATGAAAAGTTCGCTGCGCGGCACGCCGCATTCGGCCAGAGCCTCTCCCACGGCCTTTTCGTTGCCGTAGGAGGCGGCGGTGTCGATCGCACGGTAGCCCGCTTCGATGGCGTCTAAAACCGCCTTCTTGCATTCGCCGGCATCCTTGATCTGGTAGACGCCGAATCCGAGGACGGGCAGATTGACGCCCTCGCAAAGTTCAATGGTTTCCATGAGTGATTCTCTCAAAGGCAATTCAAAGCAGCTGGTTTTCTTGGAGCCAGCTGCGGACGACGGGGCTCGATTCGATGACGCTGCCAAACGTCGTGAGATGCGTGCCGAGGCGCGCGCCGGTGAGAAGCGCTTCAAAGTCTGAGCGCGTCTCCATGAGGCCGCCCCCGCCGTGCGTGTTGCAGGTGATGACGAAGCGCCCCTGCCAGTTCTGAGCAGCGATCCAGGTCTTCAAGGGCTGCGCGGCGTGGTGCCACCATGTGGGCGTGGCGAGCACGACGGCGTCATAGCGGTCGAGATTGACGGTGAGAGGCTTCAAGGGGCGGATCACGCGGTCGTCGATTTCCTTGCGGACGACTTCGGTGGCTTCGCTGTAGGTGGCGGGATAGGGTTCGACCGTCTCCACGCGGTAGAGGTCGGCGCCCGTCATGGCGCGCACAGCGCGGGCGACGCTTTCGGTGTGGCCGGTTTTGGAGAAGTAGACGACGGCGATGCGGCTTTGGCCAGAGGCAAGCCCCGGCGCTGCGAAGGCGGGGGCGAGGAGCAACGCGCTTGCAGCGCGAAGAAAATGGCGTTTTTGCATGAAGTCACCTCAAAAGAATGAACCTGTCGCAACAGGCTTCCATTGAGGTGATTGTGGCGTTTGCGGCGGCTTTGCACCATGGCGAGAAAGAGAGACTTCCTGCCTGAAACTCTACGAAAGCGACGATTTCCTCATCGAAGCGGCTTTTCGCCCATCACTGCGCAAAGTCGTCCGCAGAAGGCGATGCCGTAGACGTGCTGCGTGGCGCAGCGCATTTTGTCCAGATGGTCGGTGTAGTGCTTTTCTCGAATCTGCGCCAGCGCAGCTTCCGCGGCGTCATAGAGATCTTCCACTTTGTCGCAGCGCTTGATCTTGATCACCACGCCGGTGCGCCGAGAGCCCGCGCCCGACGTGAACGCCAGATCAGCGTAGCCGTCTCCCGCTTCGCCGTTGGACTGAAAGGTGGCGAGCAGACTTTCCGCGCAGGCAACGAGCGACGTAAGGAGGCCGTGGTAGTAGTTTTCTGCGGGCGCTTTGGTCGCCGTGTCCCGCACGGAGACATAGTTTTTGAGGAGCGAGTCGATTACATCGGCCATGGCGTCCTCATTTCCAGCGAGCGCCGCTTTGACGAAATCCATGCCGTGGTTGGCGTACTGTCGGTTCACTTTGGAAAAATGAGCAGCGACGTTGGTCTTGAAGGTTTCGCGGATTTCTTCGTTTGGAATTCGCACGCGGAAGTCCAGCGGGTGGCTTGGCAAACGTTCGGCGATGGTGAGGTAGCCCGCATAAAAGAGCAGCGTCCAAAAGTCCGACGGGTTGTGCTCAGTGAGCTCGCCATAATTGAGCTTTTCGTTCACCGTGATGTCGATCGTGCCGCCGTCCACCAGAGTCTGCATCTTTTCGGTGTCTTCGCCCGAGAGAAAGCCCAGAAATTCGTCGATGACGTCATTGCTGCTTGAGTTGGCCCAGTAGTTTCTAGGGCGATAGCTAAGAGGCGCGGGAGAGGTCAAGGACTCGGCACAAAAGTTGATGACGTCCCAGGGACAATAGATGTCCTTTTGATTGAACCGATAACCGTCGTACCAGATTCTGACCGTCTCAAAGCGGGAGTCGAAACCATAATAGGAGAGCATGGCTCTTACTTCGACTTCACTGAGCGAGCTGTCTTCTGAGCACACGGTGTTGATGCCGGGATTGTTGAGCCCGGTGAAGATGCTTTCCTTGCTCACGCGCAGGCACCCGGTGAGGACGCCTTTAAGAAGAAAAGCGTCTGTGGCTGGATAGGTCTTCAGCGCTTCGCACAGAAATCCGCGGATGACGGTCACCATCTTGTCGTAATAGCCGCGGGCGGCTGCCTTTGCAAGCGGCACGTCATACTCGTCGATGAGGATGATCACCTTCCGTCCGTAGTGCGCCGAGACCATGGCGGCGAGATTTTTCAAAAAGAGCATGACGGCGGACTTGTTGGCCGGGTCCTGCATGTAGCTGGAATTCAGGTAATTCGCCAGTTGGGTTTTGTCATCCGCATCCACTCGCGGACTATTGACCCTACACCAATTTATTCCCCGTTTTTGCTTCCAAAAATAGCCGGTCTCCATATCGATGTTTAGAGAGGGTTAGCCTGCCTTTTTCTTGACTGCCTTAGCTGCCTTTCTAAGGACCTTTTGCAT
>CAVJBF010000139.1:0-4433 GCA_963647785.1 Acutalibacteraceae bacterium
AATCTAAAGACAAAATTAAAGCCCTTTTAAGGTCAAACTATAAAACCCCTGCACAGGCGTGCAGCTGTCTTGTTCGATGGAAAACCGAAAATTTGCGGAAATCGATGCCCGCGGGTTCTGAACGTAGAGTTCCCCTGAGCAGACAACCAGAAGTTGCCCCTGTTGTCAGGCATCGACTGCCTGGCTGAGGAGCGGAGGATTTCACTCAGCTGATTTCTGATTGTTGAGCTCTTTGGTGTCACACTCATTGCATAGGACTGTTTCCGTTATGGCTATTCGCATTGATCTTCCTCAGCAAGTTTTCAGCAAAGATGAGTTCTTGCTTTCGTCGAGCTATTCATTTCACGACTGCGTTCCCGCAGTCGCAAAGTTCCAATGTGGCAATGTGTATTGCCTCACAACCGACAAGTATCAGGGAATTTGGGAACGGGATACCCCGAATTTGGGCCGTCTTGCGACCCGCAAGGAGCGGAACCTGGTTTTTGGTTCCGATCGTCCGTTTGACGGGCAGGAAGCGCTTGTGCTTCTTTGCAAGAAGGCTGATGAACTGATTTTGGTGAGCTTGTCAGCCTTCACGCCGGAAGAATGCGACAAGGCGTTTCGCCAGCAGGTCTGGCGGGATGCTGACTGCGTAAAGACCTGCACGGCTGGCTGGGCGAAGCGATACCGCGAGCTCTTCAATCATGAGGCGCATGTCGAGGATGCATGGGCTGCGCTTGACGCTCCGCAGTCCACAACTTTTGACGGTTCTAAGGCGAGCGAGTTTTCGACAACGCGGCCTGTTGAGGTTGTGAAGAAAAAGGCCATTGATTGGAGCGATCTGGCTTCGGAGTTGGAGGAGAATCCCTTTGCTGATCCGGCGCCAGAGTTCGACGTTCCGCAAAAGACCACGCGCATGACATGGGAGGATCTGGATGCGCCCGAGCGTGAGTTCAATCAGCTTGTGCGAGAAGTGATGCCGTACGGCTTCACCGATTCTTCACAGGTCTCGAGCTACATCAAGCGCCATCGCCTGCACAACAAGTACCGCCACATTTCCGGCATGGTCCGTTTCTGCCGCTATGGCGACGAATGGGAGTTTCCGGGCATCAGCCCTGACTGGTACGCCAAGTTGTGCGAGCGGCTGGGGCTCGGCAGCCGAGCTAGTGGAGCTCATGTGACTGGCTTCACGAGCTTTGCTGATTTGAACGGCTGATCCCGTCGCCAAAAGCTTCGCCAGATCCAATTGTCTGGCAATCATCTGAAATCACATGAGACCTTCCTCCCCCGGCGAGGGGAGGAAGGTGAAGAACTTCACGGAAAGACTGGCCATGGATATTGAGCTGCTGAATTTTTGTCACTGGGTGTGTGAACAGAATCCGATTCGAAAGAAGATTTTTCAGGAGGTGGGGTGCAGCACGCTGTTGAAGAACGGCGTCACCGGCTTCAGGAGCACGACCTGGTGGAGCAGTCCCATCTGTCGCGCTCGGCTGGCGGCTATTTTTGGGAAAAATGAGAAGGCCTACAACGCGGCGATGTCGATGTCGGCCTCTGACGAGATGGCTGGCGGAGAATCAGCTGACAAGGTGCCTTTCTTTGCGCTCGCCCGCGAGCTTCGGGATCGCTATGGCGCACCATTGTTTGACCCGAGTCCGGCTGCGAGAGACTTCGAAGCGGATCAGGCGGCGTTCAAAGCCTTGAACGACTGGATGATAAGTCATCGGGACGACGAAGCGGTGGCGGCGCTTTGTCGCGAGAAGCTGCAAGAGCTGCAGCCGCAGAATTTTGCCAGGATTTGCTTGCGAGGATGCAACGACAAGACGGCGGCAGAGTTTGCTGAGTTCTTCTGGTCGCACGTCGGGCCGGCTTTTTATTACTACTCTCCGGCCTTTCAAGCGGTGGCGGAGCTGCTGCCCATCCCTGACTCGATGAAGGATGGGTTTGCGGCGCTCGTGGGCGAAACTCTGCCGCAAGCGAAGCCTGTTGCTGTGCAGACTTCGGTAGACAAGCCGGCTCACGCGTCGACGACCGAATCCCCTGACGCAACGGTTGTGACGAGTTCAGCCGCTGCGAGCGTGAAGTCCGCCACGGTGTCAGCGATGGCAAAGCAATTCCGCGACGAGCGCACGCCGGCGCTGTGTCGCGCGATCATTGACGGACTGACGGCGAAGGGCTACTTTGCGGCGGCTGAAGACTACAGCCTGCAGCTCACGTATCTTGTGTCGAACGAGGAAGAAACCGAAGAGGCGGCGCATCGCTATCTGCTTGCGGTGGCGCGAAATGAAGGACGCGGCGCGCGTTTGGCGGAGGAAGTGAAGGCGTTTCGCGAGGACTTCCCGCGGTCCATGCTGCTCGCCGGGCTCGATGCGGAGCTCGACCGGTGTGCGGCTTCGGCGGCGAGCCTTCGAACGAATTTTTTTGACCGCTGGGCGGCCAAGCTTAAGTTCTGGCAGCAGCCTGCCGAGAATCAGGCAAAGCTCATCCGCCGCGCTGGCAATGCGCTTTTGGCGGAAGACAAGATCAATGCGCTGGAGTTTTTGCTGGAAAGCTTGAAGCGGGTGCCGGACAACGGCTCGACACGGCAGATGCTCTCGCAGGCGCAGGCTTATTTGCGGCTCACGGCGCCCAGCGTGGAAACCCTGAAGGACATTGCGAGCAACGAGATGTCGTCCAATACAGTGGAAGACGCCTGGTCTCGCTTGGTGGACTGCCTGATGGCCGACGGCCGCGTGGAGGAGGCGAAGGCCGAATTTGACGAAATGAAGCGGCAGCGGGTGAGCTGGGATCGCCTGGAGTCTCTGCAGCAGCGTTTTCAGGAAGTCTGGGACGGCGCGAGGCCGGCTGCGCCGAAAGCCATGACCGCCGTGAGCGCGGCGCCGCGACAGGAAGTGCCAAAGGCGCCGGTTCAGCCCGTGGCGTCGCAGGATCGGCCTCAGGTGGGCGCCCCCGTCTACCGAGCCGAGACGATGCGCGGGAGTTCTCGGCCTGACGTGGCGTCGCTGCCTTATCCGCGCCGCTTCATCGGCGCGGTGAAGCATTTCAACAACTACATCAACTTCCATCCAAAGCATGTTGAGGCTGGCACGGCCTGGCTGCAGCTCACGCCTTCGGAGCGCACGGCGCTTTTTCCGAAATGGGGCGGCCTCGCGCTTCGGTTTGCCAATGCTTCGGCGGCAGCCTCCTTGAAAGAAGGCCGCCTGTTCATTGCGACCTTTGAGCGCAGCGACTTCCTGCCGACGCAGGACTCGAACTACGTGTACGGCGTGGACGATCCGAAGATCGGCGAGAAGATCAAGCCCTTGTCGAGCCTTGGCTGCGTGATCGTGAGGCCCTGCGAGGCGGATTTTGACCTTGCGCGCGACACGTTCGTGCAGCTTGATGTCGTCGATGAGGCGGCGGTCTCTGCGCTTGACGGCGAAATGGCGCTCTTGGAAACGAAGGAGGGGCTCGTCGGTCCCTTCCGGCTGCGCGCCAATTCGCTGCACTGCCTTTACGTCGCCAAAGTGCCGATGAAGGACTTGGGCGACGTGACGCTGTGGCGTCCGACGAGGACGGACAGCATCATCCAGTTGTCGCTGGGGGACCGGATGGATCGCACAATGTTCTGCCGCTTCGCGCTTACCGAGACCGATGGCGCCTTTGTGAAGGGGGTGACGGATCTCGTGAAGGAAGGGGCGCTTCTGCAGGCTGTGGTGCGGGAGATTCCTCAGCTGCCGGCGATGCGTGACCTTGACGAGATTCTTGAGCGGTCGACGCTTTTAGGAAAGGGCGATCGTCTGGCGCGCGTCCAGCGGATGTTTGACGATCTGCAGAAGACGGGGGCGTTCGTCGCCGGCCTTCAGAAAACGGCGGTGGCGTGCGTGCTCGAACGACTCAAGAAGGAGGCGTCGCTTGCGGTGCAGCCCGTGACCGAAGCCGTCACGGAAGCGATCAGCCATTCCCCGGAGCTTGCCCGGCTTACGGAGACGCTTCGAGGCGAAATGGCAGCCCTTCGTGCGCAGCACGAGACGGCGCTTCGGGAGGAAAACGCGCGGTTCCAGTCGCAATTGCGCGAATTCGAGCAAACGATTGAAGCGAAGGAGCAGGAAGTCGGGGCGCTTGACGGTGAGCTGAAGGCGAAGAAGGACTTCTTAGAAAAGGAAATTCGTCGCGTCGTGGCGGATGCGAAGACCGACTATTCGCGGCACAAGCTGTCGCCCTACTTTGACGGCCTGGAGACGTTTGAGAGCGAGGCGGCGCAGTCTTTAAAGGCAGCGGCGGGCGACGTGGACTTTGCGGCGCGGTCGCGGGAGGCGGGAGCGCTCATTGCGGCGGAAAGCGGGACGCCCGCCGCACTGCGTCGTCATTTGATCGACGCCTTCCGAGCGCGGCGCGGCTACTCGCACGACGAGACGGTGAATCTCTTCGTGTCGCTTGCGAACAACTTCCTCACGATCTTTTCGGGCGAACCCGGC
>CAVJBF010000140.1:0-4302 GCA_963647785.1 Acutalibacteraceae bacterium
CATTATCATAAAATTCAGTAGTTCTCCAATCGCGTGACAAGTTTGAAAGATTTTCATTTCGCTAGCCAAACCCTCATGATGGACTGGAACGAACTCATCTTTGCCGCCGCCGACCATCCTGCGGCAACAGCAGGCGTTTTCTTCATCGCCTATCTGCTGTTGCACCTTGCCGTCAAGCGCCTCTTTCGTCCTCGTTTCCCTCGAAAATTCAAGGCGCGCGTCGTGCATGTCTGCGACGGCGACTCGATCTGGGTGAAACAGCGCTTCGGCCGGCGCGTGAAGCTGCGCCTCATCGGCATGGATGCGCCCGAAACCGAGCAGGCCTTCGGGCGCGACGCCACCGAATGCCTGAAGCGAAAGATCGCCGGGGAATCCGTCGACGTCACCGCCGTCGGCGTCGATCCTTACGGCCGGCTCATAAGCCGCGTGATGCTCGGGAAAACCGACGTGAGCGAATTCATGATCCGGGAAGGCCTTGCCTGGCCCTACTGGCGCTACTTCTCCCGTCTCTCGCAGGAAGAGACCGTGCGCTACAGCGCCGCCAACGAAAGCGCCAAGAAAAAGAAGAAGGGCCTCTGGCAGGAGGCCAATCCCCTCGCCCCCTGGACGTGGCGCGAGAACCACCGCTCGTGGCTCGCGAAGTTCCTCTACGCGCTGCGTCGCTTCTGTCGCCGTCTTTTCGGACTACGATAGCGGCAGTCCGGGCGCGCGAGGCGCCCTTGAACAACCCAAGGACAGTCTCCATGACGAACTCCATCGATTCCATCGCCATCATCGGCCTCGGGGCCCTCGGCATCATGTACGGCGACTTCTTTGCCGAAAAGCTCGGCCGCGACAAGGTCGTCTTCATCGCAGACGCCGACCGCTGCCGACGCTGCGCCGCCGCGCCCGTCACCTGCAACGGGCGCTTGAATCACTTTCGCTTCATGACGCCCGAAGCGTACAAAAAAGCCTTCGGCGCGGCCCCCTTGGTGATGTTTGCCGTGAAGGGCATGGCGCTCGCAGCCGCCATCCATGAAGCAGACGCCGTCACGGGCCCCGACACGGTGCTCCTTTCCGTCTTGAACGGCATCACCAGCGAAGAAGACATCGAAGCGCACTTCGGCCGCCGCGGCGCTGTCGTGCACTGCGTTGCGCAGGCGATGGACGCCTTGCGGCAAGGCACAAGCGTCACCTACAGCCGCATCGGGGAGCTGCGGATCGGCATCACGGAAAAGACGCCCGCCAAAGCTGCGGCGCTCGCTCGGCTCGAAGACTTCTTCAACCGCACGGCCTTCGCGTACCAGACGGAAGACGACATCCTGCGGCGCATGTGGTGCAAGTGGATGTTGAACGTCGGCGTCAACCAGACCTGCGCCGTCATGGACTGCCCCTTTTGCGGCGTGCAGCAGCCGGGCCCGGCGCGCGACCTCATGAAGTCCGCCATGCGTGAAGTGATTGCGCTCGCTAAGGCGTCCGGCATCAACGTCACCGAAGCGGACCTCGAGGAGTACGTCGCCATCATCGACACCCTGAGTCCTCAAGGGATGCCCTCCATGCGTCAGGACACGCTCGCCCGCCGCGCGACCGAAGTCGAGCTCTTTGCGGGAACGGTGATTCGAAAGGCCGAGAAGCTCGGCCTCGACGCTCCCGTGAACCGCCGGCTCTACGACAGCATCATCGCGCTCCCGCACGACTGAGGCGGCCTCCACAAAAAAGGCCCGCAGCGGCTTCGACGCTTTCTCGAAGCCGCTGCGGGCCTTTGGCTTGTCTGGGAGAAATCTCAGGCGGGCTCGTCGGCGAGATTGCGGCGCGCTGCGGGCTGCACCGCCTTCGTTTCCACTTTTGCGATGGGGAAGACGGCGCTGCCCGTCTTCAACCACAAAATGAGGCAGAAGCCCGCCGTGATGACGACGAGCGAGCCGCCCGCGAAGGTGAGCGGATGAAAGCCCCAGGCTTGGGAGATGAGGCTCCCCACGAAGGCGCCGCCTCCGATCCCCACGTTGAAGATGCCCGAATACATCGAGGTTGCGATGTCCGCAGCGTCGGGAGCGACGTTCAAAAGCACCGTCTGGAAGGCGAGCATCACGGACGTCATCGCTGCGCCCCAGATCACGAGAAGCGCCAGCGTCGAAGCATAGGTCGCGCAGGCCGGGTAAAGGAGAAACAAGCTCGCCGCGATGATGACGAGCGGCACGGTGAGCGTCGCCGACACATGACGGTCCACAACCTTCGTCGTCACGAAGGTGCCGATGATCCCCGAGATGCCGAAGACAAAGAGAAAGAGCACGACGTCTGTCGGACCGTAGCCGCCGTCCGCCTGCAGAATCGGCGCAATGTAGCTGTAGACCGTGAAGTGCCCCAGAACCGTCACCACGGTGAGGAAGTAAAGCTGAAGCAGCGCCGGACGCTTCAGAATCACCGGCAGGCTCTTCAACGATCCCGCCGACGTCGCGGGACACGGCGGCAGGTAAAAGTAGATGTAGGCCATGAGAACGAGCGCCGCGGCGCCGATCACAAAGAACGCCTCCTGCCACCCGAGAAGCTGTCCCAATTTCGTGCCAATGGGAAGCCCCATCACCGTGGCGACGATCGTGCCGCCCATGACGGCGGCAAGCCCCACGGCCCGCTTGCCCTTCGGAGCCATGCGGGCCGCCAGAGGCGTCATGATCGACCAAAAGACGGAGTGCGTGAGCGCCACCGCAACGCGAGCAGCGAGCAGCGTCCCGAAGCTCCCTACCCAGAGCACCACGATGTGCGCCATCGCAAAGCAGAAGATGAGAAAAAGAAGGAGCTTGCGACGTTCAATCGTCGCTGTCGCAATCGTCAAAGGCAGCGACATGATCGCCACCACCCAGGCGTAGCCCGTGATCATGAGGCCTGTGAAGGACACCGTTTCGCCCAGGCTCTGGGCGATGTCGGGCAGAAGCCCCACCGGAAGGAACTCCGACGTGTTGAACACAAAGGCCGCAAATGCAAGGCCGATGATAGGAAGCCATGACGTGACTTCCAGAGGATGCGTATTGGATGCCATGATGAAACGTTCAAGCGAGCGCTCAACGCCCGGAAGGGACCGGGATTGTAAGGAGGCGGGAGGCGTCCGCCATAAGGAGAAACACCGTCCGCACCGACTCATCAGGCAAGGCCCTCAAAGAGGTCAGGCTCTTCGGGCGCGGCGAGCGGGTTGCCGACGGAGAGCCCCAGAAGCCTCACGGCATCCGCGGGCTTCACGACGTCCCGAATAAGGCGCTCGGCCGCGGCGAGAATGTCTGCCTCCGTCGTCCAGACGCCCCGCTGCGACACGGAGCGAGAAACCGTCTGAAAGTTCGCAAATCGGACCTTCAGCGTGAGCGTCGTGCCACGAAAGCCCTTTGCGTCGAGCCGCCTCACGAGTTCGCTCACAACCGCGGCCGCCGCGCCCAGGATCTCCTCGGAATTCACGAGATCTTCAGCGTAGGTCTCCTCGCAGCCCACGGACTTTCGCTCCCGCACGGGCATCACCGGGCGGTTGTCAATGCCGCGCACGAACTCGTAGTAGGTGAGCCCTGCCTTCCCGAAGACTTCCAAAAGGGTGGACAAAGAGAGCGACCTCACGTCCGCCGCCGTGACAAGCCCCATGTCGTGCATGCGCTTCGCGGTCGCGGGGCCCACGCCCCAAAGGTGCTCGACCTTGAGTTCATCAATGAAGCGCGGGGCCTCCTCGGGCGTGATGACGCAGAGGCCGTCGGGCTTGCGCCAGTCGCTTGCGACCTTCGCCAAAAACTTGTTGTAGGAGACGCCGGCGCTCGCTACGAGCCCAAGTTCCACGCGAATCGCCTTCTTCACCGCCCGAGCGACGTCAGCCGCCAAGGCAATTCCCTGCTTGTTTTCGGTGACGTCGAGAAACGCCTCGTCAATGCTGATGGGCTCAATGAGGTCGGTGTAGCGCTCGAAGATGCCGCGGATCTGACGCGACACGTCACGGTAATGCTCCATGCGGCCTTCGACAAAGACGAGCTCAGGGCAGAGCTCCTGCGCCCGGCGGCTCGGCATGGCGCTGTGCACGCCGTAGGCTCTCGCTTCGTAGCTCGCCGTTGCCACCACGCCGCGCTTTTCCGCGTGCCCAACGGCGACGGGACGGCCGCGCAGCTCGGGATGGTCGCGCTGCTCCACGGACGCGTAGAAGGCATCCATGTCGACGTGAATGATCTTGCGAAAGCTCATGAGCGGCGAAGCCTGGGAGAAGAAAAAGGAAGGCGAGCATAGCACGCGCCCAAAACAAAACCCCTGAGACCATCGAGATCTCAGGGGTTCTGAAAAGGTGAGCCCGGCAGTGTCCTACTT
>CAVJBF010000141.1:0-4282 GCA_963647785.1 Acutalibacteraceae bacterium
ACTGGGCGGACTTCATGGGGATCTGCGGCGGGGACGCGCGCGCCTCGCGCGAGATTGTGCTGGGGGACAGCGTTCTCTGCCGCATTCCGGATCATCTGAGGTTTCTCGCCACCGTCAACATCGACGACACGACGGAGCCGCTGTCGCCGAGGCTTTTGGACCGCGCGTGGATCATTCGGCTCCCCGATCCCGAATTCAATTCAGCGGCCGTTTTGGGTGCTGAGCCGCAGTCGGTGCGCTGGAAGGACTTCACGGCGGCCTTTGGCGCCGCGGGGCCTTTGGCGGACGTGAAAGCGATGCAGCCCTACTACGAGCACATGCGCGCCATGGGACTGACGGTTTCGATGCGCAGCCGCCGCGCCATCGCGCAGTTCATTGCCGTGGGGACGCCGCTTTTTGACGGGGGGCTTGCGACGGCCGTGGACTATGCCGTGGCGCAGAAGCTGCTGCCCATGGTTCGTGGGAGCGGCGCCGCGTTCAAGGCGTGGCTTGAAGATTTCCGCGCGCTTTGCGAGAAGGCGCCCGTCTCTGCCGGGATCGTGGATCACATCCTCACCCGCGGCAGCAGCAATCTCAACTTCTTCCAGTTCTTCTGATGACGCCGAACCTTTCTGGAGTTCTTCACCTCAGACCGATTTCCGGCGGGGAAGGACTTCTCCTCAACCTCACGCCGCAGCCTGCGGATGAAGACGGCTGTCTGGTCCGGACGCGGATGGTGAAGCAGGGCGCGGCGCAGGAGGCGACGCTCGAATTGGCAGCGACCGCCTTTGGCGCGTCGCTCGCCGGCCGCCCCGTGCGCGTCACGCTCGCCGTCGAAGACGAAGTGGTGCTGCAGCAGATTGTTGTGCCGGCGGCTCGCGGCGATGTGATCACCGCTGGGCCGATCGTGCTGCCGGCGGACGCGTTTGACGATCGGGCGGGCGCCGTGGGACTGGAAGTCGCGGTGAGCAACGGCTTTGGCGTGACGGTGACGCTCTTTGCGGAGCGGTTTTCGCTCGAGCTCGCGGACACCGAAGACGGGCGGCGCCTTGCGCGCATGCTGCAGCGGGTGCTCGCGGCGACGCCGAAGCTGATGCCGCCCGACGCCGCGGCTGGAATGCAGGACGCCGCTAGCGGCAGCGGGGAGGCGGACGCAGCCTCTACTTCCTCCTTCTGGGATCGCGTGGAGCGTGTGGCCTCAGCTTACGCGGAGCTGCATCGCTTCTTTGAAAAGAGCGCGCGCTTTCGCCTGCAGCAGGGACTGCGTCTCACGACGCTTGCCCGCGTGAGTTCTGTCACGCACCGTACGCTGGAATTCATTGCGACGCATCCTGAGGAGCTTCAGCCCACGGACCGCGCCTCGGGGATTGCCTTCGGTCGACGGCACTGGCTGCCGGCTCGCACGGTGGACGAAACGCACCAGAAGTCGTTTGACATCTACGAGAACCGCTGTCTCGTTGCCTTCCTGCAGACGGTGCTCGACGTGGCGCAAAACGCGCTAAAGACACTGGAGCGGCTGGCGGCATTGGACGGCACGGAAGTGTTTGCGACAGCTCTGGCGCCCGTCTGGGCGGAGAAGGGCGCGCTGATTCCGCTTTTGCAGGGGCTCTCGGCGGCCTACGCCCGGTTCTTTTCGCTGGAGGAGACGTCGCCGCTCACCGGCTTGCCGGAGCCTTCCGCCATTTTCATTTCGTCTGCGCCCTACCGGCGGCTCTACGAACTCATGCAGGAATGGTTTGCCGCGGGCGAGCCGGCGTTCTCTGACGTGCGAAGCCTCATCGAAGTGTCAAAGTCGAGCCGAATCTACGAGCACTACGTGCTGGCGCTTCTTGTTGACGCGCTGGGCGAGCCCGTGAGCCGGCGGCGCGTGACGTACGCCGAACTGGCGAAGCGCCAGTCTTCTTCGTCGTCGGTGTGCAACGAGTTTGTGTTTAAAGAGGACGGCCGCGAGGTGACGCTTCTTTACGAGCCGGTGGTGCCGTCCGGGCTGCGCGAGGACATGGGCATCGGGCTTGTGCGCACGATGACGTTTGACTTTTCGCCGCAGGGCGCGCCGCTTGCGGATCCCGCGGGCGCGTACTGGACGCCGGATTACGTGATTCGCGTGCGGGACGACCGGGGGACGCGCTATTGGATTGCCGATGCGAAGTACAAGGCGTGGCCGTCGTTCCTGCAGAACTACGCGCAGGCGACGATGGCGAAGTATCTGCTGGGGACGGCGCCGCGGGACGCGTCGGAGACGCAGGCAGGGCTCGCGATCTTCTGCGGCAAGTCGCATGGGGCGGACGACGGGCGTCGGAGCTTGAGAAACATTGATGCGACCTGCGCTCGAACGCCCGTGGCAGAGATCATCACGCTCTACGGGCGGGAGGTTGGCGAAGCCCAAGTGGTGCAGGCGTGGGTGCGCGAGATGCTGCAGGGAGCTTGCTCGATCGCAAACTTGTGATTTCATCGTCAGCCAACGGCAAGCTGAATAATTCGACGGATGCCGGGCCGCTGCGGTGGTTTGAGCGGCTGCCCGGCGAAAGAAAAAACGCTCAATAAACGAGAAGGGGAAGATCTTGAAAACACTTTTTGACGAATGGCTGTCTCCCGAAGAAAGGCAGGAGCAGCTCGAAGCCCAGGCCCGGGAGGCGGAAAACTGGGAGAAGAACAACGCATCGGATTCGGAGCGAGGCGGCTTCGGCGCTTTGGCGGCGATGGATCGCCTCAACTCAGACATTGCCGGATCGGATGCGTCAAGCGATTTTGGCGGCGACTTCGGGTTCGACGGCGGCTATGATGGCGGATGGGATGGCGACTGCGGCGGTGACGGGGGCGGTTGCTGAGCCGGATTTCGGATTGTCTGCAGTTCATTTTCCCCAAAAGGATGTTTTGTTCATGAAGCTTGTTTCTCTCAAGGCCCGCGCGGGACTTGCGGCGGTCCTCTGCGCCGCCAGTCTTCTGACGGGGTGCGCCGCCACGGCGCCCGGTCCCGAATTCACCGAGCTCGAATCGCCGCGGCCGGGCGAGTCGCTCATCTACTACCTGCGCGGCCGCGTGGGCGAAATCACCCAGCCCGCCGTTGTTGAAAACGGCATCCCGGTCTGCAAGCTGCAGGACCGCGGCTACTTCGCACACCATACGACGCCCGGCGAAAAGCACATTACCGTTGACGCGAAGTGGTCGAGCGACCTCTACCTCACGGTGGAAGAGGGAGAGCGCTACTTTGTCTACGGCGACGGCATATTCGTCGGTCCGAGCGGCATGCTTGATCAGCTCATTTTGAATCGCGTGCGGCTCTGCGAAATTGACGAAGAGACCGCGCTCCCGATTCTGAAGGATGCCAAGCAGATGGAGGCCGCCAAATGAAAGCGCTTGCCAAGATGAGTCAAAAGGCTGCGGCAGTCGCATTCGCCGCGAGCGCTGCGATCGCGGTGATGCAGTCGTCAGCGGCGGCGGCCGCTGACGTGGACATCGATCACGTGCCGTCGGACAAGGCGAACATCTTCGTCTTTCAACGGTCGTCCTTTCAGTACGGACGCATTGTCACGTTCGGGCTCGCCGGCAAGGGCGACGGCTGGGTTGACATCACGCTTGACGAAGAGACGACGGGCAAAAGCCACGCGCCGCTTCGAGGCTTCAACAAGTCGAACTTCGCCGTTTATCAGGTTGATCCTGGTGTCGTGAGCCTGACGCTTTCGCATGGGAAGCGGCAGTACGCAGAACCCAAGCGCTTTGCGGTTGAAGGCGGCAAGAACTACTTTGTCGTCTGGACGCCGCCCTCCGCCTTGCAGCGCACATCCTGGCTTTTCTCAAGGATTTCGGAAACGAATGCGCGTCATCAGCTCGACGGCCGCACTTGCTTCGGGTCCTACGAGTGCGGGAAGCATGAGACGGAGCCCATTAAGTCCCTTCGCGCGACGCCCGCTTCCTGAAAGTTCGAGACATCACCTGTCAACAGCTAAAACGATCGCCGGCTTTGACCGGCAAGGAGTCAAACATGATGAAACCCGCGAGCTGCCTGCTCGCTCTGTGCCTTTTGCTTTCCACGCAAGCCCTGGCCTTTCAGCTCAATCCTGACGGATCCGTGTCGCCCGACGGTCCGACCACCATGGCGCCTGACGGCACCTTCCACTCCGGCACCGACACGCAGATGAATCCGAACGGGTCGTTTCGCGGCACCTACGGCAATGATCGCGGCGGCGTGATGAATCCCAACGGGAGCTTCTCACGCGGCGACCAGAGCTGGATGCGTCCCGACGGCGGCTACTACAAAGCCGCGAGAGAGCCCCTGACTTTTAGTCATGGGGGTGAATCGCGT
>CAVJBF010000142.1:0-4234 GCA_963647785.1 Acutalibacteraceae bacterium
TCGGGTTCCTGACGTTTGTTCCGGGAAACAAGGAAACCCTTATGGTTCCCAATCGGGCGATCGGCATCCAGTTCTTCGAGTACTTTTTCAAGCACGTGCTGCAGACAAAGGACTATTGGTTCAGCCTCTCGGAGTTTACCGATGCCTATGAGGCGCTCGCCGCCGGTGACCCGAAGCCTTGGCTGGAAATTTCCAACCGGCGTCTTGAGGAAGACAGCGGCGTGCACATGCATGCGCAGCTCACTGAAAAGGTGTTCCAAACCATGCTCGCGGCGACGCTGTGGTTCTCCACGGACTACCGAGGTGAACTCGAATGCGAATCGCGCGGCGAAGACTCCGGCTTCATGGACCTCCTTTTGACGCCTCGCAAGAACAAGGCGCTGCCCACCTATGTGATCGAAGTGAAGCACCTGCCGCGCAATGCTGAAGACTCCGCCGTGGCCGCGGCGCTTGATGCCGCTCGCCGGCAGGCGAGCCATTATGCAGAGGGCGAAGCGCTTCGCGGCGTCTCAAACGTGATACGAGTTGCTATCGTTTATAAAGGCTTGAAAATTGGCGCTGTAGAAGCTTCGTGATTTTTTTGAGTCGCTTCATGTTTTTGTGAGCACCTTCAAGATTTTGACGGAGTCGTTTCAATAGAGCTCCGCACGATAAAGCCGTCGGCATGGAGGCTTTTGGCGCCAATAACCGCTGATGACAAGGCTTTTCGGGCACACTGCCGCGGCGAAAGGCCCACGGCAGCGTGCAGAGGAGGCGAGCCCGTCAGTTCGCGAGCCAGCGCCGCAGCACGACGTTCAACTGCGCCAGGTCAATGGGCTTGGCGATGTGTTCGTTCATGCCGGCGTTGCGAGAGAGAACGACGTCTTCGGCGAAGGCGTTGGCGGTCATTGCAACGATGGGGATTGTGCGCGCGTAGGGCAAGGGGAGCGAACGGATGGCGGCCGTCGCTTCGTAGCCGTTCATTTCCGGCATCTGGATGTCCATGAAAATGAGTGCGTAGTAGCCGTCGGGGCGGCTGGACAACTTTTCGATCGCCTCCCGACCGTTTTCGGCGCACTCCACGACGGCGCCTGACATGGTGAGAATTTCAGTCGCCACTTCGCGGTTGATCTCATTGTCCTCCACGAGAAGGATCGTCTTGCCGCTGCAGTTGATGCGGGCGGTGTCTGCTGGCGTGGCGGCTGGCGCGCTTTCACCGGGAGTGACGAAGGAGGCGAGCGTGGAGACGAGCTTGGACTTGAAGAGGGGCTTCGAGATGAAGCCGTCCACGCCCGCTTCGCGCGCTTCGTCGGCGATGTCGCCGAATTCGTAGGCCGACATGATGAGCACCGTGATGTGCCGGCCTACGATCTGTCGAATGGCGCGAACGGTCGCAAGGCCGTCCATGCCGGGCATCTTCCAGTCGACTATGATGGCAAAGAAGTCGTTGTGGGTCTCGTGGCGCCGGGCGACGCATTGCACGGCCGCCTCGCCCGAGTCAGCCCATTCGCCGAGGAGGCCGATCTCGTTGAGAATGTCGGCGGTCGCCGTGCAGATTTCGCGGTCGTCGTCCACGACGAGCACGGGAAGATCGGCGAGGGCGTCAACTGAAGGCGTTTCTTCGGGCTGCAGCTTCAAGAAGATCGTCACCTTGAAGCGCGAGCCCTTTCCTGGGGTGCTTTCCACGTGAATCGTTCCGTTCATCATGTCCACGAGCGTCTTCGTGATGGCCATGCCAAGCCCCGTGCCCGGAATGCGCGAGGTGCGGGTTTCGTCTGCGCGGGTGAACGGAAGGAAGATCTTCTGCAGGAATTCTGGCGTCATGCCCATGCCGTTGTCTTCCACCGTGAATTCGTAGCAGCCGACGTTGCGGTGGTTGGTGGGCTTTTCTTCAATGGCGAAGGTGATGCGGCCGCCGTCGGGCGTGTACTTCACAGCGTTGCCGACGAGGTTGGTGAAGATCTGCTGGATGCGCAGGCTGTCGCCCTGCACCTTTTCGTGCTGCAGCTTGTTGAGGTGCACCTCAAACTGATGTCGGTGCTGCGCCATGTCGCTCTTGACGAGCAGCAGCAGATTGTCCACGAGGTCGGGCAGACTGAAGTCTTCGTCGTTGAGCGAGATTCGCCCGCTCTCGATGCGGCTCATGTCGAGCACTTCGTTGATGAGTCCGAGAAGGTGGCGGCTTGAGAGCGTGATCTGCGACAGGCAGGATTTCACGCGTTCGGCGTCGGTGACATGGGCGCCCGCAATGGCAGTGAGCCCCACGATGGCGTTCATCGGCGTGCGGATGTCGTGCGACATGTTCGCCAAGAACGTGGTTTTGGCTTCGCTTGCGGCGCGAGCGGCGTTGCAGGCGTCTTCGAGCGCTCGGCGAGAGTCGCGCTGCCGCAGCTTCTCTTCGGTGATGTCCTGCGAGATGAAGAGCACCTGCGAGAGCCTGCCGTCGCGGTAGTCCACCGGGACGATGGTCATGCTCTTGAAAATCGTTTCGTCCTTCGTGCAGTACTCAAAGCGCCAGACGCCGTCGGGCGAGACGGCGATTTTTTCCTGCAGGTGATCGGGCGCGAGGAGTTCAGCTATCGTGCCGGGGGCGGCTAGCGGCTTGAAAAGTTCGGCCATCCGGAGAATATGAGCGTCGTAGCGCCCGACGGACGGGTAGGGGATGTCGCCGGCGAAGCTTCGGAATTCGTAGGTGTTGTTTTCCAAGTCGCAGACCGCAAAGCGGTTCACGAGCTTTACGACGCCCTCGATGAGGCGCTCCATGGCGGAATTTCGGGCCTTGAGCTCTCGATGGGTCTCCTCTTGCGTCTTCTGAGCTGTGATGTCGCGCATGAAGACGAGGGCGGCGAGATCGCTGCTTACAGACTCCGTGCGCATGACGACGTTGCGGATCCAGAGCGTGCGGCCGTCGAGCTCGATGCGGGCGTCGGCTTCAAATTCCGTTTCGCCTGCAGCAAAGCGGTGGCGAATGGTCTCGGGATCGAGAAGGCTCAGCACGCTCGCACGGTCTTCGGCGACGACGAACTGCGTGGCGTAGCAGAGGATGAGCTTGGACCAGGTGTCGTGTGCGCCGCAGGGCGAAAGCGGCGTCTCCTCGGTTTTCAACGAGGCGAAGGTGCCGTCTTCCAGATGCACGAAGTATTCGCAAAGATTGAGTCGCGTGTAGGCCCGGTGAAAAGCTTCGGCGCGCCGCTGCTCGACAAGGCGCTCGTGCTCCTCGGTGATGTCCTTGATGACGCCAACGACGCGGCTTGCCGTGCCGTCGGGGCGCCGGATGATGTCGGACTGGCTTCGGTACCAGCGCACCGTGCCGTCCCGGCGCCTCAGGCGGTTGGTGATGTCGTAGTGCGTCCGGCCGGTGCGATCGGAAAGCGAGTTCTGAAGCGTTCGCACCGCTGTCTCTCGCTCACTTTCGATGACGCTCTCGGACCAGCTTTCGAGTCGGTCGGGAAAGTCCACGGCGCTTTCGTACCCCAGAAGCCGGCGAAAGGATTCGTCCCACACCACGCGGCTGATGCGGCCCTCGCGGTCGCAGTCAAAGAACCAGAGGCCGGAGTGCAGCGTGTTGTTGATCAGCGTGAGGCTCTGGCGGTCAGGACTTGCGGCGACGGCGATCACCCAGACGGCTCTGCCCTGGGCGTCTTTGGACGTAGCCTTCGTGTACTGCATGAAAAGTTTGCCGTCTCGAGGCGAAAGGAGCTGCAGTTCTCGGATTGTGTCGCAGTCGCTGAAGTCGCTTGCGATGAAGGCGCTCCGGTCTTCGGGCGCGATGAGATTGAGAAAGCTGCCGTCCGTTGACGTCAAGAGCGCCTCAAAGTCGCAGCCGAGGAGCTTTAGAAGAAAGCGGCTGGCGCCTGTGATGGTGAGCCGGTTGTCGTAGAGCCCGGTGATGACGCCGGAGGCATGGCAGCTTTCGAGCGTCGAACGGATGTCCGTGAGGAGCTGATCCGTGACGTCGTCAGGGCGGCGGGTGAAGAGCTGGCTCCAGATGAAGGGCTGGGTGGCGGGCATAAGCGGTCTTGGATGAAAAAACGGCGAAAACAACCTTTCAAGTCTAACGCATATGAATGCTTGTTGGTAATAAAAACGCTTTTGCATCAGTCGGCTTTGGCTTGATTTGTCAATGCGCCTGTCACGGTGCCGTCAGAAGTGCAGTGCGTCAGCGGCGTGGAACCATCGGTTTTCCGACTCGGAATCTGAGCTGACAGCTCCCGACGACTAAAGTCGCGGGGTTCCGAGTTACTTCAGAGCTTCT
>CAVJBF010000143.1:0-4038 GCA_963647785.1 Acutalibacteraceae bacterium
AAAAAGGCTTTAATGTTTGTCTCGTCAATTAACAATTGTCTCTGCCCTGGCGGCGACATCAATAGCCTCCCGCAATGACATCGCTGGTGAGGCGGCCTTGAGCAACACCAGATGTCTCCACCATACCCGACAACGGGGGCCATCGATCAACTGGCGGCTGATGTATCGAATGCCCTTACTCTCAAGCCAATCCTTGCCCCAGTACTCATTTCCGGCAGCGGCGAGAGCCGCTGCGTCGAATGGAGCAAGCAAGACATCCCAAAATCTTGTCCACTGTTCTTGCGTTGGCAGGCGAGTCAAAGGTCGATTGAGAAGCTGGTCGATCGTCAGACTTAGTTCTTCATCATGCTGGTGCAAAACCAATGGCAGCGCTTTGCTCAGATCAAGATCGCTCCAGTCGATGTTTCGGGTAGCTCCGAATCGGTCTCGAAACGATTCACCCGTATCCATCAGCGGCACACCGTGCTTGAGGCAGAGTCTGTTCTCCGGCACTTGCCACTGCCTCAGCCAGCCTTGGTCGCCTCGGCAGGTTCGTTCCTGCTCTTCCCAACACTTCGTGCAGAAGCGGTAGGTCATGAGGCTCGTCCCCTTCAGCATGCTCCCTGATACTCGGCGTCTACCGCTTGGGTTGCCCAGCATCCAGTCGAGGAGTCTTTCTCGCAACGACGGTTCCACAAACGGCGCTGTCAGTGGGTACAGCGTGTTCGACGCTATCAGCTGCTCTGTTGTCCACTGGTCGCCCCAGAGCTTGGCAAAGATCGGCACGTGCTTTGGGTACTGAGGATGACAGAGGCAGTACTCCCCAAAATGCACGCGGGACATGGTTCTGCAGTCTCGCCCGAAATACTTTGCACCGCGCGTCAGCGTGCTGCTCAGCAGTTCATTTTTCCAGGGCTCCGGCAGGTAGATCAAGCAGCGCCCTCTTTAGGTTCTTCGTCGACGAGGATGCCCCGAGCGATATCCTTGGCTACCTGCGGCAGGGCGTCACCGGCAAAAGCCACGTTTCCGGAAACAGCGGCTTTCAAGTCTTGCTTTTGCAATTCGTTCTCATCAAGGACGTCCCCTTCATCGCTATCGATGTCGGCATGCATTTTCGCTGTCAGTTCTGCCAGATTTTCTGGCATGGCAATGTCTTCCAACTTGCGCAGGGCATCCAGATCCCCTTTGTGGAGCGTTTTGAGGATGGGAGCCATGTTTTTAAAGAACTCTTCAAAGATAAAATCAATGGCTTCCGGCGTCATCTTCCGTTCCGCTGCCGCTTTCTTTCGGGAGTTCAGCAGGAGAATCCGATTTTGGGTCAGGATGTAGAGCTTCAGGAGGACTTCGACGATGCCGAAGCTTCTTTCAAAGAGCTTGTCCTCAACCGCCTCAGGCATGCCGTCGGCATCATCCTGCAGGAGGTTGTACTTCCACAGCTCGGTGATCATGCTCTTCCATTCCTTCGAGTCCTTTTCCAATGGCTTCCAATTGATGAATCCTCGGGTGCCGAAACGCCTTGCCGTGCGCACATTGCTTGTCAGAAACTCATAGATCTTCGGCGTACCCACAAAAAGCAGCGGCACGTTGAGCGAGTTTGAAAGACTCACGATGAAATTGAAAAGATCTTCCCGATTCTTTCGGCTGGAAGTGAGGTTCTGAATCTCGTCAATCACGATGATGCCGACATAGTGCAAGGCCAGCACGTGCACCAGTGTGGACTTCAGCGTTTCAAGCGTTGTGCGATCCGTGATGCGAAATTTTTGACGGTAGTCGTTTAGCGTGAGTCGGTCAATCTCGCCGAGCAGATTGCGACAGAGGGCAACGACGCTTCCGTCGTGAGGACACTCGACGTGCAGATAAACGATCTGCAAGATGGGGCCGCCTATGCTTTTTCTTGTATGTTCAATCAGTTGCGGGTAGAACGTTAGAATGCGCTCCACCGTGCGCGTCTTGCCCATGCCAGAGGTGCCGATCAGACTGGCCGTCAGCTGTTCGTGGATTTCTTCCTCAAAGGTCGTATCCAGCACCTTCTCTCCGCTTTGTTGGCGCTCATAAGCATTTCGCAGGTAGTCAGCGCGCTCTGCTGTCATCGGGTTGCGCAACACGTAGCCTTGACGAATCAGCAGATCGATGGTCTCAAACAATGCGTAGTGCCGCTTTGTTGGCACAAAAAGCGACGGAGGAAGGTTGTTCAGCCACGCTGAAATCTGAGAGCGACTGGCGCATGCATTCAGCTGTTCAGGCTCCTTCGAGAGCTTCTTCAGTACGTCGCGAGGCCGCCATTCCAGGTAATCAGGAAGCGCTTCAATCAACGGATTGTTGCGGTGCACTTCGGCAGTGGCTGGTCGGTATACGGCAGGATGGATAAGCATTTTTGTTAATCCCAGTCGTCCATGTCATCCGGAAGCTCATAGGGGCTGGTCGGTTCCACGGGTTTTATTGGTTTGATTTTATTAGCTTCTTGCGTTGATACACCTTGAGACTTTCGGGCCTGAAAACCTCGCTCGGCAAATCGATTGTTTGCCAAACCTTCCAGCTGAGATTTCTTGCTTTCCTTCGTCTTCGGCTTGGACGCTTTCGCTTTTTTAGCAATGGCTTCGTTCTTTGCGTGCATTTTGCCTCGAATCAGCTGATGCTCACGCTCCGCTCGTTCGGTGGATTTGCTCTGCTCATTCTTGTACGATCGAACTTCAAAAAGTGGATATGTATCAAAGTGCTTGTCCTTTGCTGCCAGCGTGCACGGCCAGGCGTCCTGCGGTTGCGTGTCCTCCGTCGGAAAGAGCCAGGCTTTTCCAACGTTTGCTGGGTCAATAGCGATTCGAGGCGCCTTCGGTCGCGGAGCATGCCGATCTCGTTCAAACCATCCAAGCTCCCGGGCTCGCTCACAGGTGTAGGTGATTTTCTCGGCGCGAATGCCTTCTCGGGACACTGTCGCATCAAATCGAGGCATCAAGGTACGTTTGAGCAACTCTTCCTTCGGTGCACGTCGCAGATAGGATTTGCCGCCACCTACGGTATGGCACCACTCCCAAATGGCCTTGGGTGTCGGAGCTCTGCCAGCAGGGTATCCCGGAGGCGTAAATTTGAGAGCGCGATTGTTGAGATCGACGATCGCATTAACCACAATCTTGCGGTAATCCGAAATCGTCAGCGTCGCGTCGCATCGCATGTCCTTGGCGCCTTCCTTTCGCAACTTCACGAGACTTGGACGAGCATCAATCACTGATTCAGTTCGTTCTTGCACCAAGCCGATGGATCTTTCTACCGTGGACTTCTGATCGCCTCGGTAAGACTTGGCATTGCCGATGGTCACGCAGTTGCTGCGGCAGAACGCTTCAATCTGCTGTCCAGAGAGCTCCGCATTATCTGCCGTTACGTTTGCTGGCAGGCCGGAAACATTCCATGACTTGGGATCAATGTCGTCGCTGCAAGTTGCCAGAAACTCGCTTTTGTCGGCGATGGCGTTCACGAGTGATGCCGCCGCTAGTTCGAACTGCGCTGGCTCAATGGCCACATGGACGCCAACAATCATGCGGCTGTAGACGTCAGTGACGATGTAGAGCGTCGGCTGTCCGATTGGCTGGCTGCGATCGGTTTCGGCAACCAGGTAGACCGACGGTTTCGTCGCATCAATCTCGTAGATTTGCCCCACGCCGTCAACCATATCGTAGATGGTTCCGTGAAGCGACCTTTTGTCCTTGTCGTACTCTGTCTCTGGAGTAATGGCCCTGAGTTTCTCCGGAAAATTTTTGTAATTTCGATAGAAATAACGAAATTGGTTGAACGTTGGTGCTGTGTTGATCGTTGCCCCCGGATGGGAGGCCACGTACTCGTGAACAAGTCTGGCATGAGCGCTTGCCAGAGAAAGCCTCTGTTCGGCCTTGAGCACATAGTGATCGATGGCGCGGCTGAACAACTGTCGCAACTCATCATTCACCGGGGGCGGATTGACGTTGGAGTCGCCGAATCTGCGCCCAGGCTTCCTCTTGCAATTGCGTGGCTTGGTGTTCTTCCCATATTCAGGCTGAAGCGAGTTGATGGTCTGCCCTTTCTTCCAAT
>CAVJBF010000144.1:0-3953 GCA_963647785.1 Acutalibacteraceae bacterium
GAGCGATTCCCTAGAGGACTCGTTTATGACTATGTAGCTGGCGCGCTTTTGCACGGTAAGTATGGGGCAAAAATCCTCACTGGTCAAAAACGAGAAGTGACTAACGACATATTTAATTCAATCTACAAAACGGCTATACAAGTTTTAGGACTACCAGACCAACAACGCCAGCAATTCCTACTGAGAGAATGCAATTACACATTTTAATTTTGGGAGATAAACAGAATGATTCACGAGTTTAGAGATAAGAACACATTCATTACCCCTATCAAGGAAGACAAAGAAAAGGAGAAGCGATTCTGCACACAGGTTACTCGACTTGATGAGGACTTAGGGACTGTGGAGAACTATGTACTCAAAATCAGAAAGCTGATCAATGAGCTGAGAATGAAGGAAAAAAAGGCGGAAGTCTCGCTGCTCAAACAAGAGGTCAAAAAACACCTGCACGACATGACTCGCTTAATGGCGAAATTATCCGCAGCAGTGCTTAAGGCTGAACAACGTTTTGACCAAAAGGGGTTTATGTAAGGAGCGCACTATGGGAAAAGGGAAAATGACGAAAGAAAAAGCTCAACAGTGTTTGAAGGCTTTGGACGCAAAAGATGAAGTATTGCGCTGCTATGCCGCGTCGAGTATTGCTGATTTATTGGACATTACCCCACGTACTTGGAACACGTGGGTACGGGACGGTAAAGCTCCACTGCCACTAGATGACTGGAACGGTCAACCACGCTGGCGCCATACTGATCTAAAAAAATGGCTTGACGCAAAGAGTAAAGGCGCGCAGTTTATGGCGCAATTCAACTATGGAGAGTAACGACAAAGAGAAGCTCACTGTAGCGAGCTTTTTCGCAGGCGTTGGCGGCATCTGTCATTCCGGGCTCTCCTCATACTCTTTGACCTGAGCATTTGTAACTCGCGGGCTACGGATCAAGCTATAGACGATGTTGAGCAACTCGTCCTTCTTGGCGGGGTTCTTAGCGACCATTGCTGCAAAGACTTTGTTTTGGGCCAAAAGGTCAAACACAGCCTGAGTCACGGCATTGGTCATGGCTCCCATCTTGGCGGTCTCACGATTGTTGTTCAGCACCTGATATTTGGCGATTTCGTTCTGGCTCACCTTGTCAGAAACGGTGTAGCAGTACGCAAGCGCATCTTCAACGGAAGCGGTGTCACCGGCGAAATTACTAACCTGATCCAAAATGTCGCGAAGGAACTCCGGTAGTTTCCCGTTAGGTTCTCTCGCTCCGTTGCCGGAGATAGGCCGCAGAGGTTCGGCCTCTTCGGTCGTTTTGGGTTCGGGTTTCTGCAACGCCTTGATGTCATAGTGCGTAAGCATGACCGAAGTGAGGTCGGCTTTCGTCGGCGTAATGCCCAAAAGCCTTTTGTTCAGCAATGCACAATATGTGACGAACCCTTCCAAGGAACCTTCTTCGATCGAGGTGATTTGTGCGATGTAGTTATACGCACTGACGAATCGCCCGAGATTCGTTTTGAATTGACGGAGAGCCTGATACTCTTTGCTTGCCTCTTTGAGGCGATTATCAGCTGCTGCGGCCCGTTCTACGTCCTCACAAGCCAAAGCGTTCTCATGCTCAAGCTCAAGATTCTTGCAACGCTCGTAAGCAAGGCGAAGCTGTTCCATGTATTTGTTGGCAGGATCGGAAAACACAAGCTCAAGTTTTTTATGGGCATCGGGATCTGGTGTGCCGATCTTCATCAGTTGAGGCGCATAGTACGTACCCGTAAAAATTTCCACACTGTCAGCGTCAAAGATGCCGGCGTCAAGGATCGAAATTCGGAGTTTTTCCAGAACTTGCGGGTCTTGCCCCTCGTTGATAGCGGCCCCCTGATCGTACCGACGGAAAGCCTTCTCAACATTGTCTTTGTCATTGACAAAGTCAACAATGAAGGTCCTTTCCTTCCCCGGGAAGATGCGGTTGACGCGGCTGTATGTCTGTACGATCTCGACTTCATTGCCAATGATCTTGTCGATGTACATGGCACAGAGTTTGGGTTGATCGAACCCGGTTTGGAACTTGTTCGCCACGATCATGATGCGGTAATCGTCTGTATCGAAAGCTCGCTCTAAAGCCCCATCCTGCCCGAAATCGACATTGGAGTTGAGGTTCTGCTCGGTATAGGGGGTATCGGACTTGAGCAAGTTCACCCACACCATGTTTTCGTCACTGACGAACTTGTCTTCGTCATGTACAGCTGACTCCGGAGCCACTTCACCGGAAAAGGCGGCAAGAGGCACGCCGAGACGGAGAATGGGGATTTCCTGTTCCGGATGCTTGGAAATGTAGTCAATGAACGCTTTCTGATAACGAACGACTGCGGCGCGGGACGAGGTCACAATCATGGCCTTGGCTTGCCCATTCAGCATACTTGCAACATTGTTGCGGAAGTGATCAATGATGAATTTAACCTTCTGCGTCACATTGGTCGGATGCAGACTCTTCCATTGAGCAAGACCGCGACGAACTGCGTCCCCGTCCACACGCTTGTTTGTGTTTTTGTCCGTCTCTGATCTCGACGACAGCTTATAGGCCGTCTGATAGGGCAAATAACCCTGCATAACGTCCAGAATGAAGCCTTCCTCGATGGCTTGACGCATCGGGTATTGGTCGAAACTGACGGGCTTCTCAGAGTCGGGAGAGTCCTCGGTGATCTGGTCTCTGACGAGATCAATTGCCTCGCCGTTCTTTTTACGACCAAACAGCATGAACGTCTGATGCTTCGGCGTCGCAGTGAAGCCAAAGAACGACACGTTGTCGGGACGACGACGGGACTCCTGCAAACGGGTCAGGAGCTCTTCAATGGTCTCGGACTCAAGAATGCCTTTACCACTGTTGCCAAGGGCCGCATTAAGCCGCGCAGAGCTACGCCCGGCCTGAGAATTGTGGGCCTCATCGAAGATGACAGCGAAGTGCTTTCCTTTGAGCTTGTCGTTGAGAATGATCTGCTCCATTGCGAACGGGAAGGTCTGAATCGTTACGACAACAATCCGCTTACCATCCTCCAGCGCTTCGACAAGGGCTGCGGTTTTCGACCCCCTCTTATCCGTAATCGGTTGAACCAACCCCTGAATCGTGTTGAATTGACGAACCGCCTTGGAGAGCTGATTGTCCAACACTTTGCGGTCCGACATCACCAAGATGGTGTCAAAGTGCGCATTACCCTTCGCATCACGAAGCATGGATAACTGAAACGCAGTCCAAGTGATGGTTTTGGTCTTCCCCGAACCCGCAGAGTGTTCAATCAGATATTTCTGCCCGGCACCATACTTCTTGGCATCAGCCACCATATGGGTGACAGCACGCCACTGATGGTAACGCGGAAAGATCAACGAACTCTTCGTTTTCACAATCCCAAATTGGTCCGTAAACTGAGACTCTTCTTGGAAAGCGAAATTGTGGAACAGCCCCAACCAGGCATCCTTATTTCCGAGTTCCTTCCAGAAAAAGGACACCGGATAAGGGTTTGCCTTTGTCGCTTTGGGATTCCCTGCGTGACCGTTGCAACCCTTATTGAACGGCAGGAATCGCGTTTTCTCGCCGTCGAGCTTCGTGGTCATCTGAATATCCGTTTCGCTGATGGCGAAATGGACGACAGCTCCGCGTTCCGCCTTGAGCAGGGGACTTTCTGCCGCTCCTGCGCGGGGTTTCGGCTTGCGGTTCTTCTTGTATTCCTCGACGGCTTCGTTGACATCCTGCGTGAAATTCGTTTTAACCTCAGCAGTTGCCACGGGGATGCCGTTGATGAAGAAAACAAGGTCAATAGACTCCCGACGGTTGTCCGTTCGGAAATGAACCTGTTGCATCACGCGCAGGATGTTCTTGCGGTAGCGGGCCTGAACATCTTTGTTGCGCTGGTCCTCAGGCTTGCTTTCGCTCATGCGAAATGCGCCGAAGCCAATCAGCGTCGTATCGTTACGCAGAAGCCACAAC
>CAVJBF010000145.1:0-3915 GCA_963647785.1 Acutalibacteraceae bacterium
CAAGATTACTTCTTGTCGGGATCGAGCATTTCGCTAGCTTTCTTGCGGGTGTCGTGAATGACTTCAGAGGTTTTTTCCTTAGTTGCATTCCAGGCATTGCTCGTCTTTTCCTTAGTGGTCTCCCAAGCATTACCTGCCTTTTCACCCGTGGCTTCAGGTGCGTCCTTAGTGCCTTCCTTGACCTTACCAGCTAATTCGCTAGTCTTTTCTTTGGTGGCATCCCAGGCGTTACCGGTTTTTTCCTTGGTTGCATCCCAAGCGTCGCCAGCTTTATCCTTAGCCTTTTCAGCAATTTCGCCAGTCTTTTCCTTCGTGGCGTCCCAAGCATCTTTGGTGGCATCCTTCACGGCGGCAGCCTTTTCGCTCACATAGTTACCGGACTTGCTCATCGTGGATTCTTCCTGAGCGACGGCAGTGCCGAGAGCGAGAGCTAAAGCTGTAGCGATTGCAGTAGACGTTAACCATGTTTTCTTCATAAGGTGTCTCCTTATATGAAGCCATACCACAGGAAGAATGCTCAGATGGTCATCACCAAGATGATGATGGTTTAGAAACCTTAGTGCATTCCAGAAGTCCCGTAAGAGAGTGGCTTCGGTTTGTTACCTGTGCTAAACAGCCTATCATGTTTTTTATGTGTAACGGTAGGGAGAGACCGTAACTTTTTGCGTCAAAGATCGTCCAGAAAAGGCGTAAAGATAGGAAAAAGTCATAAATGTAACAGGGCGCTTTCTCAAGTCAGAACTAGGCTCAAAGAAAAAGGACTTACTTTGTAGACGATTTTTTACAAATGGGGTGTTTTTGTATGTCGAATAGAGGATGAATTGCCTAAAAAGAGGGCAGTTTAGGAAGAATTTGTTTTGGAAAATCCCTGAACTGGTATGCAAATTTTGGACAGTTTAAACAATAACTTCAGCATACTTTTTCAGACATGCCTCTTTTATTCATTTCATGCTTCAAATTGGAGAAAGAATCGTCTTTCTCCAATTAAGCCATAGCATGAATTCTGGCTTCATATTGAGCTCTGTAGTTCTTAGGCGTCATATTCCCAAGGATTGAGCAAGGACGATGATTGTTGTAGTACTCGATATATCTTCCGATCAAAGCATTCTGTTCCTTAAAGCTAGGTTGCTCTTGGCGGTTAAACATCGAGTTGTACAAAGACTCAATTTTCAAAGTCCCGTTGAAAGATTCCATCGTTGCATTGTCGTGACAGTTCCCTTTCCGAGAAAAGCTATGATTCACGCGCATATCAGAGAGCAAATCGCGAAACACCTTTGACGTGTAAATACTTCCTCGATCGCTGTGCAATGTTGCTCCAGGAGCCAATCCTCGAGAGGCCAAAATACACAATGCAGAGACCCCCAAGTGGCTATCCTGCTTTTTCGCAAAACGCCACGCCACAATAGAGCGATCAAATAGATCTTGTACCAGAGACAAAAACCCCCAGTGCCACTCATTGTTCTCGTAATAGGGAATATAGGTGACATCAGTAACCATGCGATGTAGTGGTTGTTCTGCTCTAAATTCTCTATTTAAGGTATTGTCAGGCAGCTGTGCTTGATACGCTTTCCCCGCATGAGGATTCACCTTACGCACTCTACGGATCTGAGCATTTAGGCCATACTCTTTCATCACCCGTTGAAGGGTACATTCGCCCGGTTCAAACCCTAATTCTTCCGCTACCAGCTTCCCCATACGGCGACGGCCAATAGTGAAATAATGCTTTATCTGAATTCCTTCAACCGTTTGAGCGAGTTTGGCTTCGCGCTGCTGAGCTTCTGTTTGCTTCTGCGAGGCGTAAAAAGTACTGCGAGGGATTCCTACTGCACGGCAGACCCGAACGACGCTAAAGCCTCTCTCACAAGTTCTAATTGCCGCTTTAATTCTTTTTTTTGAGCTCGTCTGTACATGACTCGATTGCCACTTCGAGCATACTTTCACTCACAGCCAAGCGACATCTAGCGTCCTCTAACTCCTCAAATAATGCCTTGCGTTCGGCAGTCGTTAAAGGGCGGTCAGCGGGAATATCTGAAAGTTTTGTTATCGCCATCCTGAAAGTTCCTAGAGACTTAGCGGGTACAGCATCCCAAAAACGGATCAATTTGGGACGTAGGTTTTCAGGTAGTTTAGCAAGACGGCGCCGAATTGAAGAAAAAATTGTTGATGCTCTAACCCCAAAGAGTTTCCCACCATCGGCGTAACCAATTGGATAGTTGTCAAACCAATATTCGACAGCTTGATCCAAAAGAGCTTGTCGATGCGCCCATGGACGGTCTATCCAATCAAAGTATCCACGATTAATGAAATAAACCCAATTTTGAACAGAACTGTGAGAAATATTCAATTCTTTGGCTAGGGTCTTGACGGGGTAATAATGTAAAAGCCTCTCACAAGCTTGAACTTTTATAGAACGTGGTATTTTCATGGCTTTGTACCTATAGGTGTCCAAAAAACACATACCACTTCGTCCTTTGAATGAAAAAAGCCCCGCTGGACGCCCTGATCCAAGCGGCCGGCGGGGTGCGACAACCCCTTGTGTGGCAAGGGGAGGATAGTGCCCCAACCATATTAAGACTTAGTTGACAGATCAAAGAAAGGCGACCGGTGAATGGTGCCGTTCCTCGAAGATGTCGCCTTGGGTTGAAGAAGAGGTGAGGGACGGCGTATGAATCCTGTTTCGGGATTCATGTTGACTACGGTAAATCATTCGCTTTGGCAATACAACTGCGTCACGCCAATGCAAAAGACCCCGTCCGGCTTGAAGGATCGGGCGAGCGTCCCCCGCAGGCTCTGGTGGTTCATTGCTCCGGCGGGGAGGCACGCCCAGGCTTGTGTCGTGCACGACTTCATGTACGAGAACGCCGTTGCGACGAAGGCGCAGGCCGACGCGTTGTTTTACGAGGGTCTCCGCGAACTCCACGTGCCGGCATGGAGGGCGCGCCTGATGTATTGGATGGTCCGGCTTTTTGGAAGGGGGAAATATGTTCAATAACGCGATGTTGTTGGCCGGGGTCGCCGCAGAGCCGGTCGGCCTGATCAGGGTGACGAGCGACCTCAAAGTACGGTTGGGGGCTTCTCCGAAGCCGTCAAGCGATTGGGAGCGTTTGGACGCGGACTCGACGGTTATTTCCGCGGACGTGCTTCGTGTTGAAGATTGTCCGGGAGCTCATCTGACGCTCAAGAGAATTTTCAAACATGCTCAAATGCGGGGGTTGTCGTTCACGTTTCTGATCGAGCCCGACGCCCCTGGCGATGACGGGGCCGTCTCAAGGCTCCGGGGCTGTTTGTTGTCGAAACGGCTGCGTCCCGTCATCCTCGCCGGGGACATGGAGTTGAGGCAACCCCAGGATGCCCGCGTTAGAGCCTGGAGCGAAAACGAGGTGTCTTTTGACTATTCCTCCGGCCGCTCCTGGGAGGAAGGGCTTTATCTGGCGGTGGAGGAAAGGCCGGTGGGGAGTAAGGCGTATTACCTGTCGCTCGAGTGCCACGTCGGTTTGGTGCGGTAATGGCGCCGGGGCCCGCGTCGGGTGCGGCCCATATGAAAAAACCTCGCCATCGTGAGGATGGCGAGGCTGAATCACATGGGGGTCTCTTTAGAATTCAAAGGAGGCGCTCATGTTGTAGGTGAGGTCGCTGAAGTCTTGCGTATCGGTCGCGAGCCCCGCTCGTACGGCAACGCTGTCGGAGAATCGGTAGCCAGCGCCCGCCGCAATGGCAGTGGTGCCTCGGTACCCGCCCATGCCGACCGTGACGTTGAATTTCTTGATGTTGTATGGTTGCATCAAGCCAGCGAGGGCGGCGTTGGAGGCGAGACCACGTTCAAGCTTCTTGTCCATCTTGTCGATGCGGTTGTTGATGTTCTGCATTCCAGAGTATTGAAGCTTCTTCAATTCGTCGATTTCCACAGTATGGCGA
>CAVJBF010000146.1:0-3820 GCA_963647785.1 Acutalibacteraceae bacterium
CCGTCCACGAGCGCCTGCATCTTGTCAGTGTCTTCGCCCGAGAGAAAGCCCAAGAATTCTTGGATGATGTCGTTGCCGCTGGAATTGGCCCAGTAGTTGCGCGGGGCGTATTGCAACGGGGCATTGAAGTCCAGCGCGTCTTTGCAAAAGTTGATGACGTCCCACGGGCAGTAGATGTCGCTTCGGTGGAAGCGATAGCCGTCGTACCACATCTTGACCTTCTCAAAACAAGGGCTGAGGTGGTAATAGTCGAGCAATGCTTTGACTTCGGGTTCAGTAAATCCGATGGCTTCGCTCAAGGATTCGCTTTGAGAGCAAATAGTGTTGACATCGGGATTGTTAAGCCCCGTAAAGATGCTTTCTTTGCTCACGCGCAGACACCCGGTGAGAACCGCTTTCAGCAGCTGGTCCTCCGACACTGATGAGGGCTTCAGTGCTTCACTCAGCACGTTTCGAATCAGCGGAAGCATTTCGCCATAGTAACCATACGTTGCCGCCTTTGCGAGCGGCACGTCGTACTCGTCGATCAACAGAATGACCTTGCGGCCGTAATGCTTGCCCAGGTAGGTGACCAAGTTGCTCAAAAATGCCTTGACGGCATCCTTGTGAGCAATATCCCGCAGATACGTCGTATCCAAGCAACGAGCAAAATTCGCCTTCTCCTGCGGCAAGAGGCGAGGACTGTCTAACAGATAAGCGAATTCCAAGGCGGTGTCGGCAAAACGCCGAGCGAGCGCTTGATAGGCGTCAGGGTAATTGTTGTCTTCCACGTCCTTGAACGAGACAAAGACGACGGGATGCTGCCCCATGAAGCGGGCGCAAAACGACTGGTCTTCCAGAATCTTCAATCCTGAAAAAAGGCGGGCATTCGTTTCACTCCTGCCGGGATTTGCAGGATCAATGTCAAAAAAACGCCGCATGGTGTTCATGAAAAGCGTCTTCCCGAAACGCCGCGGACGCGTCATCAGCAACACCTGGGCGGGACTTGTCATCACCGCTTTGATGAAGGGTGTCTTGTCAACGTAGTAGTTGTTGTTAGCGAGCAAGTCGGCGAAGGACTGCTGGCCCAAGGGAAGCGATTTCATAGAAAATACGCGAGGAAAACAAAATACTCTGCTTCGCCTATTTTAGGATAAGGCAAGGTGTTTTGCCCGAGCGCGGGGACACTGGTTCATCGTGGTTTTCATGGAGTTTATCATTGAACCTCGTGATGATGTTATGGGAATCTTTTAGTCGTTTTCATAAAACCGACGAATGTGATTCGGTGGGTCTTATGGTGCGATTGCAAGGTTTGCTCCCTGACGGAGAGCTACGAAGAAGGCTGCCGGCAGCGAGGTGAAGTTCCGCGGCCGCCGTTGTCGCCGAAAAAGAAAACGCCGGTGCAGGGTGAAGCACGAAGCTGATGACAGCTTCGGACGATGGCAGACACGATTGAAAGAGACAAAAGGAGATTCAAAAACCCAAGGTCTTGACGGCGTATGGCGGATTCGAATCGTCTTCGGCAGGGGATCGCAACGGAAGCGCGGCGATCGACAGGTTCTTCGGAACACGAGCTGGAGTGGACGATGAGCTGCAAGATCAGGATGTCAAACACGCGCGTTTAGAGAAGACATGCCTGCTGTTCTGGGGCGACTCACTACCGTTTCCGCGCAAGACTTGGTCCTTCGGGGCTGAGAGCGAAGCAAGCCTGCTGGGGTTCTGCAAGATCTTGGCGCGAACGGAGCCCGCCTTGAGGGCTGCTCGGGCGTGCGCCCGCAGCACGTCGAAGAAGATGGCGCATTCTTCGAGCTGCATTTTCACGACGTCGGCGGCCTCTTTGTCGATGCCCGCGCGGCGAGTGACGTGCTCAATGCGGTCTGGCGAAGCGGAGAAGTCTTGAGTTTTGTCAGCTTCTGAGCGCCCAGTAGGCGGGTTCGCCGCCGTTTTCGGTAGCGATGAGCTTCAAGTGACCGTGGCTGAGAGAGCCGCCCTGAAGGCGCACGTCCTGGACGCTTCCGTTCTCGCGGTAGACAAGTTGAATCTGGTAGGTTTTGACGGGCACCTGCTCTTCGGCGGGCTGCTCGCTCAGGGCCTTCTGGGCGATCTGCAGCTGCAGCGTCTCCACGCGCTGTCCCGGCTCGTTGCAGCTCACCAGACGCCAGACGCCGCCCTTGTCAAAGATTCGCGTGACGGAGAGCATCGTTCGCAGTGCGACGGCGAGCGCCTTGAGCCGCTCGTTCGGGCTTTCGGAATCAAGCGACTCGAGCTTGCCGTCGGAAAAGAGCCGGCTCAGAAGCCGGATGGTGGGCGTAGCAACCGCCATCAGCTGCTGGACGCGCTTTTTCTGACGCCACTGCCGGTAGAAGATCTTGTTCTCCTTCCAGAGAAGCCAGAGCATGGCGACGGTGAGAAGCGCGCTCAAGACATCTCCGCCCTGCGGCAGAAGCATGGGCGCTGCGTCCACAGCGATCACGAGGAGCAGGCTCAGGTTCGAGGGAATGATCACGGCCGACAGCGGCAGGCGGCGCTTTGACATCGCCCACCAGCAAAAAAACTGCAGCGTGAGGCCGGTGAGAAGGAGCGACATCATGTGAGCGTCGATCCAGAGCGCGATTTCAGTGAGCATGGTCTGATTTCGGAAGCAGGCAAAAGCTAGAAATCGTCATGCTATCGGAAAATCACAGCGCTCGGCAGGTGCGGAAACGGACGGTTGCGTTTGCGGTCGGTCTGTCGCAAAGAGGAAGAATGTGGTGAGACGCAGTGACGCGGACGGCGACGGACTTGGCGAATAGCGCCACCAGCGGGCTGGCGCGGGTTTTTGGTTCCCGCTGTCCGCGAGAGTTGATCCCTGCGACGACAGACTTCAGGGAAACGGTTTTTGGGTGTTGTTCTGGGAGGCGTCTTCCGACAAAAGCATCAGCACTTTTTGGACAGACATATGCATCTTGAGGCTGATTTCTGCCAAGGAAAATCCTTGCTGTTTCATTGAGTTGGCGGCGATTTTCGCTAATGTCGCCACTTGAGCCTGAGCTGCGGCTGCCTGAGTCCGAGCCTCAGCCGCCTGAGCCTGAGCTTCTGCCTCACGAAGCTGAGCAGCTGCAATCACGGGCGCCATCTCATCGCGTCCTGCTTGAATCAATCCTTCGGACAATGAGCACATTTTCTTCACCTTCTCTTCAATATCCGGTCCGACAACGATACCATTCTTTCGGAGCGCCTGCGTGCGTTGCTCCTCCGTCGCCCGCGTACTGAGCACTGTGCCCAGCATGCGCACCCAATCGGCGCAGGCTACCTTGTTTTCTAAATCCGGCAGGTAGGCGGCGATGAAGACAAACTTGTCGAGTCGAATGTTCAGCGACTCGGCGATTATGCAGCAGGAGTCTGCGCTTGAAAGATGTCGGGCGAGGCGCGAAGCGCCTCCACCGCCGGCCCGTTGTTCTTTTTGCGCGCGAGCGCCATGAACGGAATGACGACGGGGTCCTCCATGCGGAGCGCCACCGTGCCAGCGGGCAGCATGGGTGCGAGCGACAGCGGAACGATGGCGGATCCCATGCCGCAGTTGACGAGCGAAATCTGCGTGAGGAGCTGCTTGTTTTCTTCTGAGGCGACGAGGTTCACGCCATGCGCAAGTGCTCGGGCGATGAATGTATCGGCAACGTTCGGCGCCGCCCATCGCGGCGGCGCGACCAGCGGCTCGCCTTGCAGTGCTTCCCATGGCAGTGGCCCGCGGCGGGCGGTGAGCGGATGGTCTGCCCGCGTTACGACGGCAAACTCGGTGTCTGCGACCTGACAGCTCCCGACGACTAAAGTCGCGGGGTTCCGAGTTACTTCAGAGCTTCTG
>CAVJBF010000147.1:0-3585 GCA_963647785.1 Acutalibacteraceae bacterium
GCCTCACGCGTTTTTCGCGCAGATTGCCCCCTTTTTGAGAAAGTTCGGTTGCTACCTTCACGGCATTCATTTTTTTCCAGAGCGCCGCTCCCATGGATGCCATCGAACCAAAAATCACCGCCAACAAGCTGAAAAAGCTCACCAAGGCCCGCATCGACGCTGAATGCGCCCGTCGCAACAAAAAGCCTGAAATCGTCATCTTCGAACTGCTGTTTGAGCAGCCCGCCGTCATGTGGGCTGCCTACGACTGGGACGATGTGCGACTCATCTCGCAGAAGGCCATAGCTCTCATGCTTCCGGCGCACAGCTACCTTGACACCTACAAAACCATGCTGCGGATTCTCATGCTCTACGAATCCGTGCTCTCGAACTACCTGACGCCCGTTGAACCCGTCAAGCGTCTGGCGGTCTTCATCAACGAAACGGCGTCAGCCCTGATTGACGACGTGCGCGTCCGTGAAGCGATGCTTGACGCCAATGACTGGCCGCGACAGGACGCAGCCTACGTGCGCGGCAAGGTGATTGCGCTCATCACGACGCCTTCGTGCCGAAAGATGCTCTTGAACGCCCCCGAGCGGTACTTCTTTGCGGAACTGAACTGCTGCGGGGAGCTGCCGGCTCAAGCCGCGTCCGCTGCCAAGACCGCGTAATCGGAGCGCGTCATGGCTGAAAAGACCAAGTCCAACTTTGCCACTGGCGTCTTCATTCTCTTTCTCGTCATCCTCGGCGGGCTCCTCTTTCTCATGGTGCGGAGCTTCATCGACATTGACGCTGTGAGCGACGCCGCGCTGCGAGAGGCCGCCATGATCGAGGCCGCCTTCGGCACCGACACGTTGGTCGGCATCCGGCAAGCGGCTGATGAGATGTCGATTCACTTCATGGAAGAGAACGACGTGGACGCGCTCATCCGCCAATTAGGCAGCTGGCTTTCCGCCTTTGACCGTGACGTGGGCGACTGGACCGAAGCGCAGATTGACGCCCTTAGAGAACTGGTGGGCTGGGTGATGATGCGCATCGCCCTCTTTGAGAAGTGGCTCCCGATCTGGGGCGCCGTGCTCACCCTCACCACCATCAACGGCTTTCTCTCGTGGCAGGTGAAGCGCACGAGCTTTGACATGCCATCCCCCTTCATCTACTCGACCTCCATCGGCACGTTCCTGATGGCCTGGGGACTCATCCTGCTGTCGTTTGTCATGCCGTGGGCGCTGGAACCCTACTGGGTGCCGCTGCTTCTCTTCGTTTCGACGATCTGCGTGAACCGCGCCATCGCCAATCTCCCCAAACGGATGTGATTCTCATGAGTCTCTTTTCCTCAACCAAAACCAAGGCGGAGTACGAAAGCGAGCTGGAAGACGAACGCCGTGGCAAGCTCCCCATAAAAGAGCAGTTCCGTCTGCTCTGGGGCGACATCAAGAAGGCTTTATCCGATGCCAAAGCGGGTTCGTTCGCAGGGTTTGCGGCGGGGCACCGAGCGGCAACGGACAGCGCCTCTTCGCCTTTGTCAGATACGTCCTTCGTGTGGACGAAGCGCCTCCTCTTCATCGGGGTGGCAGTTGTGGTGTGCCTGTGGTCTTTGACGCGCCTCACGCCCACCATTGACGAAGAGGAAGTCCACGAAGACCGGCGGATGTCGCTCTTTTGCCAAATCCCCGGCACGACATGCACGGAGAACGTGACGCCCAACCCGAAGGCCGTCGTGGCGCCGGCGCAGCGCGACGCCGTTGTTTTTCCCACGGGCGAATAGCCAAAGGGGGACGGCATGCATCGCTTGACGCTCTCTATGGCTTTCGCGGCGACGGCTTCGGCGCTCCTTTTTCTGGGGGCGCCGAGCCCCGTTTCGGCCCAGCTGCATTTTTCCGACGAAAAGCCCGCGCCGGTGGTCGATCAGGCGCGAGAAGACGCCTTACGCACGGCAAGGATCAAGGACAAGCACCGCGAAGAGCGCGAGGCGCGTCGAGCGGCGGAGCGAGCTGGAAAGGCCGTGCCCAATCTTCCGCCGGTGGGTCGCGGCGGGGATGTGCCGGCGTCCATGCGCGAGCGCATCGAGCAGAACCGACAGAAGAAGTTTGACGAGCGCCGGCGCTATCGCGAAGAACAGCGAGCGGAACGCGCCGAGCGTCAAGCCGAAGCCAAGCGTTTAAAAGACGAGGCCAAGCGAAAGAAGGAAGAAAAAGCCCAGAAACTCGCCCAAGAGCGTCGGGAGTTCGCCTTTGCCGAGTGGCAGAAGAAGCTCAAGGTGGATCATGTGCCCAAGAAACCCGATCCGGCTTTCTCCAAGCGCTTTGAGCCCTACGTGCTTTCGCTGGGGTCCGTGTCGCTCCTCAAGGACACGGTGACCACCGTCCAGCAAAAACACAAGGGGTGCACCCTCATTCCGAACGAATCAAGCGAAGACTTGGGACGTCTGGTGTGCACCGATCCTCGCGACTTTGGCGCCGACGGCGAGGCGGTGATCTTCGGCTACCTGTTGCAAAACGACGTGATCGTCACGGCAGACTTCTTCTTTCGCCAGCAGCAGAAGCTCGAAAACCGCACGAAGGCGCTCCTTACCCAGCCGCCCTTTAAAGAGCACTTCCGCGCTCCGATTGACGACGTGCGCTATGAGTCGCCGATGTACACCATTACTCAGGTGGAAAATCCCGTGGAGAGCATCGGCAAGGGCTCGTGGCTTCGAATCCAGACGCGATACTTGTCCGAGCTCGGGCCCGTGGATCGCATCTACGCCTCCAACGCCGCCACGCTGGAGTTTGGCGAGCTTGTCGTAGGCAAGACGCACCGCGACTCCATCCAGAACTACACCCTCACCTGTCGCAAGGTGAGCGCTGACCACATCTTGAACTTTTCCGAGTTCTACGGCCAGTGCTTTGGCTTCAGTGAAGACGCCTTCTATCAGCTTGAATGGGATGCCGCGACCGGCCTCTTGTCCCAGCTTGCCGTCACGCCCGTGCGCGTCGCCATTGCGAACCTCTTGGACGAGACGCTGCGCGCCAAGTACGGTCGGGAAACCTTCTGCCTGTCGCTTGACACCGACGCCCACGTCTACAACCGCACGAATCGCCGATCCTTCAAGGCGGCGTCAATGTACACAGAAGAAAAGTTCCGCAAGGAGCCCGCAAACGTCTTCCTGGGCGCCTGCGACGAGCCGTACATCTTCACGACGTCCATGCGCTACGTCTTCCGCACCGTACTCTTGGGCGAGGATCGCATTGCCACCAACTACAGGGATCGTCTGCACGAAAACGAAATTCAATCGTCCATCGTACACTGGCGACAGGATCGGCTGGAAAAGTTCAAGGACGTCCTGACGCCCCCGAAAGACGAAGTCGAGCCTGCGAAGCCCGCACTTCCCGACAACATCAAGACGTACAAGCCGCAGTTCGTGCCCTCGGCGCCCGCAACTCCCGCGAAGGCTGCACCTGCTCCTTCCATGGCCCCGGTCGCGCCGCAGGCGAAAGCCCCGGAAAAGAAACCAGTACCATCTCCGGCACCTCAGCCCAAGGTGGTGCAACCCAAAGTCGTAGCGCCGCCTCGCGTCGTCTCGGCGCCCAAGGTGGCGCCAGCCCCCGCTCCGGCGCCCGCTGAACC
>CAVJBF010000148.1:0-3401 GCA_963647785.1 Acutalibacteraceae bacterium
AAGCGAGTACAACCGGCGAAGCGGCTCATCTTGCGAGCTTGAGCTCCGTCGGGGGCGAGTTTGAATGAAAAACCTTTGCGCATTAACATATACGGAACGACAAAGTGACTTGTGCTCCGAGTAAGGTAGAACTCAAGACACAAAGCCAGTGCTAGTCGGACAAGCACAAACATCTATGTCGTTTCCTATAGCTTTATTATAGTTGGTCTCTGGATAAGAAGAACGCGGCTTATATCCCCGTCCTGAACGACGGGGCTTTACGCCGCGATTGGTAAGCGCAATGATTTCAGGAGTTTGCACTGTTCTCCTGCGGCCAGTCAGCTTTCTTCGTGAGCATTTGGATCGGCCCAGGCGGCCTCCTCGTCGGTCATGAGATCGAGAAGCTCAGTTTTCGCGTTCTGAATGCGCGGGTTTCGGCGACTCAAGCATTCGCTCGCGTGCAGGATTCGCAGCGTGGACCGGGCGGCTTCTTTTGTGACGGCTTCCATGGCCGCAAACTGAGCGAGAAAGACGAAGGCCTGCTGCACGGTCTTGCGAAAGGCCGCGACGTCTTCGGGCGTTTTGACGGGGAGCGCTGCGAGACAGGCTTCAAAGCCTAGCGTCAGGCGGGCGGCAGAATCTAGCGGCACCGGCACGTCGCGCGGCAAATCCTGAAAGTCCGCCTGAAAAATCGAAGCTACGCGCCAGGCGCCGCGCTCGAGCAGCTCGTAGTCGAATAGAGGACATAGTCCCGGGCGCCGAAGCAGCCCAAACCTGTCTGACGGAGCTTTTTTGCCCAGACTACGGCGTCTGACCGTTCGAATCGTTCCGCCATTTTCGGCATGGCAAGCAACATGCATGTGCGAGCGACGGGTGAAGCGGCGGCACCGAGAGGCTGAGGAGCAAAGGTCTTCATCCAGTGGCTGAGGGTGAGCACGTCCGTCATGCGCAAAACGAGTCCGATCGAGGCTTCGCGCGGATGCGCCGCCTTCTCCTCCAGCAGCTTGAAGCGAGTGCCCGCCGATCTTGAGGTGCGAGTCCATGAGGAGCGTCTTGCCGCGGTAGGAGAACTTGCGCCGGTCGGCGAGCGTCGCAGCGCTCATCGTCGATTCGCTTTCTGTTCGCGCGTACTCTTGAAAGGAGAAGATGCCGGAAACGTCTGCGCTGCTTCTCACGGCGCCAAGGTAGCGCGTCACAAGCCGGACTAGAAGCGAGAGAAGCCGGTTGCCGCCCGCAAGCTCAAGGAGCGCCAAAAGATCCCGCGGGTTTTTGGAGCCTTCGCTTCTTGTGGCGACGGAATTCTCCTTGAGGAGGAAGTTCTCCTCTTCGAGGCTTCGGTTGCGTTCCTCGAGCGCCTCGGCGTTTTTGAGCTCCTGCCAGAGGACGTAGTTCTCCTGCCGCAGCTTCACAAGCTCGTCCTTATTGGGATCGCCTTCTTCAATCAGTTCGTCGATTCGATTGATCAGCTGGCGCTCGACATCGGCGGCCGGCGCATCTTTGTAGCGTAGGAACATGGCTGAGAGCAATGAAAAAGCCGTGCGTGGCACATGGGTGATATTTTAGGTACATTGGTTTGGAAATTTTTTGAAAGTAAAAGCGTTAATTAAAGAGTGCGATTGGTGATATGAGATTTGTTATCAAATAAATTTATCTCGGTCGAACTAAATTTTCGTTGCCGTCTTCTGTTTTTTTATAATTTAGACTCGTTTGCAAATTGTGTTTGATTGGCGATTATGGTTGTAATATTTTTGATGGATGCGGCGTTTTTTTCGATACATCCATGTGTGGTGATCTTCTATTAATAGTCACGGGGCTATTTCGAGTCATTGTCTTGCTGCTTGCATTATTGAATGATGACATGGTGTAAAAATGATTGGTTCTGTGGCCGTTGCGTCCGTGGCTGATTGCGCTTAAGGATTGCCTCAGTTATTCGTCAATGGTTGTTATAAGGTTTTAATTTATTGTTGATGGGTGTAGAAATATTTTGTTTTCCTTTGGGGACAAGTTTTTATTTGACAGACGTCGGTTTAATGGTCCTGATTTAATTAACCGGCAGGATCAGTTGGGAGGTATTTGCCGGCGGTATCTTGTTTTCACTTGCGGATTTCAGTACAATCACTCCGTTGAACTTGGTGCCTCGGTGTGCCTCTCATGAGGAGCGACACCGTCAGGTCGAAAAGCAGTGAGTGCGTCAGGCACCGCTTGCACGTCATTTTCGGACCATCGTCCGGCGAGAGATCCGAGGAGGCCGCAGCTTCTCCCAGAGCGGGAAGCATCGACGCTTCCATAGACGATCCCAAACGGCCGGCGGCTTCTGGAGGACCAGAAGAGCCTTGGGTAAAGCATCGGTTCGACTGGCGGTGATCATAGGATCCCGCCCGGCGTAGAACCATCTACAGATGGCGAACGCCTCCATTCGCTCTTTGATAATTGGTGAAGACACAGCAGCGTTCGATGACCTGCATGAGGTTGGGACGGACTCCCAAGGGGGGGCGTTTCAGTAAAAATGCTCGCTTGGCAAGCGGCATCCTCCATCATCGCATCGACGCGGTCCCGCGTGACCGCGCTGTCGTAGAAACGTTGCTGTTTCGGCTTTCGCGCCGCCGGCGAACTGCGTTCGTTCTGGTCGACGCCTGAGGTTCGGACAAGAATTCACGGCATCATGCCGGTCGAATCCGTTAAGGTTCTTGAAAATACAGGCGAAAAACACTTTCCGCTGCGTGCGAAAAAGTGGCAGAATCGACCCTTCCGGCCCAAGAACAAGGCTGAAATTCCTCACGAGAATCGTCGTGGCGGCTCTCGGATTGTGTCTGCAGAAAAGGTCTTTCGACGGAGTCGAGACCAGCGGATTCCGATGGGGATTTCAGAGGCGATCGAAGCCGAAAGATCCAGTTTTGGGGTAAAACTGAGCGCCCTGGGCAGGGGTGTTGTTGTCTCTAAAAACAGAGGGTCACCATGTCCTTTCCTCTCTCCCGTTTCCGCTATCCCCTCCGATTTTCTTTTCCGGCAGCCTTCACTTGAAAAGGCCGTCAGGCGTTCCTTGCAGCCTTCTAAGCGCGTCGACATGTTCGCCGTCATGCCCCTTTGGCGGCAGGCTGGGGAGGCCGCCTGCGTAAATCTACGATAAGTGGGTCACCTTTCTCTCAAATTGGGTCGGCCACTTTTTGAGCCACCGACTGGCTCCACTTTTAGCCCTTGCTGGCTCCCCCCCGTGCCTCGTTGAGTGTGGAAAAGACGCCCGACGGCGAAGCGCGAAGGGGGAGTGGTAAACCGCGCGAAGCGCGAACGTCTCGGTGTTGCGTGTCAGCGAAGCTGGTAGGCCGAAGGCCGCGCCCACGGCGGCGGAATAAAGACTTCGGTAGCATCGGAGCACACTGAACGCATGTGCAGTGCGTCATTCCGTTTTATTTGCCGCTCCTGAG
>CAVJBF010000149.1:0-3387 GCA_963647785.1 Acutalibacteraceae bacterium
GTAAGCTCCCTATAGCAGGGCCCCCCTTCTGAAATTTCAGCAGAATGCATGGCATCCAATTTGAGGAGCAACCATGCAATCCCGCATCAATTGGCCCGGCATCTGCGCAGACTGGGCAACATCCGGCCTTTCCAAGCAGCGCTACTTCATGACGACGCGCTTTGAGCGCTTCGTGCGTCACGGCACGATCCCAGGCTACTCCACCGTTATCCAGCATTTGACCGCCTACGAAAAGAACGGCCAGAGTGTCGCAGAAAAGAGGACGCCCCCAGCGGCCGAAATGGCGATCGTCCATCGCTTGAGCGAACAGGATGTTCGTACGGCGCTTTCCAACGCCGACGACTACGGCACCGACATCGGCGGCAACAACCACATCACGATGGTTCTTGCCAACGGCACGACAATTGAGTTCGAAGCCGAGAATGCAGAACGCTTCGCTCTTCAGGCGCTTTCCCTCGGGAGGCTGGCATGAATCTCGATCTCAGTGGCTACAAGATCCACCTTGTCTTCTGCCCGGTGGACATGAGGAGCGGCTACCGTTCCCTGAGCGCGATTGCCTCGGCGTGCCTCAACATTGACGTGGACCAAGGCCGCGACTGCGTGTTGTTCGTCTCTTCACGTCGCACGATCTGCAAAGCCATCTGGGCGGATGCCGCCGGCGTGTCGATGCTAACGAGGACGCTCCGCCAAGGACGCTTTCAGCAGTTGCTAGCCCGCGCACAGGACGGCAACGCGACAGAGTGTTCCAAGCAGGAATTGCTGGAATTTCTTGATGGCGCAAACATTCAGCGGCAAAAAAAGGGCTTTTTCATTAAAGCTTGATCTAGATCAAATCCGTTGATTTGAGGCGCAAATTTGCGTTCGAGCGAAACGCTCAAAACGCCTATTTGCGCACGTCTAGCAGGGGCAGGAAGGCCGCTACTTTTGCAATACCGAGGCGCGGGATATCCCGGAATTCCGATGCTCTCAAAACGCCGATAAACAGCCCTGGCGACGCTCTTTAAAAATTGATATTAAAAGAAAAAGAAACTACCGGCCAGTATAATCCGCTCATCATCAACAAAGCCGGACCGCTTCCGCATCATGACCTCTAAAGCCCAAGACATAGCTACTTTGCAAAAACTGCTCGAACGAGCAGAAGCGAAGAATGTCCGGCTTCAGGACAAAGCGAACAAAGAGCGCGAAAAACGGGAGGCGCAAAGTAAAAAATTCCAGCAGGATCTGGCTGATCTTAAGGAAGAAAACGAACGGCTTAAAACGCGCAACAAGGAGCTGGAAGATGCGCTGATTGCCGCGAGCTGGCTCCGGCCAAACATGAAGTCTCTGGCGAAGCAGTGCTTTGAAAGACTCCGCCAGATAAAGCCTGACATCACGGAAGCTGATATGGATCTTGCGATGGATGTGGCTGACGATCTGGACGCTGCATATATTCGTACGCCGGAGTACCGTAAATTCGCTCGCTTCATCCACAAGGGATCCGAAAAAATCCATTCTCGAAAGTCCCGCAAGACGGGCAAAAACAAAACAACAGATACGGTCACAACGCCACCCGATGGCGACATAGTCAATGACGAGAAGAACAAGACCATTCGTGACATCAAAAATCGCGAAAACAACTTGGCTCCGGTGCTGACTGTGTCCAAAGATGCAGCGATACAAGCGGCGGCCGAACAGCCTGAAAATGCCGCCCTTGCCGCGGCGGCAAACATTGCGCAGACGGTCGATCCCAAGCGCAAGGAGTTTGACCGCAAGCCCTCGATCGGTCGCCAAAGACTGAAGGCGACCACCGATAAAGTGGCTTACGATCTGTCAGAGGGGCCGGTATGTCCTTGTTGCGGCGCAAATAAACGCATCGAGCAGGGGGTTGTCAGTGAAGGGCTGGTTCGATCCGCTGTGACATCACTCAACAACCTGCATCAAATCGCTCCGAACGATGCCCAGCATTGTTATTGTCATACGTGTGGAAAGTTCTTCGACCGCTTTTCTAACGATGAGTTTCCTGTCAAGCCCGGGCGTCAGACCGGGCTGTCTACGGCTGCCATGGTTCACGGGCTCTACTGTCTTGGCATTCCCTTGAACAAAATTATGATGGCCATGTTCGGGCCGAAGGATCAACTTGGCAAGGATACGCTCGGCCGCAATCTGCACGACTGGGCGATCGACAGCCTTAATCAGTTGCTCATTGATATGACGAAGGTGATGCATAGGCAACACACCTTGTTGATGGACGAAACGCCGTTTGTTGTATTGCAAAGCAACGGTCAGGGCATTTGCACGCCGCCTGAAGAGGATGAAAAACGCAAGAAGGACTACATCGGCGTCCTGTGCTCTACGTTTTCGGCGGCGCAGCGATGCATTCTCTTCACAAACCTCGGCAGCCGCAGCAACGAGAAGATCTTCGAGCCGTTGAAGGACACAAAAGCCAAGGTTCTGGTAACCGACGGCTACTCGTCTTATGCCTCTTTTTGTCAGGGCGAAGGTCGTCCGATCTTGCAGAACTGCTGCGCGCATCTTCGTCGCACTATTCTGGATGCGCTCAACATCAAGAAGATCAACGAGCTTCTATTTGACGAAGAGGAGATGAATGCCGCTGTCGCGAAGGCAAAGGCCCGCTTCAAGGTTGGGTCGCCTGCATTCCTGCTGTGCAGCGTGCTGACAGCGTTTAGCAAGATCTACGGCAACGAGGCTACGCTGGACAGAAAGCCAGGCGAAACCAGAGAGCAGCATCTTGCTCGCGTGCTGGAAAGCCGGCAGAAGTACGCCAAGCCCTTAATGGACAACATCGACGTCATCATGAGCGAGCTTGCCAAGACGTTGACGAAGGTAACGAAAGCCAACACGTACGAATCCGCCAACCATGCATCTCAGGCTGCGGCGGCTGTGGTCTACTACATGAACCGACGAAAGAACTTCCGAGTTTTCTTGACCGACCCAGAGGTGCCGCCGGATTCAAACACAGTAGAACGAGCGATTCGGCCCTTGACGGTGCTAAGGAATGCCTCGAATTTCAAGCAGTCCCAGGAGCGCATGGACAGTCTGTGCATCATGATGTCACTGTTCGAGTCGGGCAAGGCGAACCATATCGAGAACATAGGAGAATGGCTCGAGGACTATTCGCGCGCTTTCTACCAACACCGACTCAACAGAACGCTTGCTCGGATCGCTCGGGAAGAGGGCATTGCTGTCGCCTTGGACAAGAGGGTTCAGTGCTTTGATGAGGATTCTGCCCAAGGTTTCGACTTCTCCAAGTTTCACCCTTGGAACTATACCCCGCGCGTCTGATCCACGCGTTCATCCCCCAACGAAAAACGACCGCCGCGGCGGTCGTTTTTTTGTTGGGGGATTGTCTTTGATTTTTTGTCATTTTCGGAGGTATGGGGAGCTTAC
>CAVJBF010000150.1:0-3308 GCA_963647785.1 Acutalibacteraceae bacterium
GCATCCGGCGTTTGATCCAAGAATCCTCTGCCTTTAGGCTGGGGAGTACGTCAATTAGAATAATTCGAGCTGTTTATCGTCTGACGGCTCGTCAGGCTCTTTCAAAAAAACCAAGAAATGGGTTTTCGACTTCGACGGAAGGCGGTTGCCGAAGACGGGCTTTGCCTTGGTGCATTTGAGAACGTCTTCGAGCGGGATGTAGTAGTCGTTCCACTTGAAGATGAGCGTCCCGTAGGGCTTCAGCACCCGAAAGCACTCCTTGAAGCCCAACGCAATGTCGTTTTGCCAAGTCTCAGGATTGAGGACGCCGTACTTCGCGCGAAGCCAGCTCCCCTCCCCCGCGTGCGTGAGGTGCGGCGGATCAAACACCACTTGATGGAAGCATTCGGTCCATTCTTGGGGCAACTGGCGGAAGTCATGGATTTCGTCAGGGCGCACATAGCACGTGCGGCCCTTTCCGATGACCAAGTCCTCGCGGCGGATGTCGCAAGCCAGCACCCGCTTGTCTTCCTTGTCAAAGTAAAAGCACCGCGACCCGCAGCAAACATCGAGCACCGGCGGCAACGCCTGAAGGGCTTCAGTCCGCCCATTGATTGCGTCGCTCATCATTGCCCCGCATTGACAATGATGGGCATGAGCCATTTGTAGGAAAAACGCCGTTCACCCGTGCGAGGACCTGTCCAGTAGCCGTGCCAATGACCGCGCCGCAAGTGAGCGCGAGGCGACTTGTGCGTACCGTCCGGCGCCCCCTCTTCCTCCGTGGCCTCGGTCTTGCGAAGCAAGTCCCCGAGCGTCTGGCCGACAGACCACACTTTGGGGCACTCGGCAGGCATCAACTTCCAGCCGTGCCGGCACTTGCGCGGCTCGGGACGACAAGGCGCTGTTCCCGGACGCCGTGCGTCATCCACCTCCGGCTCGTCTGAGCAGAGGTAGAGCACCAAGGACAGCGGCACCTGAAGGTCTTGCGCAATTTCCCCCGCATCAAGCGTCGGGAGGTTGGCCTCCGTGTTTACGATCAGCTTTCTCTTAAACTCTTTCTGGCTCTCTGCCGTTTGCTTGGCGCATTCGAGCAACGACTGCTGATTGAGCGGAATGCCCGTGCTGCAGACTTTCCCGTCGGTCCTATTGAAGAGGAAGTTCAAGGTGCTTCCCTCGTCATTTTCCTCTACGCCAGCAAAGAACCCGTTGATTTCATGGCCCAAGAACTTGAGGCCCGTCGTTTCGATGTAGACAATCCATTCAGGCAGGCGCTTCAAAACGTCCGCCGGGATGTCCCCCGTAATCGGCGTCTTTGCTACTGCCTCGTAAACCGAAGGATCAAAACGATAAATGCCCTGCGAGAAGCGCCAGGTTCCCAACGTCGCCATTTGAGCGCCTTGCCAAAAAAGCCAGTACGCCTGACGCTGTTCATCCTCGTCGGCGCATTCGTCGTTGAGAATGTCTATCCAATACTGCATCGGGAGCAGGCACCACTTCGGCCATTCGGGAAGCAACTTGAGCTGGCGCAGCGTGAGAATGTCGTTAACGCGCTTCGTGAGGTCGCGATGATTGCGATTGAATTCGAGCAAGAGTTCCTGCGGGGTCATTCGGCAGCCTCCTGCGGCTTGCGCGAGTAGGGCTTTGGGACATTTCGCCAAGCGAGAACGTTTTTCGACCGCCCCCGGTCCGGCGCAAAGCGCCGATGAGACAATGAGTACAAGCCCATCGTGATGAAATTGGTGTTGTACGTTGGGTCGTAGACCGTAAGCAGATAGACCCCCTGCTCCTTGGGGAGTACAGCAGGAAACGGCTGCCAAGCACGGTCAGCCTTGGCGCAAGACTTCCGCTTCATTTTCCCGCCCCCTTCCGGCAGTAGTAACCCGTGTCCGCAGCAAGGAGAATCAACGCGGCGCAAACCGAGAAGACAAGCACGCTGCCCATGATCAAAGAGGCGGCGTTGTAAGAGAGACCGCCGAAGCGGACTAGCGCTACGCAAAGGCCGACGGCTATCCAGGTGACTGCTGTCGCCGCTAGACCTACGCGGCAGGCCGCCTTTTCCAGCCTTGTTTCTGGGTTGACTACCAACATCTCCATTCCTCTCTAAAACAGTTTCCCCAAGAAGCAGATGAGCGATTTGCGCTCAACTGCTTCAAGCGGTTCTATTTTGAGAGGTGAGATCGCTTGGACTCGTCGTGTTTTTCGCGGTTTTCGCGATTTTTGAGATCAGGCGTTCGAAGGGCGCCAGTCGCGTGGCGACGGAGCTTGGCAGGTGCTCAAAGACCAGCGCCTAAAAGTTTGGTTTCGTGATGCTCAAACGCGTTGCCGGACTGGAAGATGCCAGTCCAAATGAAGCCGTTGCGGAGACGGCGGAAACGAAAATTCGAACTGCTTCGCTTAGAATGCCCGTTGAGCGCCAAGCACTTCGGGCAATTTTCGTCTGTGGGAGAGGCGAAGATAACTATGGTTTGTTTGAAGGACGCGGCATTGGGCACCACGCGACAACGCGTTCCAACGATGACTGCCCATCTGAGGCCATCGCCGTGACCGGCAACACCCAGCGGCGTGGTTTCTTCCCGTCGCTCGGCAAATAGAGTGCCGAGTTGACACTCCTCCCGTTTGGGCCTTCAGTCGTGACAAGGCATTCTGTCGCAACATCTGGCAAAAGCGCGGCATTCTTGGTGTTGTACCAATGATTGTCCGGATGGTCAACGACTTCCTCTACATCCCCGCCGCCCGACGCCCAAGACCAGTCTTCGAGCTTGTTGCAGATCCCCGAAATGTCGTACGCCAGCTGACGCGCCTGCGTCGGATGCAAGATTTGAGCAATCTTCAAGCTGCCGTCGACGATTTCAAAGACAACGCGCCCTCCGCGAACGTCTATCTTGACCATGGTTCTTCCTCAAAGCCGAAGCCGAACAACCTGTTTGTTGGCCTGAGCCACGAAACGCTGGGCAATTTCCAACGGCAAACCGACAGCGCTTGCAAGCCTCCCCGCTTCTGCGACCATGTTCTCCTCGGTGTACTGCGCCTGAGCCTTTTCGATCTGCCGGCGGAAGGCTTCCTCGTCGTGCAAAATGAAGGTGTGCTCAATGCTCGGACACGCTTTGTACGTCGCGCGCACCGAAGCCTTTTTGTCGTTGCAAACAGAGAAGTCCCAGTCCTCGGCCATATGATCGACAATGAGTTGAAGAATCTTGTCGCGGCTATTCATCTTGCCATCCTTGCGTCTTCTCATTTCCAAAAAAATCGGTCTCCGATCTTTGCCATGAGACGTGGTTGTGCAGGGGTTTTATAGTTTGACCTTAAAAGGGCTTTTAATTTTGTCTTTA
>CAVJBF010000151.1:0-3298 GCA_963647785.1 Acutalibacteraceae bacterium
CCGCCCGCACTCGGGACTTTCACCCGTTAGAACGCGCTCGTGCCGAGCGCACCAAGAAAAACGCGCCGCACCTCGCAAAGGAGGCCGGCGCGTTTTTTCATCGGGCAGTCAGGTTGCCTTACTCCTGATTAGGCAGCTTGTCGTCCGCCGTCGGCAGGTAGTTCTTGTTGAGAATCTTCGCGTCGTGCTTTGCGCGCAGCGCGCCGAAGTAAGACGATTCATCCGCACGGGAGGTCATCGTCTCGAGCTCCTGCGCGAGAGCATCGAGCTGCGCCTGCGGCACTTCTGGCTGCTCCACCTTCACGATGCGGGCGACCACATAGTTAGCGCCGTCCGCAAAGCCCGCGTACGCCGGAAGCTTTGCCGCAGGAGCGCGCATCACGTCGTTCACAAAGCCCGCGTCGTGGGGCCCGAGCTGCGTGCGGCCCACGGTCTCTTCCGCAGAAAATTCCGCCGTCACAGCTTCTCCCGCTTCCAGCGCCTTGATGAGCTTGTCACCCTCGGCCTTCGCCTTTTCCAAAGCCTTTGCTTCGACGAGCTTCGCCTTGATCCGGTCCGTCGCGTCTGCGATGCTTTCCACATGGGCCGGGCGGTAGTTCGTCACGCGCAGCGCAATGAGCTCATTGCCGCCCACTTCAATCGCCTGCGAATTGCGCTTTTCGCGAAGCACTTCGTCGCTGAAGACGGCTTCGAGAACGTGCTCGTTGAAGAGCTTCTTCACTTCGGCGGGCGCGCCGTCCGGCGTCACGTTCGCCACGGTCTTCAATTCAATCCCGAAGCGGTCCGCAACGGCCTGCAGTGAGTCGCTCTGCTCGTAGACCATGTTCGTAAAGGTTTCCGCTTCCTTCCCAAACATTTCCTGCGAGTGCTGGTCCTGATAAAGCTTCACAATCTCGTTGCGGACTTCGTCCAAAGGCTTCACGTGCTGGCCCTTGACGCCCGTCACCGTGATGATGTGGTAGCCGAAGTCCGTCTCCACCGGCCCCACGATCGTGTTTTCTGCAGCGCCGAACACCGCTTCTTCAAAAGGCTGAACCATCATGCCCTTGCCGAACCAGCCGAGATCGCCCCCTTCACGAGCGGAAAGCGTGTCAGCAGAATACTTCTTCGCGAGTTCCGCAAACTTCGCAGGATTCGCCTTCACTTCGGCGAGCACCTTCTCGGCTTCGGTCTTGGCAGCGTCCTTCCCGTCCTTGAAGTCAATGAGGATATGAGAGGCGCGACGCTCCTCCGGCGCATTGAAGCGGTTGCGATTCTGCTCGTAGAAGGTCTTCACGTCCTCTTCGCTCGGCTGAACGTTTTTGAAGAGCTCTGGCGAAAAAACGGCGTACTGCACATCCGCTTCATCGGGAAGCGAAAACTCCGCCTGATGGGACTTCCAGTAGGCTTCCACTTCCGCATCGGCCACCGTGACCCCCGCCTTGAAGTCGTCCGCCTTGAGGCTCGCCGTTTGAATGGTGCGCTTTTCGGTCAACAACGCCGCTGTCTTCTTCAAAACGCTCTGGGGCACGCCCGCAGTGCGAAGCAGCCCCCCCGTCAAAAGCTGGCGAGAGACGTCCTGACGCACGCGCTCCACGAAATACTGGTCCGTGTAGCCCGTGCTCGCAAGGTAGTTCGAATACATCTCAGCGGAAAACTTGCCGTTGTCCTGGAAGGCCGGATAGGACTTGATCACCTCAATCGCCGTCTGCTCGGGAACGATCACGTTTTCCTTCGTGATTTCGCCCGAGAGCGCACGCTCGTTCAGCAGGCTCATCAGCACGGCGTGACGGGCTTCAGCGCTTTCGAGCATGGAGCTCTTGAAGCTCTCACCCAGACGCTGGCGCAGGGTGTCAAGCTGCCGACGCTTGACCTCGTCAAACTGCTGCGGCGTCACGGACACGTCGTCCACCTTGGCGATGGCGCCATCGTCGCTCATCATGCGGTTGTAGGAATAGATGCCGGTCACCACAAAGCTCGGGATGACGAGAATCATGGCGATAAACATCAGCCAGCGCTTGTGATTGCGGAAAAGCTCAAGAAGCATTGCCAATCCTTTAGAGCGGAAAAATGAAAGCTGAGAGGGTTTCTGTTTGAATTCAGCGACAAGCTGAATTCCTTCCATAGCGGTACAGAAAAACGGTAATTCTCAGAAAAAACGTGAAAAAACACAGGGTCCGAATGATACAGGTAAATGCCTAAGACGGCGCTTACAATCGCCGCGTCCTGCCAGCACCTTCCGTGCGCCTTGGTTTTGTCCCGGAGCCCCCCATGTCCCGAGCCTTTCTGAAAGGCTTTCTTCTCGTTGTCGGTGCAAGCGTCCTCTGGGGCGCCATGGGCACCGTCGTGCAATACCTCTTCTCCGTCCCAAGCGGCTTTACGGCGCTGGGGCTCGTGACGGTGCGGCAGCTCTCTGCGGGCGTGCTCTTTATCGCCGCAGCCTCGTGCTTCATGCCGCGCGCCGTCTGGAGAATCTTCAAGGAGCCCAAAACCGTCTTTGACATTGCCGTGAGCGGCTGCCTCATCTTCGGCGGCCACTTCGGCTTCTTTCAGTCGATCTACTACTCCAACGCCGGCACCGGCGCAGTGCTGCTCACGCTGGTGCCGCTTCTTGCCACCGTCTGGAACGCCATGCGACACGGCTGCTTCGTGTCACCCGTGGAAACGATCTGCTTCGTGCTTGCCGCCACGGGCGTAGCGCTCATAGTGACAGACGGCGACTTCGACAAGCTGAGGTTCTCGCCGCTTGCGATTGGCTGGGGATTCGTCGCCGCGCTTTTCTCGACGGCCTACCTCATCCAACCTGCCGCCGTCATCCGCCGCGTCGGCGTCATTCCGGTCACCGCCTGGAGCATTCTGACGGGCGGCCTCATCGCCACACTCTTCTGCCCGCCATGGACCATGGACATTCACTGGACGCTTCCCATCGCCGCAAGCTTTGCATTCATCGTCGTATTCGGAACGGTCGTCGCCTTCTACTGCTACATGAGCGGCCTGAAATACATGAGTCCCGTTTTAATGGGCCTTCTGAACTGCGCCGAACCGCTCTCCGCCTTTCTTTTTTCGATTATTTTTCTTGGAGACCGCTTCGGCTTCTTGCAGTGCGCCGGCGTTGCAATGGTGCTTGCGAACGTCTGCCTGCTCACGCTCGCGCCGCAGCGGCACTGACGTTGTCCCCTAAACAGCTCGAACATCTCCGACCGATCGATCAAACACACAAAAAAGCCTTGAGACCCGATCAGGAATCTCAAGGCTTTGTATCTCTGGCGGAGTGGACGGGACTCGAACCCGCGACCCTCGACGTGACAGGCCGATATTC
>CAVJBF010000152.1:0-3286 GCA_963647785.1 Acutalibacteraceae bacterium
CATTTTGGGAGAACGCCGAACCAATGAGCGAGAAAATCGACCCATTTATCGGATAGCAATGCAGGCCGCCAAAGATAGTCATCGTCTATGGCCTCGCCAAGAGGACAGAGTTTGTATGAGTTTTGGATGGGGCTGTGGCCTGGAGTTGAAAGCGGGTCGTCGAGCCGTCCTTTCGGTCGGAAACAAGCTTTGCCTTGCTGTGACAATCGTATTGCAAAAATAGAGCGCCGGAGGGGCAAAAACGTCGGTGCAGTTGGCGCAAGAGGCTCTTCAGGCAAATTGACATGTCTGCTTCAGCTATTGGATGTCCGCTTTTCATTGGCTGCTGAAAATCCGACGGCGATATTCTGAAAAATATCGATGGAATTGGAAAAAAATGGAATGCTGTTCTGGAAGTTGACGGCAAGCGACGCTTGATTATTTTGTCGAAAACGTGAATCGCTGCGCGCTCGACATGGCATCCATTCATCGTATGCTCGAATTAATTGACAGATTTTAATGGACGCTATTTGAATGGCTGTCAAGTGCTTGTCCTTTTTATTGTAGACATTGAACATCCTTCCGGAAATGATGAGGCGTCATGTCATTTTGACGAATCTTTTAATGGAAAAATTCATGACGTTTGCGACTGAAAATATTACGATGGCAGATAATCTTAAGCAAAAGGTGATGCATGGATGCAGGTGGCCATCGCTAAAGGTTATAGGAGGTTGTCGGCGTGAAATTCGCTGTGCTGCAGGATGAATAGGGGCAGTCCGATAAAGGGGGCTGTGATCAGATAGAATATCACCTGCAATCTTTTCAATGTCGCCGGAAATTATGCAAGGCAGAATCGCGCAGCGCAAAAAAAAAGCGGCCGCAACGAGTCGTTGGGTGAGAACGTAGCGCTCGTTGCGGGACCATCGTCCGCTCGGCCGACGGCCGGCGAATCCTTTCATTGCTATGACCCAGACTCAACAATCAATGGACCAGACACCGAGGCTCCTCATTTACTGCGAAGGCGAGACTGAGAAGGCGTACCTTCAGGCGCTCGTCGATTCGTTCAAGCTGGCCGGCCAAGCGACTGTGCGGAAGACGTCGGCCTGTGATCCGCTGTCGTTGCTCTCCTCGGCCTACAAGGACTTCGCCTGGTCGCAGGCGATGGACGATCATCCCTTCACGGAGATCTGGATCGTCTTTGACCGGGACCATCACGACACCTACCGCGAAGTGTTCGAGGTTGTGAAGAAGCTTCCGCCCGTGGCGCATTTGTGCTGGACGAATCCCTGCATTGAGTTCTGGTTCTGGCTTCACTACTGCGGCGATGCAGCTCAGCTTGCCTTTGACGACGTGCAGGAGATTGCCTGCGAGAAGACGGTCGTCGATCTGGGCGACGGCCTCACCGAAGAGACGGTGGTGCGCCGGCTGCAGCGGTCGATTCTTCCGGAGACAATGCTCGCGCTTTTGAAGAAGAAGCGGCCGGATTACGTGAAGGCGAAGTGCCCTTCAGGCTTGATCAATCGTTCACAGCAGGCCTGCGAGAACCTTGAGCGGGTGACGCCGTCCAAGGATCCGCTGCGTCTCGGATCCGCGATGCCCGCGTTGCTGAAGCGCCTGGCGGCGATCGGCAGCGCCAAGGGATCGCTGGCCGCTCTGACAGACGAAGCGCTCGCCGAGGCGGTTGCGGTGCCTGAGTCTGGCGATCCGCAGAACAAAATGAAGCCGATCGATGAGTGCCGGGCGCTTTTAAAGCGCAGTCTCGAAGACTGGACACGCGTCGAAGTGTACCGGGACCGGATTCTTCTGCCGCCCGAAGTGCTCGATCGGGCCGAGGCGCTTTTCGTGGCGGTGAAGAAGTTTCGCACTGACAAGCTTTCCGTTCATCAGATGGAGAGCCATCTCGGTGTGATCGCCAATCTGAGAAAGAACCTCGAGCAGGCGCATCGAAGCTCCATTCAGAAGCAGATGCGCGGCCGAATCAATGCCATCGGCACCGTCTATGAATGGCTCGCCCGGCGTCTTGAATGCGAGGCCATGATCGAGGGCGTGGAGCTCAAGAAGGTGGTGAGGGAGCCGACAACCGCGCCCGTTGTGCCGGTGCAGGAATCGCCCGCTTCCGTCCAACTTTCGGAGCCCGAGGAGGAGGCGGCCGTCGAGCCCGACGTCGAAGCAAACAAGGAAGTGGAATGGTGCACGGCGAATATTCCGGACGAAATGGAAACGTCGCTTCTCAAGGCGGCGCTTCCCGGCGCCGAGAACTGTTGCGGCCTCGATCTTGCACAGGACGGCGTGGGGCTGCCATTTTTTGACAGCTATGTGCGCCAGATGAACGCCTGCCGGATGTCCTTTGATGATTTGATGTCAGCGCTTCAAGGAAAAGCGCAGACGCCTTTCTCGGCTTCCGATCTGGTTCAGCAGGCGATCGCCATTCAGGAGGAGGTGCTGACGCTCATTGCTTCGGTTACTCGTGATGTCGAGAGGTTTTGTGCTGGCTCGCCGGCGTGCGAGTCCGAGCCGCCGGTTTTTGAGGAGGACTGCGAGTGACTGGCATCGGCGGCTGGGTGGTGACGATCGTGGTGCTCTGCGCCGCGGGGTACCTCCTGATCTATCTCCTCTCCGTTATTTTGACTGGAAGCTCCTTCTCGCGCTCGCTAAAGGGCGGTGTCTACTACGTCCAGCTTTGCGAAGCCTATCGAAAGTATGCCGTCGACGAATTCTGCACAACGGAGACGTACCGTCGGATCAACGAGATGCTGCGCACGGGGCAGCTCGAAACATGCGAGCGGGCGCCCTCTACAAAGATCATCGACTTCCTGGAGTATTTGCGCGCCACGCCCGAGCCGAAGTTCAAGGTCTACATGGATCCGCCGCGGCTCACGAAGGAAAAGAAGATTCTCACGTCGGTCCGAATCTACTGCTACGCGGGCTCAAGGCTCGTGGGTCTCGACAACCTTCTCAACTGCCACAACATCGTGGTGGACATGTACGTCAATGGGCATGACTTCAAGCCCGTTCGCGACCTCATTGTGAAGATCGACGCCGTCGGCGCGGACCCAACGGTGCGGGAGGAGGACCTCGCTCAAGCGAAGACGGCCGGCGGCAAGAAGCGGCTTTTCGGACGGTAGCCGTCTCGCCGTGAAGGCGGCAAAGGTCCAAAACCGGTAAAATCAGAGAACAAGGGAAATTTTTTAATTTGCCATGAGAAAAACGCTTGCTGCTGGGGCAGAGTCCTTTGCCGACATGATAACGGACCATCGCTACTACGTTGACAAGACGGGCTTCATCAAGCCGCTGATGGAGTCCGGCA
>CAVJBF010000153.1:0-3254 GCA_963647785.1 Acutalibacteraceae bacterium
CGGTTTCATCGGAAATTAACGGAGCTATTCCGCAAAGGGAATGCACTTCATCGGTGTTATACGACGCTCTAAAGTACCCACCAAACGACACTCCATTGACCCACCCCTAAAGTGGCCAAATTGGGTGCAAAGGATGGGTTACGATGACGCCAAAAAAGAGGAATATTGGAGCTTTCCAACCACACAATGGAGGCTTCAAATCCATGATCACAAGCAACACTGGCGGGCTGATTCGGCAGCTTCTTGCCGAGAAAAAGCTCTCAATTCGGTGTATCGCGCAGCATGCGGGTGTATCAAGAAACACGGTTCGCCGCTATGCCCGTGACTTGCACAAACCCCTGCCGACACGCACCGACGCCGGCAGCTTTCTGAGACAGCACGCAGAAGAGGTCACCCAGCTCTATGCCAAGTGCGAGTGCCGTTGCCCGCCGTTGGTGCGGTGCCTGAGAGAGCAGTTCAAACAGGAAATTCCGTTGCGCATGTTGCAGCGGTTTTGCAAGCCGATTCGAAAGGAGGTGCGGCGACAGGAGTGCATCGAAGAGGCCGTTGAACGCATTGAGACTGCACCTGGACAGCATCTGCAGATTGATTTCGGCGAAAAGAACGTGTACCTCAACGGAGTGCTGACACACCTTCACTTTTTCGTCTGCAAGCTAGGGTACTCCCGGCGTGTTTTTGCCAAGGCGTATTTTGCGGAGACTCAGGCAGCGTGGCTTGACGGCCTGGAGTCTGCCTTTGAATATTTTGGCGGAATTCCGTATTGCTGCGTCTATGACAATGCGTCGAGTCTTGTGCGACATCACTACGCCCCCGACCAGTCCCAGCAGCTCACCGAATCGTTCTACCACTTCATTACCTATTGGAATATCAAGGGCATTGCCACGATGATTCGGCATCCTCAATCCAAGGGCAAAGTTGAAGCTGGTGTCAAGTACGTCAAGGCAAATGCCGTGGTTGGCGTGGACAAGCCTACGCTCGAAGCTTGGAACGAATGGCTGGAGACCTGGTGCCGCACCGAATCGGACGACCGCGAGCTCAACACCATGTTTGATGACGGTCCGTACACGCCTCGCGCTCGCTGGTACGTTGAGAAAGCGGCGTTGCGCCCCTTCGACAAGCCTCGAATTGCAGGCATGTTCTTCGAAACTCGCAAGGTAACGAGGGAGGGCCTCATCCGCGTAGACAATCGCTATTACCGCGTAAACGACGCACTGATTGGTCTGGAGGTCGAAATCCAATACGATGCAAGCAACATCATCGTTCGGCGCGAAGGCAAAGAGCTTATCAAGCTAGACAAGGCCAAGGACGTATATACCCCCAAGATGATACCTGCGTCAACGGAGGACGTTCAGCAAGCGGCCGTTGATGCACAGCTTGAAAAGCTCAAAGCCGATCCGCAGTGGCAGGCGTTGCAGGAGAGCCCTGACGCGCTCGCCCGCGACGGGAAGGCCTATGACGCCAACATTGGCTGGCCCACGGACAAGAAGGAGGCCGAGCAATGACTGAGCGCAAGTCATACGTCGAGCTCAAGAAGAAGGCCTCCCGACTGAAGCTCACCTTCACCCGCGATCACCTCGACGACATGATCCAGCAGGCGGCGGATGCCAAGATGACGCCCTTTGAGGTGCTGGACTTCTTCCTCTCCAAAGAGTGCGCCCAAAGGAACGCCAACCACTACAAGCAGGCGATGCAAGTGGCTCACTTTCCCTGCGTGAAAACGTTGGAAGGCTTTGATTTTTCGAAACAGCCCAGCATCGATCCAGGGGTAATCCGGGAGCTTGGAAAGCTTGACTGGATTGATGCAGGAGAAAACGTCGCGCTGTTTGGCGCTCCGGGCGTAGGCAAGACGCATCTAGCCATCGCCTACGGCCGTCTGGCGGTCGAGCGCGGGTATTCCGTGCGCTTCTACTCCGCAGCGAATCTGATGGCCCTGCTGGAGAAGGCTTCGAGGGACGGCACACTGGACAACAAGCTCAAGGAGCTGTCCAAGGCCAGTCTTTTGATTGTGGATGAGATTGGCTATCTGCCCTACACGCCGGAGGTCGCTCGCCTGTTCTTTCTGCTGGTGACGCGGCGTTACGAGAAGAAGAGCATTTTGATCACCAGCAACCGTCCGCCGTCCGAGTGGAAGCTGATCTTTGCCGACGCGACGGCGACCACTGCCATTCTCGACCGGCTGCTGCATCACTGCACGGCAATGACGATCCGCGGGGACAGCTACCGCCTGCTGGAGCAAAAGCGCGCCGCTTTGCGCTTGAAGCAGGCGATCGGCGAGGACTCGGGCACGACTGAAGAGAAGGTCGCCGATTCTGAATGTAACGTATCTGATACAAAACACTGATACATCGTATCAATTTAAAATTATGACAAACACTGATAAAAACAATGAAATTCCGTTGCGCGACGCTGTGCGCGATGTTCTTGACAAGGCGGCCGCGGCTGGGGCCAAGCAACCTACGATGCGAGGCGTCCGAGCTATCGTTGGGCGTGGGTCAATGACCACCATCTCTAACATCATCAAGGAATGGCAGATAGAGCAGTTGCAAGGCACCGGCAGTCTTCCTGAGGCTTTCTCGGAGAAGGCCGCCCAAGCTATCGTGGATGCCGTATGGGGTGTGGTGCTTCCGATTCTGCAAGAGCGGGCACAAGCCATCCAGTCGCAGGCCGATGCGCGCATCAACATAGAGACGAGCAATGCCGCCAAGATCCGGGAAGCTGCTGATGAAGCACTGGCAGAGGCTGTAGCCAAGGAAGAAGAGCGCGTGAAAGCGCAAGAGCAAGTAACGCAACTCACTGGAAGAGTCGCCGAACTCAATGGCGCACTCAATGAGGCTCACGCCTTGATTGGCACCTTGCAGGTGGCTTTGGAAGAGAAGAACAAGCAGCTCAACGACGCCCTTACGCGAGCCGCCACGGCAGACGCTGAGTTGATGGCGATGAAAGGCATGCTGCCGTTCATCGATCCGAAGCATCTTTCGAAGCTTTCGAAGTGAGATTTGTAGCGCTACATGTAGCGTAACTGTTACACACAAAAAGGGGGACTCGGGCCGCGCGACGCGGCAGGCAGTGGCCTGAGTCTCATCGGCCTACGGCCTCAGAGCCTCAGGCCACTGCCTGCCGCATAAATGCACTACAAAAATACCGTAAATACGGGATGGTCAATTTGTGTCGTTTTGTGGGTCCACTGGATAGTCGCTTGACACTTCATCGGCCCGGCAGAGCAGAGGTACTGCATCCTGGTACCTGCCATGTGC
>CAVJBF010000154.1:0-3231 GCA_963647785.1 Acutalibacteraceae bacterium
CTCATGGAGGAAACCTCCCGTCGCCCCCTCGCGCCCCGCCCCTTCGTGCGCCCGCGGCGCAAGTCCCCCAAAAAGCCCGCGCCGTCCCCAGCCGATCCAGCGCCGCACGAAAAGGCCGCCGCAGCCCCGCGGAAAGCCGCAAAGAAGTCCGTCCCGCCTGATGGGAAGCCACCGGCAGGCTTCTCTGCAACTGAAATGAAGAATCTCGCCAAGCTCGCCGTTGCCGACACAACGCCTGCCCGTCACAGGAGCCGCGCATGAAGTCCGCTCGTCCGATCTCCACTGGCGCCCCGGAAAGCGCCGCCGGCGCCACGTGGCGCGAAGCCCCTGAAGGCGTCGCCGCGCTTCTCTGGGCCGTCGCTGCAGCGGCGTCACTCATCGCGTGCATTGGCGGCGACACCGCTGCGGGGCTTGCAGCCATTCCCGCCACCGTCATGGCGCTTCGACGCCTCCACACCGCCCGCACGTTGCTTGCCGCCCGGGCGCGCCTCGCCGGCTGCGCTTTGGAATTCATCCGCCGGCCCGTCTTTGCCAAAGCGCACGACGCGGATGCCAAAGCCGGCATCGTCTGGTTCGGCAAAGGCTTTGACTGGACGCCAGAACACGCCCAGAAGCTCTACGAACTCACGAAGATCGACGCCGCGCGCCTCATTCCGCCCGCGTGGCTCCAGCGATGCGTTCTCCTCAGGCCCCGACAGGGCAAGGATCCGGGGGCGATCGGCCTGGCGGCCCTGCACGGCGTGGGCGAAAAGGACATCGACCTCACGGTGACGGAGAAGACCTTGGAGGGCGGCACGCTCCTTGTCGGAACCACGCAGGCGGGCAAGGGCGTGATGCTCAACGTCCTTGTCACGCAGGCCGTCTTGAAGGGCGACCCCGTCATCATCCTCGATCCCAAAAACAGCTCGCGGCTTCGCGGGGCTGTGGCGGCAGCGGCAGCGCTCGCCCGCCGCGAAGCTCCGCTCATTCTCGACCCCTCGCACGCCGCGATGAGCGTGCGCTTGAATCCCCTCGCCTCCTACGGACGTCCTTCGGAGCTTGCGGGCCGCATCACCGCCGCCATCACCGAAGAAGGCCCCTTCAAGGCCTTCGCGTGGTCGGCGGTGCACGCCGCCGCGTCCCTCATGGACTGGCTCGGGCGCCAGCCGAGCCTCGCGGCCGTGAAGGACGTGATGCAGTCGGGGATTGGATCGCTTCTGCAGGACGCGCTCGATGAGGAAGGAAAAGCGCGGGGCGACAGCACCTACCAGGTATGGCGCGATCAGATTGACGCGAAGAAGCTCCCCCCGCGCGAGTCGCTGCTTCTCTTTCTCGAGCAGCGGGAGGCGGCGAAAATCTCCGACCCGGTGATCGACGCCGCAGCCGCTGTGTTTCGCCACGATCCGTCTCACTACGCCAAGATCACCGCGAGCCTCATGCCAATTCTGGAGATGCTCACCTCGGGGCCGCTCCTGGCGACCCTCTCCCCAGACGCCAAAGCGTCAGGCAGCCCCCGAACCCTCACCACCTTGAAGGGCGTGATTGAAAGCAAGAGCATCCTCTACGTGGCCCTCGACGCCCTGCCCGACCCGCAGCTCGCGGGCACCGTGGGCTCGATCCTTCTTTCCGACCTCGCCTCCCTCGCCGGCGAGCGCTACCGCGAGAGCGCCGCGCCAAGCCGCGTCGCGCTTTTTGTGGACGAGTGCAGCAATGTCATCAACCGGCCCTTGATCGAGCTTCTCAACAAGGGAGCGGAGTCCGGCATCCGCACGACGTGCGCCATGCAGACCGTGAGCGACCTTGCGGCGCGCCTCGGCAGCGACGCCGAAGCACGGATGGCGCTCGGGAACTTCAACAACCTGATCGCTCTCAGAACAAAGGATCGCGCCACGCAGGAATTCGTCGCAGAAAGCTTCGGGAAAACCTACATCGCTGCGACCGAGGCGTCTCTCACGACGTCCTCGCACACGGGCCCTGCCGCGGCGTTTGCTGCCGGCGTGACGCGCCGCATGACTTCAACGCGTGACGACATCATCCCCACGGACGTTTTGGAAAAGCTCCCCAACGCCGAATTCTTTGCGTCCCTTGCCGGAGGCCGGCTTGTGAAGGGGCGCATTCCGATCCTCATCGACGACGAGCCGAAGGCCATCAAGGAGACACCAAAATGACGACGACGCCCCTCATGACTTGGATTCTGCGGCTCGTACCCGTCGCGTGGCTTGTCGCCCTCCTCGCTGCGGACGCCGGAGCGCTGCAGGCGGCAGTTCACGACCTTCCCTCAGACGCTCCGGGGGTGGAAATCGTGCGAAACCTGGCGTGTGAAGCGCGGCTTGCCGTTCTTTCCGTCACGGCGGAACTCCCGTCGGACGATGCCGCCAGCCGGATCGCAAGCCTTCTATGGCCCCAGGCATGGCTTCTCGGCCGCATCGACGCCTTCGAGGGCGCGGCGCTCCTTTTTGCCGCCCGCGCGACCTCGGGGCTGCGGCTTCTCGCCGTCACCGCGCTCTTCTGGACGGCGGCGCTCTGCGACGGCCTCGTGGAGCGTCGCGTCGCCTTTCTCACCTTCGCCCCCTACCGCCCGATTCTCTCGATGAACGCAGGAGCCCTCGCCGTCCTGCTCCTCACTTCAGCCGCGTCCGTGCTCGCCGCGCCGTTTGCGCACGCTGAAGGCGCCGCCGTAACGCTCGCTGTCGCCGGAGGCGTCATGGCGAACCTCTGGGCGAGGAGCTTTCATCGGTTTGCCGGGTAGGACCGGACCGGCCTCAGATGGCAAAGAGCGCTGCGCCGCCCTCGGGCAGGGCGGCGGTCCTGAAATTCCAGTTCTCCCGTCGCTTTGAATCAAACGGATCCAGCTGAAACTTTGATTTAGACCCAGGCAAAACATGGCAGGCTTGAAAACCAGCGCTCTTCAGACGTCCTGCAGAAGCCCCTGCCCGTCCTTTCCTCATAATTTCTGCAGTAAAAATACAGCTATAATCATAACTTGTTTACTCTGTTCGCCACCAGCTCTGCTACAGATGCCGTCCGCCATGTCTGAAAACGTCGTTCTCAAAAAAAATCCGTACACGCTCGCTCGCTTTGCAACCATTCAGCAAGGCGGCTGGGCCTACGTGGACAAAACGCGCTGCATCGAAGTCTTGGAAAACTGCCACGCGTTCTATCCGTTCATCGTGCGGCCGAGGCGCTTTGGCAAAACGCTCTTCACGGAAACGCTGCAAGCCTATTACGACGTTGCCGCCGCCAAGGACTTTG
>CAVJBF010000155.1:0-3225 GCA_963647785.1 Acutalibacteraceae bacterium
GGCAGAGCGAGTGTAGCAAACCTCAGTCATTTACATGCAAATTTTAGGTACACTCCTGAAACGCTTCGGACATCCCGATGCCGTTGTCCGTGACGCGGATCTTGAAGCACGCGGTCTTCGCTTCCAGCGTCGGCTCCTCAACAACCGAGACCTCCACGCGGCCTTCGGGCGGCGTGTACTTCACCGCATTGCTCACGAGATTGACGAGCACCTGCTGCAAATGCAGGGGGTCGCCCAGAACCTCGTTGTGCACAATGCCTTCGGTGCGCCAGACCATGGTGTGGCGCCGCTCCTCGGCGGAGCCTTTCACCAGGCTTTGCACCTCCTGCACCGTCTCTCGAAGACCGAACGCCGTCGTTGACATCTTCAGAGCGCCGCTTTCAATGCGAGAGAGGTCAAGCACTTCGTTGACGAGCCCCAACAAATAATGACTGGACTCTGTGATGCGGTCAAGGCAGTGCCTCACGCGCTCAACATCGTCTGCATGCATCCCCGCGATCGCCGACATGCCCACGATCGCGTTCATCGGCGTGCGGATGTCGTGAGACATGTGAGAGAGAAACTTTGATTTGGCTTCGTTTGCAGACTTCGCAACGTCGCACGCCAGCTGCAGCGTGCGGCGGATCTTCAATTCCGCCTGAAGCCGCTTCGTGTTGTCCTGCGCAATCAACAGAAAGCGCTGCGCCTCGCCCGCCTTGCGGCGCATCGGAATCACTGAAATGTCAGTGTAGGCTGTGACGGAGCCTGGCGACAGGCACTGCAGGCGCCAGGTTCTCTCGCCGCCTTCAGAGCGCCGCTTCATCTCATCGGACTTCAACACGTCTTCAAGCGGCGCCTTCAAGTACATGGGCGACATCTTTCGCGCCAGAAGCGCCACCAGATGCGTGAAGCGGCCGTTGGCCGGGTACTCGAGGCGCTCCAAGCCGCTGCGGTGCTGATAAAAGGAGTATCGGTCCGTCTCGGGCTCGCAGACGACATACCAGTCCACAAGTCGATTCATTCCGCCCAGAAGCTCATCTCGCAGCGTCTCCTCCGTCACCAGAGGCTCGCCCGTCACGGGGTTCTCCCAGTCGTCGGAAACGTCCTGCACGTACATGAGGAGCTTGCGCGGCCGGCCGTCCGGATGCCGGTCCTGGCAGAGATAGACGTGCTCGCCCCAGATCATGCGACCGTCGGACAGGGGATGGCGAATGCTCACCACCAGCTTGTCGCCGTGCGCAAAGACTTCATCAAAGTGCGCTCGCGACAGCGCCCCTCGAACGCGGGCGCGGTCGTCCGGCTCGACAAAGCGGTCAATGAAGTCCTCGAGCTGCTCGTCCCAGGTTCTCGACTCGACGAAATACGGCGCCACGTCGTCTTTTCCCGCAAGCAGCTGAAACCGGTTCAGTTCAAGATCGATCGAGAGTTCGCACAGCACGTTCTGCGACAGGGCGCGGTAGAAAACCTCCCGTCGTGTCTTGAGTTCCAGCGCCGTGCGCTGCTCGGTGATGTCCACCATGACGCCGGCGAGGCGATGCGGCATTCGATTGCGGCGCCGCACAATGCGGCAGGTGCTTCGAAACCACCGCACCATCCCCGTCTTGAGCTTCAAGGGGCTTTCAAACTCAAACGCCTCGCAGTCCGGATCGTTCAGCGCCTCATGCACCCGGTTCAAGTGCTCGCTGCGCTCGCCGTCGGCAAGGCACTTCTTCCACGAATCCGCCACATCCGGAAAATCCTCGCAGCCTTCGTAGCCCAAAAGGCGCCGAAAGCTCTGGCTCCAGTGCACGGCAGCGGGACGCGCCTTCTCGTCGTAGTCCACGCTCCAATAGCCATAAAGAACGAGCTTTCGGACGAGCGCGAGCTCCTGCGAGTCTCGGCCTCCCTGCGCCGACATCACCCACATGGCGCGCCCCTGCTCATCCATGCTGTCAAGCCGCACCGTGCGCATCAGCGTCGGCGCCTGATGAATACGCTCAAAAACGTAATACGCTTCGCGAGGCGACCGGGCAAACGCGGCGGGATCAAAGGGAAAGTCTCTCGTCGAACTGATGAGGCGCGAGAGCGCCCCTTGAGAATCGCGATAGAAGTCCTTGCCGTCCGGAGCGTAGCCCAAAAGCATGAGAAAGAACCGGCTCACGCAGGCGATGGTGAGCTTCTCGTCGTAGTAGCCTGCGATGACCCCCACAGCGTCGTTTTCGGAAAGCGCATCAATCATGGAAAGACGCAGTGTCGTTGGAACGGCCGCTTTCGTCAGCTCATTCAAGACAGGTTCTACAAAGGTGTCCGCCACAGCTTCCATCGACTGCTCCTACGCCGGCCGGCCCGGCTTGGAAGAGATCCAGCTGCCTGCCGTCAAAATATGTCACACTTTGGGAGGGATTTTCCGCCTGCCGCGCCCTCTGTCTCGGGCATTTTCCATATAATTAAAAATCGTGTCAAGACCCTGCCGGCGGGGCTTGCGAGCCCTCCCTCCGTAAAATTTCTGTTTTGCGACAAGGTCAAAGACGGCGTACAGGGCAAAACTCTTACGTCGCAGACGATTTTTTGATTGTATAGACGAAAATCGAGGCCTGTTTGGGGACATTTTTCAAGGATTCTTTGAAAATTCTTAAAGAATTTTCCCTCGTTTACGTTTCTATTTCGTATACTGCGTCTTGGTAAGTAGTCCTTTTTCCCTTTTGCTAAAGGAAGTGTGCATGCAAGATAACGATAAAGAAGCTGCACGCCGGCCCGTTCGACGCCGGCAGACGACGGCTGCGGACAAGAAGCCGATCGGCCGCCGCCCCATCGGTCCCAAGACCATGTCCGTGGTCCTGCAGATCCGATTGACGGATGAAGTCCGCGCAGCGGTCACCGCCATGGGTGGCAGCACCTGGGCGCGAGGCGTGCTGGAAGCCGCCTTGAAGCGCGCGGCAAAGCGCGGGGAAAACCTTCCGCGTGCCTATCTGAAGACATTGGCAGTCAAAAAGTCAGATTCAACTGACGACTGAAGCTTCCTTCCCGCTGTCGGGAAAGAAGCACATTCAAAGCGGCGCCCTCGGAAAGCGCCGCTTTGCGTATCTGCTCCTGAATTTTTATTAAGGAAGCTTAGTTCATGGCGACAGCTATTGACTGGCGTCGGAATCCGTGGCAGGCATGGCTAAATTATAATTTCAGCAGTGTAAAATTTATAATTTTTGGCCCTTTATTTTTTTATGGGAACCTCCAGGGTTTCTACTGAGTCGTTCCAATAGAGCTTCCAGG
>CAVJBF010000156.1:0-3027 GCA_963647785.1 Acutalibacteraceae bacterium
CATTTTGGGAGAACGCCGAACCAATGAGCGAGAAAATCGACCCATTTATCGGATAGCAATGCAGCCATAGCCAAACTGATCAACCTCCTCCCCATGGCTGAAATAGCTCGCGTCTTCAATCGGTCAGAAGCCCAAGTGCGAGACATCGCCGATCGTTATCGCATCCGTATTTCGTAATTCATCAACTGCGCCTTCGTTCGTTTTCTCAACAAAGGCGCACCGCTTTTCGCTTCTTTCGCGGCAAGTCGAAGATCCGCCGGCAACGGACCTTCGCCACTGCCATGCCAGCCCCATGGCTCACGACACCCGCTGAAACAAGAAACCTCGTAGTCTCTTCTGTCTCTGCCACGAACACTCTGGGCGAAGCGTTCATCACCTTCACACCAGCGCGTCCCCTCGCAGAAACAACGGCGCCTCTCTGTACAATGACGCCTTCCCGTCCCTTCGTTCATTTGTTGCCATGCGATCGCTTCTTGCCCTTCTCCTTCTCGCCGCCGGCCTCGCGTCCGGTGCGGCGTCGGCTCAGAGCGTGCAGCAGTTCGAAGGAACGTCGCTCTACGACGACAACGCTGCGCCCCCTTTGACACCCGCGCAGGAGTTTGCTCAGCCCGTCATCACCCCAGCCCCGGCACCCGCTGCTGCCGCGGAAGATGAAGCGCAGGCCGCAGACGATCAGCCGGCAGTTGAACGCAGCACCGCCGACGAAGACCGCGCCTCCGCTGACATCTGGGACCGCATCCGCCAGGGCTTTGCCCTTCCCGCGCTCAACACAAAGCGCGAACGAGACGCCCTGAAGCAATACGCTCGCAACCCGGACTATTTCCGCCGGGTCTCCGATCGCGCCGGCAAATACCTCTACCACATCGTGGAGGAAGTTGAGGCGCGCGGCATGCCCACGGAGCTTGCGCTCCTGCCTTTTGTTGAAAGCGCCTTCCAGCCCGAAGCGCTTTCCTACGCGAAAGCCTCAGGCCTGTGGCAGTTCATGCCCGCGACGGGCACCATCTACTCGCTGCAGCAGAATTTCTGGAAGGACGAACGGCGCGACGTTTTGGAAAGCACCCGAGCCGCTCTGGACTATCTCGTCAAGCTGCACGAACGCTTTGGCGACTGGCAGCTGGCGCTTGCCGCCTACAACTGGGGCGAAGGCAGCGTCGCCCGCGCCATCAAGCGCGCGCAAGCCCGTCACCGCCCCACGGACTACAACCACCTCAAGATGCCGCGGGAGACCGCGTGGTATGTGCCAAAGCTCATGGCCGTGAAGGAAATCGTGGCGCACCCCGAAAAGTACGGCGTGGAGCTTCCTGAAATTGAAAACGCCCCCTACTTCGTGCGGATCACGAAGAGCCGCGACATCGACGTGCAGACAGCGGCCCTCCTGGCCGAAATGGATCTCGACGAATTCAAGAAGCTCAATCCCGGATTCAATCTGCCGGTGATTGTCGCAAGCCACAATTCGGTCATCCTGCTTCCCATCAACCGCGTCGGCCTCTTCATGAACAACCTCGCAAGCTGGGTAAACACGGGAAAGCCCTTGTCTTCGTGGATGCTCTATCGCGTTGCCGCCAACGAATCCCTGAAGGACATCGCCGACAAGACCGGCATGACGGAAGCCGACCTGCGGCGCATCAACCGCATCCCCGCCGGACGCAAGGTGCTCGCCGGATCGTCATTGCTGGTTGACAGCGGCGACACCGACGCCCCTGCCATCGCCGAAGAAGACCAAGACGCCGGCGTGAAGCTTTCCGCTCCCGAAGTGCGACGCATCGTCTACCGCGTTCGCCGCGGCGACACCGTGTTTCACATCGCCCGCCGCTTCGGGGTGACGCAGGCATCCATCAAGCGCGCGAACCGCCTTCGCACAAGTCAGCTGAGAATCGGCCAGCGCCTCATCATCGTCGTGACGCCCGGCACCCAGACAAAGGCCCTGCCCACGCGCACCGTGGACGGCGCCCGCGTCTATCAGGTGAAGGCAGGCGACACCTTCTCCACCATTGCCCGAAAGTTCAAAACGTCGGTTGCTCGTTTGAAGCAAGCCAACGGCATGAAGACCAACCGCCTTCGCATCGGCCAGCGACTGGTCATCCGATAAGAGATTTCCTTTTAAATCAGCATCGGCATCCTTTCTATTAAATCTCTAATTACTATCAAAAAAGATTGATAGAAAAAGGAGCGATCGGCATGCCCGGCCTCAATTCTTCTTTGCCCGCCTTCGAATCTGTGCTGGTGGAATTCAAGTCGCAATGGAGCGACACCGCCAAAGAAGCCTGCTGCGCCTTCGCCAACACCTCGGGCAGCGCCCTCTACTTTGGCGTCGCTGACGACGGCCAGGTTGTCGGCGTCAGCAACCCGGACGAAGTCGAGCGCTCCGTTCTGTCCGTCTTCCGCTTTGCGATGCAGCCGCCGTGTGACAACCTTTGCCGCACGGAGCACCTGACCTTCGCCGACAAGACGGTGGTCATCGCTCACGTCACCGAAGGCAGCCGAAGCCCCTACGCTGTCACCATCAAAACCAACGGCAGCGCCAAGCGACGCATCGTCTTTGTGCGCCGCGGAACCACCAATTTAGAGGCTTCCGACGACGAGCTTCGCGCTCTCTACCGCAAGAGCGATCCGACGCCCTACGAGCTTCAGACCGCCCGAGAGCAGAATCTCACCTTTAAAACGCTTGCTCGGTTCTTCAAAACAGCGGACATCGCGTTTTCCGAGAAAAACTACGGCACGCTGGGCATCACCAACCGCCTCGGCTTCTTCACCCACCTCGGCTTCTGGCTTTCCGACGAATGCACCGTGGAGACGCGCGCTGGCTTCTTCATGGGCACGGACAAAACATCGCAAACCGACGGGCTTTTCACCTTCACGGGCTGCATTGTCGATCCAGTACAACAAAATCAGGGCGCTGCTTCACAACCGATTTGGCTTCTCCCACCAGATTACGCCTTTCCAGCGTCACCCGAAAAGGGACGCGCGACGAACTGACAGCTCCCGACGACTAAAGTCGCGGGGTTCCGAGTTACTTCAGAGCTTCTG
>CAVJBF010000157.1:0-3015 GCA_963647785.1 Acutalibacteraceae bacterium
CGATTGGCCAGAATTCCGGGTAGCCGTTCGCTACTGCGACCAACAGCTCGTCATCACGGGCTCGGCCATTCGTGACTACTATCTCACCGACGTCGACAAAACGCTCGCTGCCTTGCTCAAGAGCCGCCTCGGACCTGAGCATCCGCTGTGCCGCCTGCCCATCATCAAAAGCCCCGATACCATCCCGCTATCGTCTGGCTCCCAGCGCTTCGTTGCCTCAGCCTGCCGGTTAAAGAACAACCCCGATCGCGTGAGTGTGCACTGCCGCAGCCGCCAACACATCGGAACCTATATCGTCAATTCAGATCGCCTCGGCGCCGCGTGGTCTTGCTATATCGCCGAAACGGCTCTTTTACAGTGACTTGCCCAAGGAGCTTTGACGAATCTTCTCAACCCCAGAGGTCATCGAAGCTGATCGCAGGTTGCACTGACTTGACTGGATGGAGGCCTTCCGCCGCCGGCTCGCTTGCCGTTGTCAACGCCAGCGCCAGCGACACCACATCGCCCGCCCCCGCGTCGAGCAGAAACTTTCGAGCGTAATAGAAGGTCGCGCCCGTCGTAGCCACGTCGTCAATGACCAGAACGTCGGGGTGTTCCTCAAGGAGCGCCGGATTGCTCACGAAGAGATGTTCGCGCACATTGTCAAAGCGCTCCTGCGCGCCGTTGTGGCCCATGTGCTGAGAGCGCACGCCGCTGCGGTACCCGAGCAAACCCGGCGCAAAATCAACCCGGCGCCCATTGAGCAGACCGCTTGCCTCAATCTGCGCCAGAAAGGCCTTCAATCGATCCGGCCGCTCCTGCTGTCCCGGAAGCGGCGGACGCACCGGAATCGTGGTGATGACAAGGCGAGAACTGTCCAGATCCTTCACTGTCAACGCAATCGCCTGCACCCAGGCTTCGGGAAAGACGCTCGACGCCTTGTTTTCCAGAATGCTTCGCGTCAGCTTGTGGGACACATGGCGTTCATAGCGGGCGTAGTAGCGTCCGAGGCCGTAGACCTGCACCCAATCCCGCTGAACGTTCGGGCGGAATTTGTTGCAGACGAGATACCGGCGACAGCCGTCGCCTGCCGTCCCGTTTTCCAACAGGCTTTCAAGCAGCGGAAGCCAGTCTTCCGGCGCCGCGAGCAGCGCCTCAATGTCGTCGGCTCTGTCAATCTGGGCATCGGCAAAAAGCTCCACGGTGCGCCACTGCTCAGACGAGCACTTGCCCCCGCGAAGGCGCGGCACCGAAGCCCACCCCCAGGTCGCGAGCACGCCAAAGCAGTTCGGCTGAGAATGCGCAAAGCGCAGGCTCTCGCCGGTCGCGCCGATGTAGAGCATCTTTTCAGGCTTGTCTGCGGACGGCAGCCGCCAGGCGCAGGGCAGCCCCTCGGCAAGCGGCGACGCAATGAGATCCCATTCAAATCCGGGCCAATAGGTTCGCAGAATGACTCCCAGACAAACGTCCGAAAGCGACGAAAGGAGGTTGATTCGCAGTGACGGATAACGCCGGCGAATCGAATTGAGCAGCGAGACCGGGATGAAACGGCGCCCTTCACGCCCCAAAACGCCCGCGAGCTCCGCCTTGTATTCATCCGAATCATCCGTCCAGCCGCGTTCGAGCAAATCGTCGAGCCCGTCAAGGGTCATCAACGCGCCGTCCAACTCAAGCCAGCACTCCGTGAATTTCGTGTCGACGACTTCCGTCGCGCTGTCGGCCGTCTGAAAGCAGTTCGTCATGGGCATCGGCTCCTTTGGCTTTGTGAGGAGCCGAATTATTCAGTGCAGGGCTCTGCAGCTTGAAATCCACAAATTTGCGGAGCTTCACCGACCTTCGCCCCATCCTGTCCAGGAGGTCAGAAGAGGCTCATCGTCGCTGTCGGCTCGCTCGGCGCCGCTGCCATCGCTCGCTCATCGATCAAGGCATAGTCTTCGCGAGAACGAAGCACGAGCAAGTTTTCAAGCGCTCGGGAATCCTTGCATTTCAAAAGCTCCAGCTTCTCCGCTTCCGTGCCCTCCATGAGCACCAGCGCCGCGCCGCAGCGCGGATCGTCTGCCGCTCGGTCCCGGGCGGAGGGACTCGCCACCGCCAGCCAGCGCCCGTAGCGAATGGCCGCCCGAGACGCGTGAAGGCTGCCGCCATCGACCGCCGACTGCACAAGCACCACACCCTGAGAAAGCCCCGCCTGCGTCTTGTCTCGGACGGCAAAAAAGCCGGGGATCGGATCCGCACCCATCGAAAATTCACTCACGAGCGCACCGCCCGACGCCAGAATCTCTTCGGCAAGCGGCCGATTCTGCGCGGGCATCAGCGTATGCAAGCCGTGCGCCAGCACCGCCACCGTGTGGCCTCCCGCTCGAATCGCCGCCCCATGCGCCGCTGCGTCACACCCTGCCGCGAGGCCGCTTACGATGCTCCAGCCCTTGGCCGCCAGGCTGCCGGCAATCCGATCGGCCGCGAGACGCCCATGCTCCGTCGGCTCGCGCGAACCAATGACAGCCAGCGCCTTTTCCGGCGTCGCCGACAGCGATCCCTTCACGTAGAGAATCACCGGCTTCTCGGGCGAAGCCGCAAGCAGTGCGGGATACTCTGGGTCCAGTGCGCAAAGAATGCGCACGCCGTGCTTTTCCGCTAGCCGCATCTGCTCCTGCGCTTGCGAGAGCGCGCTGCGCCAGGCCTCGTCATCTGGCAGAAACGTCATTTTCGGGTTCGCTGCTGACAGCTCCCGCGGGCTGGCGGCAAGAAAGCCCTCGCAGCCGGCGATCTTCAAAAGCCGCTTCGGACCGATGCCGGGCACCTGAGCGTACTGCAGCAGCTTTTCCGCCGCCTTCGAAATAAGTTCCGCCATTGATCACCTCTGACTGATAGTAAGCTACATGGCAAGAGGCACCACCAGCCGGGCCCCTGCCTTGTGCAAAAACTGCTTGGCATATTGACGTACTCCCCAGCCTAAAGGCTGAGGATTCTTGGATCAAACGCCGGATGCCGACTTTCGTCGGTCTGACTCCGGCTCTCCTTGACGGACGATCGTCC
>CAVJBF010000158.1:0-2927 GCA_963647785.1 Acutalibacteraceae bacterium
TGATGGCCGAAGTGGAGTCGGATGACTCCATCAAGAAGGACTTCACGTTCCGCTTCGTGGTGGTGGGGATTCTCGGACCTGAAAGCGAACGGCTGGCAAAGGCCATGTCCTGCGCAAGCACGAAGGACGTGGCGGAGAAGTGGGACGCACTGCGCAAGGGCAAGAAGGGCATTGACAAGCTCTCGCAGAAGCTTCTTTGCGGGGATGACGTCTTCAAGAAGAGTCAGGCGGCTCGCACGGGGCTCGGCTTCAACGGCGTTCCGTTTGTCGTAGCGCCCGATGGCCGTACGGCAGGCGGGAAGCCGGCGGATCTGCGCGCGTTCTTGGAAAACCGCGTTGCTACGCCTCAGCCCGCCCCGGCGCCCGCTGCGGGTGACGACGAAGATGAGATCGTCGATCTCACGAACTACGACATCCCCGGCATGAACCTCGTCACGGTTGGTACCGGTGCCAAGGTGGTGACGGTGTTTGTCGATCCGCAGTGCGGCTGGTGCCACAAGCTCATGGATGAAGTGAACGCCGACAAGGCAATTCAGAAGGACTACACGTTCCGCTTCATCGTCGTAGGCATTCTGGGACCGGAAAGCCAGCGTCTGGCAAAGGCGATTTCCTGCGCAAAGACGACCGACAACAACGTGAAGTGGGAAGCCCTGCGCAAGGGCAAGAAGGGCATCGACAAGCTGGAAGCCGCATCGGATTGCGACAACACGCGCTTTAACAAGAGCCAGTCGGCCCGCACGACGCTGAACATCAATGGCGTGCCCTTCCTCGTGGCTCCGGACGGACGAACTGCGGGCGGCAAGCCTGCGAGCCTGCGCAACTTCTTGGAGAAGAAGGCACAGCCCGCCAAGGCTCCGACGGCCCAGCCGAAGGCGAAGCCCACGTCAGTTGACTTGAAGGCGAAGGGCTTTGACGTGAAGAAGTTGAACGTCGTTAGCATGGGCTCCGGCAAAGAGCACGTGACGGTGTTCGTCGATCCCCGGTGCTCGTGGTGCCACAAGCTCATGGATCAGGTGAACGGCAATCCTGAGTTCTTCAAGAAGTACACCTTCGACTTCGTAGTGATCGGCTTGCTGGGCGAGGTGAGTGAAGAGCTCTCGCAGAAGCTCTACTGCGCTGACGCGAAGGCTGCTGACAAGTGGAAGGCGCTCGTCGCTGGCAAGGACGGCATTGAGAAGCTGAAGCTCAAGAAGAACTGCAAGGTTGGCGAAGGCGCGGCGGAAGCGGCGTCGGATGAAGCTGACGCCATGATGGAGAAGTTGGAGATCGAAGGCGTCCCGTACGTCGTCGCTCCCGACAAGCGCATCTTGGGCGGGTTCTCGCCAGATCTGATGGGCTGGCTGGGGCTCGGCCAGAAGTAATTCCTCGAAACTCCTCCGCCGCTCGCAGGCAACACGGGCGGCTCATTGGGGAATACGTTCCGCGCGCGAAGCTGACTCCGTGCTGGGTTGCGGAACGTTTTTTCGGGCATCGGCCTTCGACTCGGGGCCGGTGCCTCTTTTTTAATGGTGCAATAGATGTCTGTTATTTCAGAGTTTTATATTTTCTCGCTGCTCCTTATGATCGTGGCGGCGCTCTTCTGCTACAAGGGCTTTCTTGTTGTTCCGCAGCAGGAGGCTTGGGTTATTGAACGCCTTGGGCGCTTCTACGCGGTGCTTAATCCCGGGCTCAATGTCATCATCCCGTTCGTGGACCGCGTGGCCTACCGCCACAGCCTGAAGGAAGTGCCGCTCGACACGCCGAGACAGGTCTGCATCACGAAGGACAACACGCAACTCGAAGTAGACGGTGTGCTGTTCTTCCAAGTGACGGACCCGCGTCGGGCGAGCTATGGAACGTCGAACTTCATCGAGGCCATTACGCAGTTGTCTCAGACGACGCTTCGCAGTGTCATCGGCAAGATGGAGCTTGACAAGACGTTTGAAGAGCGCGACGAAATCAACCGCGACGTCGTGGCCGCCATTGATGCGGCGGCTACGAATTGGGGCGTGAAGGTGCTTCGCTACGAGATCAAGGACCTCACGCCGCCCTCGGTGATTCTCCGGGCCATGCAGGCTCAGATCACGGCAGAACGCGAGAAGCGAGCGGTCGTGGCGGCTTCCGAAGGCAAGAAGCTCGAACAGATCAACCTTGCCACGGGTGAGAAGGAAGCGGCCATTGCGAAGTCTGAGGGTGAGAAGGCTGCAGCCATCAATCGCGCCGAAGGCGAAGCGGCGGCGACGCTTGCGATGGCGAACGCCACAGCGGAAGCTTTGCGCAAAGTGGCCGAGGCGACGCAATCCCCCGGCGGCATGAATGCCGTCAACCTCCAGGTGGCGGAAAAGTACGTAGAAGCGTTCGCCAATATCGCGCAGAAGGGAACAACGCTCGTAGTGCCGTCGAACTTTGGCGACATGACCTCACTCGTGGCCTCGGCCATGAAAATTATGGATGGCGTCAAGCGCTGAACATGGCTGCGGCGCCCGCCAATGGCTCGCTATGTAAGCCCGTTGCTTAACTTGTTCTGCAAAAATTCTCCATTACATCCGACGAAATTTCCGCAATATTCGTCGATCATGCTGGCGAATTTTTACATCGAGCAATGAAAAACCCCGCTCTCCGAAACCAAGGAGTCTGCGGGGGTTCCTTTTGCCGCCTATCGAGCTGACGCCCAAACCTTCATTAGATCGCGCGGCGACACGACCTGTATTGCGCACCCGGGATACGCCGCCAAGAATTCGTCCCCGGGTTTCGCCTTGGCTTTGGGGTTCATCTTGCACTCAAACGCCTTCATCACGCCGTCCGTCACTTCGATGAAATCCAACTCATGCGGCGTACGCCCCGTAGTCCGCCAGAAATAAAGTTGGGTGAAATCCTGCCGCGTGTCATGCAGCTTCACGCGTTCCATGAAGAAGAAGTTCTCCCACAACGCCCCGGCATCGTCTCGG
>CAVJBF010000159.1:0-2897 GCA_963647785.1 Acutalibacteraceae bacterium
GCCTTCACCACCGCAGCTGTCGCCTTCACCGCTTCGACCGTGAAGTGATCCAGCTGCAGAATGTCGCAGCCCGCCTTCGCAAAGCGCAGCGCCTCTGCTTCATCATCGGCTTCAATCGCGATCTTCTTTTCCGGCTCTTCCTCCGCCGCTCGAGCAATCGCCGCCTCCACGTCGTCCACAAAAACGCGGTGCTGATCGAAAATGAGGACGGAGTCCGAAAGTCCCGTTCGGTGAATCACGGCGCCGCCCGCGACCGCTGCCGCGAGGGAAATCCCCTTCGTGCCGGGAAAGTGCTTTCGCGTCACCGCAACCTTCGCCTTCGGATTCCCCGCCTGCGCTTCCAACACCATCGCATGCGCGCGACCCGCGATGCCGCTTGCGTACTCCATCACGGTCTGCGCCGCCTTGTAGACAGAGTGAATCGCCGCCGAGGAGCCCGCGACTTCAAGCGTCGCTTCGCCCGCGTCGTAGAGCCGGCCGTCGTCGCCTTTGGCCAGCACCTCGGCGCCCGCGAGCTCAAACATCCGCGCCGCCCAGTCGATGCCAAAGACAAACCCCGCCTTCTTGGGAAAACACGTCATCCGCCCCGCTTCGCTCCCGATCCCCAGCGCATGCACCGTCACATCCGTCAACGGGCAGTCCTCCCGCCAGAGCTGCGTCAAAACATCATCCGTCACCGCAAACATAGCCCCTCCGCTATTCCCATGATGAAGAGCGAGTATGCCGCGGCATCCGGCGCTTCGCAATGCTCAGGCGACAAAGTTCCGAGCCGACGCTTCAAGCGCCGTCGCAAAGCGCCGCGAGGCGTCCGACAGGCGATCGCGCTTCACGCACGCAAGATGCACCTTGCGACGCACCGGCGGCTCGATCGGCCGCACCGCCACGCGCCAGTCCGTGCGCCGCAGCATGAGCTTCGGAATGACGCCGATCCCGAGGCCCTCCTCGGCCATCGCGAGAATCGAAAAGTCCTCCCAGGACGCAAAGCGCACGTCGGGCGCGAGATTTCTCGCCTTGAGCCAGTCCGCCACCACCGAGCGGCCGTCTTCGTCCGCCAAGAGAAGAAACGGCGCGCCGTTCACCTCCGATTCGGGAAGCCGCTCTGCGGCTGCCGCCGGGTGTCCTGGCGGCAGCACGGCCATGAGCTCGTCCTCAAAAAGCGTCACGGTCTCCAGCCCCGCGGGCGCCCGGCCGTCAAAGACGCCCAGATCGGCGCGGCCTGACTTGAGCCAGCCCGCGATGTCGGCGGGCTTTCCGAGCATCAATTTCCACGTGACCATCGGATGCTCCGCTTCAAAGGCGCGAATGACGGCGGGAAGCACGTGCGTCGCCGCGCTCACGATGGTGCCGATGCGAATCGTCCCGCGCACGTCGCCCTTCAAGCTCGCCGCCGCGCTTTCCAAGGCGTCCGCCGCAGCCGCCATTTCCCGCAGGCGCGGCAGAAGCCGCCGGCAGTCTTCCGTCGGCGCGACGCCCGACTTCGAGCGCACGAGAAGCGTCGCGTCCCAGTCCTTTTCCAACTCCGAAATCATGTGGCTCACGGTGGACTGAGTGCAGTTGAGAAGCTGCGCCGCCTTTGAAAAGCCCCCGGCGTCCAAGACCGCGAGGAGCGCCTTGACTTGACGAATGTTCATGACGATCTATCGCAAAAATCGATGCAACGTGTGAAAAATATTCATTTTACAAATGCCGCTTCTTCGCCCACACTGCAAGGCCTTCGTTTTTGCGCCTCACGCCATGAAAAAGCTCCTTCCCTGCCTCTTGATACTGCTGGGCGCCGCACTCTACGGCACCATGTCCTCCTGCGTGAAGCTCGCGAACAGCCACGGGTTCCCGGCGGCGGAGCTCGCCTTCTGGCAGGCAGCGGGCGCGGCGGCCGTGCTTTGGGCGGGAGCGCTCGGCACCCAAAAGCTCCCGACGCTGCGCGAGGCGTCCGGCGTGCTCGTCACCGGCGCCGCCATCGGCCTCACCAACCTCCTCTACTACGAGTCGCTCGCCTTCATCACGGCGTCGCTTGCCGTCGTGGTCCTGATGCAGTTCACCTGGATGACGCTCTTTTTTGACTTCGTCTTCTGGCGCCGGCGCCCAACGCGCGCCGAAGTCCTTGCCGCCGCGGGCGTCCTTTTGGGAAGCATTCTCGCATCAAGCGTTCTGGAGCAGTCGTTTTCGCCCTCGCTCAAAGGCCTCGCCCTGGCGCTTGCCTGCGCCGTGACCTACGCTCTCTACATCTGTCTCGGGAGCCGCACGGGCGCAAGCGTTCCGTGGCTTCCGCGCAGCGCTCTCATCATGACGGGGTCGGCCGCCGTCATTGCACTCTTTCCCCCGGCCGCACTGGTTTCGGAGCACCTCGGCAACCCGGCCTTTGCGGGCTGGATCGCGATTCTGGCACTCGCGGGCTGCGCCCTCCCCACCGCGCTCTTTGCCGTCGGAATGCCCAAGGCGGGACCGGCGGCAAGCGCCGTGCTCATGACCATGGAGCTCCCGGTCGCCGTGCTGACGGCGCATGGAGTGCTCGGCGAAGCCGTGAGTCTTCTGCAGGCGGCGGGCGTGGCGGTGATGCTCGCTGCCATCGGGATGCTCAACCGGGCGCGCGCCGCAACGCAGCTTTCATCCTGAAGCGAGCGCTCACTTTTTCACCGAAGCTGTCGGTGCTGCCATTGCGACACGCGGTTCTCAGCTCAGCCCCCTTCTTTCGTCTTGGAAACGCGCCAACATCGCCTTCGATTTCACTTCAAGTCAGCCGCAAGGGTTCGTTGAACTGCGCCCACAAAACACTGAAACCCCCTCTCTCACGCAGTGGGAGAGCGCATGGACAGGAGCGGCGACGAAAGGAAGGTCTGTCACTGCGTTTTCGTGGCGGCTGAGCGAAGTTGTTGTTGGATTGCAACAGAGGCGGCGTC
>CAVJBF010000160.1:0-2867 GCA_963647785.1 Acutalibacteraceae bacterium
CCTTCCATTTATTCCTCGGTCTCCCTTGACTGCGCCGTCCTTCGATGTCCGAAGGCCTCCAAGGCATATTTTTTCTTATTTGTCAACCCACAAATATGCCTCATGATCCCAAAAAGGCCTTTCTTTGGCAGCCGTGCGCCGCGCCCTGCAACCCGGCGAAGATGAGCGACTGGCGGATGAAGAGGCCGCAGCACCGGCGGTCACTACTCGCACGCACGTGCGCATCACTTCCGGGCTCGAACTGGTGATCGATCCTCTGCGCGCCCCCTTGTCGCCGCCAGCGCTGCGCCGCTTCATTGCCGCTGCAAACGCCGCACTCCAAGAAGCTCTGGCTTTTGACAGTGCCGCCAGTGCGACGATCTGACGCCCTTTTTCTTTCCCCTCGAGGTTTCCCCATGGACTCTTCTGACCACATTCCTCTGAAGCACATTGACGTGAGCGGCCGCATCGATGACCTGATGCTGCAGGGGCGGATCGCCTTTCACTTTGTGAACACCGGCGCCGCGCCCGCCGAGGTGATCTACACCTTCCCGCTGCCGCACGACGCCATCGTCACGGGACTCGCGGTGACGGATGCGCAGGTAGCGCGCCATGAAGCAGACATCCTGGAGCGCCAGGCGGCCGAAGTCCGCTACGAAAAGACGGCGGCCGTCGGGCGTTCGCCCGTGATCCTCTCCTCGTCGGAAGAGGACCTCGCCACGCTGAGCGTGGGAGCGCTCGCCCCCGGTGAATCGCTCGTCGCCGAAGTCGCCTTCTTCAAGCTCATCGACGTGCAGCTTGACTGCGTGCGCCTCGTGTTTCCGCTCACCGCAGGCGACCGCTACTCCACCGACGGCCGGCAGGGAAGGCTCCTGCCCTATGAAGAAGTAAAGACGAGCATGCTCGTGGAATACCCCGTAACAGCAACCTTTGTCGTCGACGGCGAGCTCGCGTCCTGTCCAATCGCCGCGCCCTCCTTCCATCCCGTGATCGAGCGCCTCGCGCGCGATCGCACCAAGGTCACGATCAAGAATGCCTTTGCTGACCGCAATCTGGTGCTCGCCTTCACAAGCGTGCCGCCCAAGCGCGTAGAGCTGGAAGCCGATTACGTCTTCCATTCTCGAGGCGCCCTGCTTGTGGAGCGGCATCCCGCCGAATTCGATGTTCCGGAAAAGCCGCTCTGGCTCGACATTCTCGTGGATGCCTCATCCTTCATGGCAGGCACCGGCCTGCAACAGGCGCGCGAAGCGCTGGCGGCGCTCTCAGAGCGCTTGACCGAAGACGATCGCGTGAGGTTCATGCGCTTCGGAACACAGCCGGACGTCGTGGTGAACACCCCGGCGCCCTTCACAGACGAGTTTCGACGCAACGTCTTTCTGCCAGCGATTGAACAGACGGAAGCGACGCTCGGCGCCCCGGACGCAACCCAAGCGCTCAAGACCATCCGCATGCAAACCTACGCTCCCAAAGGCTTCTCCGATGCGGTTCTCCTTATTACGACGGGCTGTCTTTGGAATGACAAACCGTTCATTGACGCAGCCTGGTCGAACGGCCGGCGACTCTTCATTCTGGGCGTCAGCAGTCATGCCGTGGAGGGGCCGCTGGAGCGTGCGGCCTTCGGAAGCATCGGCTTGAGCTCGATCGCCGGCGTCGGCGAGAATCTCAGCCCCGTTGTTGATCGACTCGTATGGGCCATGCGTCGAGCCAGACAACACCTCTATTCCGTCGCATTGACAACTCCCATTGACATGCCGCCCATTTCGATCGAATCACGTCTGCTAGTCTCGCGCTGCTTTAAATCGCCCGTTGGACCGGCCCTCATTAGTGAAAAGACCATGAAAGCCATAGAAAAGCCCTGGCAGAAGGTGACGGAGCCAATTCTCGCCCTGCGGCTTTCTCAGGCGGCGGCCTTCAAATCCTGCATTCACTCCGACGATGCGGCGGCGGCCTTGCGGCACCGCGTGCTCACGTCACACACGAGCTGGCTCATCTCAGGCCTGCCCGTCAACGATTAAGGCGGTTCGTCTTGACGACTTCACTTGCCCGATTCTGTCAGAACCAAAGCACTCGATCGCTTGTCCGCCGTCAATCGCCCCGGCGCCCGTGGCGCGATGAACACAGCTGCCGCCCTTTCTGCTCATTCACGGGAGCTGCGAACCGCTTTCATCGGCTGAGTAACAGAAAGACCTGGACACGCAGGGCGTCGTTCCAGAGCTCCTCCTCTTTGTGGCAACGAATCGCGACGAGGTTCTGGAAGCCCGGTCGCGGGAAGGCTTCCCTGGGAACTTGAGGCCTCTCAACTGACATCGCCCGCACTTTTTCTTTGCGCGAGCGCGGCCTGCGGCTCGTCCGATTTCACTTTTTTGACACCACCCGTCAGGCGAATTTCACCTGACTCGCCCTCGTTTCGTGAAGTTTTTACTCATCTTCTCATTTCCTGCCGATACTGTTAAAGGGATCATGAGGCATATTTGTGGGTTGACAAATAAGAAAAATAGGTTCTTCTGGTTTTTGTGGGCAATATTGGTAGAAACCCTACCATGTAAAAATTATAAGATTTATGGCTATACAGCACGGGGTAAGAGGTCAGATCTCGCGGCAACCGCGGGGACTCTGTCCCCGAGCCCCTGGGATTTTTTTTGCCCACAAAGACTGGGGGGAAGCAGTAGCGCTCCCGTTGGTCGCGTCCAGCGATTTCCACGTACAATCACGCAGCCCGGATAGGAGGGATCCGAATCCGGGTGCCCGCGAAGACATTCGCACGTACCGCCCTGCTGGTTGGCTCCAGCGGGCGGGTTTTCATTTCTGGGCCGCGCACACAAAGAAATAGCGCCGCCCCCGCAACACCAGTTTCGCCAAAAACATGATCCTCAGAGACGACGCTACGC
>CAVJBF010000161.1:0-2827 GCA_963647785.1 Acutalibacteraceae bacterium
TTTTAAAAATTATCAGAATGGAGACTACGAAAACAACCGGAGTCCTCCATGGCTTTTCCTCTCAATTGGCCCTTGATCTTTGATCGCTTCTCTCGCAGTGGTTTGCCACCAACAGAGTTCTATCGCCGATGCTCGGAGTGCTGGCTTCTTGAATCGCCGCTGCCGACCTTTGCCACCTTCAAGATGCATCTCCGCCGGGAATTGACTCGGCACCTTTGTTCCCTGCCTGCTACGCGTCCTCGCGTACCCTCTCCAATCAAAGCTGTCTCTGCAGGCATCAGCGGTTCGTTCAGCGTGCGCACTATCGGCGCAGGCATTCGCATCGCCATCGCGCAGGAGGCGGCATGAAACTCAAGTTCTCGGCCATGCGCATCACGCTCGTCGTAGCACCGTACGACATGCGATCTGGCTACCACCGACTGGCTCAAATCGCCAGTGCCTTGTTTGACATCGACGTCAATGCCGGAGGGGATCTCGTTGCGTTCATCTCCCGAGACCGCGGGGTCTGCAAGGTGATTTGGAGCGACGAGCACGGCACCTCCCTACTTGTCCGGCGGCTTCACGCTGGTCGCTTCGAGTCGTTCTTGCGGGATGTCGAAACGAATCCATGCAAGAAATTCACGGCGGCCGATCTGGAATCCTTTCTCGATGGCGTACCCCTGAAAAAGATTACGAAATCCTCAGGGCGACAGGCATAGTGCATAGGCCTTTCTGAGGTGATTGGAGTGTCAGCAAGGGGCGTCCTCCGCTTGCGGAGACATTTTTGCCATCCACCCCAGAATTCGTTGAATACAGAGCATTTTAAACAATTGCTAATTATTGATATCTATTCTTCATTACTTGCATTTTGATGAGAATGTGCTATCATTCGTCCGTTCCAATTTTTTCCATCCCATAAGGTCCTCATCTCATGTCCACCACGAGTCAGGCAAAACTCAATACGCCGTGCTGCTCGCTCGAAGGCGAGCAGGCGCAGCGTCGTCAGCTCGAGGAGCTTGAGAGGCTTCGAAAAGAACGGGAGCGCCTCCTTGCCGAGACGGCAGCGGCGAAAGCAAAGGCAGTGAAATTTGCCGCGCGGGTTGAAGCTGAAAAAGCCAAGAATCAGAAGCTTCGCGACGAAATGAAAGCCGTCAAGGCCGAAAAGACGGCGCTCGCTAAAGAAGTTGCCGGCTTGAAGAAGCAAGAAGAGGCTGCTCAGCAAATGGCGATTGTGTTGCTGACTGCCCTGCTCAAGGCGTTGAATATCGAGCTCGCAGAGGGCAATGATCTGCCCAAGGCAGACCTGCAACGTGTGGCGGATGCCTTGGACGAAGTGACCAGTCTGTTGCTGACAGCTACGCAGTGCAGCGGCATATTGAAATACGTCATGTCCAAGCACTCTGAGGTGACGAAGCGTCTCTTCAAAGGGAAGCAGCCCACTAAGCCGACAGCCGAAGACCTTAAAAATAAAATCGAGGTCCTCAATAAACGGCTGAAGGGGATAGAAGCTGAAGAGAAGGCTTTGAATTCGACCTTGGAGGTCCATCAGGATGGGGCCGCAGCGGCTGCGGCGACGGCACCTGATGACCCTGCGGCGCAAGCGGCCGGAAGGATCGCTTCACACCCTGCTCCCGAGGCGCCTGAACAAGATGCCAAGGCAAACTCCAACGGGAAACAGACGGCAGGACGTCAGGCTCTCAACAAGGAAAATTTCAAGCCATTCAGTCTGTTCAACAATGGGCAAAACGGCAAGTGGCAATATGTTTGCTCCCGGTGCGGCAAGAACGACGCTTGGACACTTGTAGGCAAAAAAGAAGTGATTTTGAGGTCGCTCAGCGCGCTCGTGTCAGAGCTGCTTCAGGCGTTCAACGTTGAGGTCCCTGTGTACCAATGCGGCCATTGCGGCTTCGTGCATCAGGAATTCCCTGAAGGAGCGTCCGTACCATGTCGAGAAAAGCAGGGCACGATGTCGGCAGCGCTGGTGGTTCAGACTGGCGTAGCTCAGACAGCTGGCGTGCCGGTCAATCGGATGGAAGGCATGCTCATCCCCGACAAGGATGAACATCAAATCGGCAGCGACACGATTCTGAGGAATACCCATCTCTGGGCGTATTCAGGTCCGGGCCACTATCTGATGTTGGCTGTGCTGAACGCTGTTTATGGCCGCGAAGGCATTGCCTTTGACGAGACGCCAACAGAAATCCTTCAGCATAAGGGGCAGAGCAAAAAGACGGTGAAGTCTGTCAGCAAGCAGGGCAACATCCTTGTTGTCTCAAGCCTTCCCGGCGATCCTCAGCCCTTTGCCATCTACAACCGCGCCGACGGTCGCAGCATAGGCGCCATCAAGGCTGTGCTGGCGAACTGGATGCCAGATGTCGTGGTGACGGACGGATGTACTACGTACAACACCGTTCTGGAGCAACTGAAAGCCGATCGAAAGTTGCCGGCAGCAATCCTTCATCAGATATGCTGTGTGCACTTCCGCCGTTTGTGCCTGAAGGCTGTGGACATCCCGACAATGGAAGCCGTCATGCTCAAGCCCAATGGCGCAGAGGTTGCCGCCAAGGGGATCCAAAGCAAAAAGCCCGAGTTTCTGATCCTCTCCGTGATCGACGCCTTCTCCAAGATTTACGCCTACGAGGAGAAGCTCAAGAGGTTGCCGGATGAAGACACTCAGGCTTGGCACGATCGGATTCTCGAAAGCCGGAAACTGCACGCCACTCCACTGATGGATGACATTGATCAGCTGATGGAGGCAATGGTTCCTGCGTGCGCCAAAGAAGAAAAAGGTCACTGGGTGGCAATTAGCAAGACGTCGCCCTTGCACAAGGCGGTGGTTTACTACAAG
>CAVJBF010000162.1:0-2651 GCA_963647785.1 Acutalibacteraceae bacterium
GTAGCAACCGAACTTTCTCAAAAAGGGGGCAATCTGCGCGAAAAACGCGTGAGGCAGGGCATGGGGGACACCTCGCTGTCCCATCCAAGCGAAATTCGCGAAAAACGCGATGCGAGTTTGGATGAGAATGTTGACTTTTGTGATTCTCTTCTGGAATCAAGGTGTTAGACCAAAAGTGTGAACATGTTCACAAAAATTATAAGTTTTGGTATTGTGTTACGGGTTGCTTTTGGAAACAGACGGAAGGTGTGACGGGATCACACTTTTTGAGGGGGATGCGTTGACAAAGGGTGGAGACGGGATAACGGTAACACTCCGAGGCTTGACGGACCGAGGACAAGGAGGCATGGCAGGAGGCGGAGGATGGTCTTGGCATTGCCACGATTGGATACAAAGAAAAACTAGAAGATGTTTGATTATGGTAAAATATCAAAACCAAGTTAATAGGAATTTGCATGACTGAAATTACAATACTCCCGAAGGCGCCCGTATTCCGTGTCGAAAAATGCAACTGCCTCGACGACGTGCTGTTCAAACATCTCTTCGGCAGTCCTGAGCACAAGGCGTTCACCATCGATTTGTTGAACACCTTCCTCGCCGAAGAGCTGGGACACCCAATCGCCGATCTCTCTTTCGAGCCGCAAGAAACGGCGCCCGATCGTGAAAACGGCAAGGAAACACGTTTTGACGTAGCCTGTACGCTTGACAGCGGCGAAAAAGTGGACATTGAGGTCCAGATGCTCGACCAACAGAACATGCGGCAGCGAACGCTGTACTACTGGTCCGACATGTACTATCACAAGATCGGCCGAGGCGAGGGCTACAAGTCGCTCGTCCCCATGATCACTTTCAACATCCTTAATTTCGTGCTGTTTGACGATATTCCCAGTCCGTTCACTTCCTGGGGTATCTACGAACGGCATACGCATCAACGATTCCATCAAGACTTGAGCCTCAACTTTTTAGAAATCCCCAAGTTTGTCAAGCGATTAAAATTGGGGGGATCGCTCTCGAAGGCCGAGCGATGGATGTGCTACTTTTCCAATGAACTGACGATGTCAGAGAAGTGGAAAGCATTGCAAGGAGACCCGCTTATGACACGCGCAATGACGGTCGCTAACGATTTCTTTAACAACCCAGCTGAATACAAACGGTATCAGGATCGCGAAATGCTTCGCAGGGATCGTGAGACGGAGCGAGAGGGTTTGGTCAAAAAAGGTATCGTCATAGGGGAAGAGCTTGGCATGGAGAAATCTATCGCCAAACTGATCAACCTTTTGCCCGTTTCCGAAATTGCTCGCGTCTTCAGTCGATCGGAGGCTCAAGTGCGAGATATTGCCGCCCGCTACAACGTCCGTGTGGCGTAACACCGACCTTCTTCATTGAGAAGTCGCCAGACAAGCAAAGGCCGCATCGGCGGAGGGAAAAACCTTCCGACTTGCGGCCTTTTTCGTGCGCGTCGTGGCGCGGCATCAGCCCTTGCGGTACTCGGACTTGTCTCTCAAGATGATGTAGTACCGGCCTTTGATGATGTTGCCGCCCGAGAGAATGGCGACGTACTCAAGGTTGGGAAGCATGCCGATCAAGGACGGCGCGAACACCGGGATGTCGGTGGATTCATCGAGGCGCTCTGAAATGGAGCCGCCTTTGTTCATCGGGCCTTCGCCCGCAATGGAGGAGCTCTGGCTTCGGGTGAGCTTCTTCACGCTCGTGGTGTACATGCGCCGGGAGATGAAGTCTTGCGTGTCGGGATCGGGGCAGCGCAGGCAGATGCTGTTGTTCAGGTCCACAAAAATTATAAGTTTTATTATTGTGTTACGAGTTGCCTTTGGAAACAGACGGAAGGCGTGGCGGGATCACACTTTTTGAGGGGGTGCGATAGCGGTAACACTCCGGGGCTTGGATGACCGAGGACAAGGAGGCTGAGCAGGGGGCGGAGGACGGTCTTGCCATTGTCACGATTTGATACGAAGAAAATTCTAAGATAACTGATTATGGTAAAATATCATCACGAAGTTAATAGGAATTCGCATGACTGACGAAAGATCTTTTTTGCCCGAACCGTATGGCACGGCGAAAACCTTCAATGCACTCAACGACGTGTTGTTCAAGTTCGTTTTCGGCAAGGAGGAGCACAAGTCGATCCTCATCGACTTTTTGAACACCTTCCTTGAAAAGGAGCTCGAACACCCGATCAAGGACTTGCGCTATCTGCCGACGGAAAAGATTCCTCATCGTCACCTTGGCAAAGTTCCGCGCTTTGACCTCGCGTGCGAGCTCGACAGCGGCGCCAAGGTTCAGATCGAGGTGCAGCTCATCGACCAGAAGAACATGGAGCGTCGTTCGCTCTGCTATTGGGCGCGAAGCTACATTGACAACTTCAGGAGCGGGCAGAGCTACCAGCAGTTGGTGCCGGTTTATGTGTTGAACATCTTGAACTTCGAGTTGCTGGACAATCCGAATCCATTTGCCACTTGCGGCATTTGCGATTTGGAGACGCACCAGAGAGTTTTCAAAGATTTATGCATAAGTTTCATCGAACTTCCGAAATTTGCAAAAATCAATGAAGATCGTTCCTTGTTGACTAAAATGGAACGATGGATGTGCTACCTTTCAAACAAGCTCTCCCTAGCAGACAAGGAAGCGATAGC
>CAVJBF010000163.1:0-2575 GCA_963647785.1 Acutalibacteraceae bacterium
GGCAGAGCGAGTGTAGCAAACCTCAGTCATTTACATGCAAATTTTAGGTACACTCGAGTTTTTCATAGGTTCGGTAACACGGCGTCCAACGCCTTCACGTTTGCCGTCAAGCCGCCCGCGGGCCAGACTAATTCCACCACGGCAACGGAGAGTGGCTCAGGTAGCGGTTGCAGGGTGATGGCGCCTGACTGTGCGGAGCTTTGGGCGATATTTTTCGGAACGGCGGCAACGCCCATGCCAGCGGCGACGCTCGCGAGAATGGCGGAGTAGGACGACACTTCGATGAGGCGCTCCGGCGCGCTGCCGCTCTGGGCAAACCACTGCAACAGGCGGTCGCGGTAGGAGCATCCCGCGGGATAGGCGATCACACAATGTTTTTTCAGTTCCTGAGGACGAACGACGGGCGACTGGCTTGCGGGCATCGCAAGGCATAGGGTTTCCTCATACACCGGACGCCGGCAGAACTCTTCTGAAGAAGGTGCATCAACGAGCAGTGCGGCGTCCAGCATTCGTTTTCGCAGGTTCGTCACGAGATCTTGGCTTACGCCCACTGTGACGGACGGTGCAAGGGCTGGCCAGCGCGACAGCAGCTCGGCAAGCGGTCCGGGCAGGCGGGCGCCGGCAATGCTGTCCAAGGTGCCGATTCTAAGCAGACCGCCGGGGGCTTGACGACGAAAACGGGCGGCGAGCTGATCGGCTTCGTCAACAAGGCGGCTCGCTTCTTGCGCGAGCGTCAGGCCTTCGGCGGTTGGAATCATGCGGCGGTTCTGTCGCAGAAAAAGCACGGTGCCGAACTCGGTTTCAAGCGTGCGAAGCCGGGAGGAGACCGCGGAAGGCACTCGGCAGAGCTTTTGAGCCGCGCGCGTGACGCTGCCTTCCTTGACTACGATGCACAAGGTGCGAAGATCTTCGATGTCCATGTGTAGATCCTTGTTTTTCAACATCATGCAATTTTACAGAATGAAACATCAAAAATAATTTGCTTTTAAAGCATGATTAATCTCGGTAGTCTGAAGTCGTTGCCTTTTTTGAGGAGACAGGGCATGAAGAAAATTGGGTTGATCGGCGGCACGGGACCGGAGACCACGGTGCGCTACTATCGAGCGTTGTTGTCGGCGATGCAGGAGCAACAGCCGCAGGATCACTTGCCGGAAATGACGGTGGAGAGCATGGACTGCGGACGTGTGGCAGAGTTGTCTGAGGCTGGCCGGGAGCTGGAGCTGGCGGCGTATTTGACGGAGCGGGTGAGGCGTGTTGCGGCGGCGGGGGCAGAGGTGGCGGCCTTTGCCGGGATGACAGCGCACAAGGTGTTTGCTGACGTGGTGAAGGCGAGTCCTGTGCCGCTGGTGCACATTGCCGATGGCGTGGCTGCTGTTGCGCGAGAAAAGGGCTGGCGCCGGCTGGGGCTTGTGGGCGGCGCGGCTGCGATGCGGGAGGATTTTGCTGCCGAGCCATTGATGGCAGCCGGCATGACGGTGGTGCGTCCGGCGGCGGTTGAGCAGGAGTTCATCGCAAGGCTCTGCGCCGAAGAGATCGAATTCGGCCGCTGCTGGGAGGCGTCGGTGAGCGGCTTTCGGCTGATTGTTCAGCGGCTCGTGAAGGAAGAGGGCATCGAGGCGCTCTATCTGGCTAATACGGATTTAGGCGGGTGGCTTGACGGGCGGACGATGGGGGTTCCGCTGCTTGATCCCGTGCCGTTGCACATCAAGGCGATCGCGAAAGAGGTGATGAAATGAAGTTCGGACTCATTGGCGGCGTGGGCCCTCAGGCGACGGTTCCCTATTACCTTGGGATTGTGAACGGCGTTCAGAAGGCGACAGGACGGCCTTATTTTCCTCGACTTACGGTGGAGAGCCTCAGCTGCTTTGATGTCATTGGGCTTTCGAGCGAAGGACGGCTCGAGGAGCTGACGCAGTACTTGTTAAGCGGTCTTGCGTCGCTGGCGGCAGCGGGTTGCGACTGCGCTGCCTTGTCCTGCGTGACGGGGCATGTGGTTTTCGATGAGTTGGAGCGCCGCTCGCCGTTGCCGCTCATCAGCCTTTTGGCGCCGACGGTGCGGGCGATGGTCGAAGGCGGCGTTTGTCGGGCAGGACTGCTGGGGACGGGGCCGACCATGCAGTCGGCGTACTTTCGCCGAACGTTTGCGACTCAGGGCGTATCGCTTTTGACACCGGAGGGAGAGGACTTTGACTGGGTGGCCCGAGTGATCCCTGAAGAGCTTGAGTACGGACGGGTGACAGAAAAGACGCTGGAGCGATTTGGTGAGATTTCCGAGCGTTTGGCACGGGCTGGTTGTGAGGCGCTGGTGCTGGGGTGCACGGAGCTGCCGCTGGTTTTCGGCCGATTGCATAGCCCGGTGCCGGCATGGGATCCGATTCCGCTTCACATCGAGGCGATCGTTCGTCGGATCACTGAGGAGACGTCTGTGTGAATGCCGGAAAGCCTCTGTCATCGGTTAACAAAAATTTGCAGGCCGGTAATCACTACAAAGCCGCGAGGAAGCCCCTGACTTTTAGTCATGGGGAGGAATCGCGTTCCGCGCGAAAGCGCGGTATATTCCTATTGACCCAAGCAT
>CAVJBF010000164.1:0-2538 GCA_963647785.1 Acutalibacteraceae bacterium
CGCTGGACTTCAATGCCCCGTTGCAATACGCCCCGCGCAACTACTGGGCCAATTCGAGCAGCAACGACGTCATCGATGAATTCTTGGGCTTTCTCTCAGGCGAAGACACCGACAAGATGCAGACCTTGGTCGACGGCGGCACGATCGACATCCTGGTGAACGAAAAGCTCAACTATGGCGAGCTCGCCAGTCACCATCCCTCGGACTTCTGGACGCTGCTCTTTTATACGGGTTATCTCACTATTGCCGAACGCAGGCCGGACAATCCGCTCGCCTTCAAGGTGCGCATTCCCAATGAAGAAGTTCGTGAGACGTTTCGCCGCAGCGTGCTGGCGCATTTTTCGGTGGAAAACGGCGGCTTTGTGGCGCATGGCGTCAACTTTGCCAAGGCGGCGCTCGCGGGCGACGCCGAAGCGGTTCGCAAGGTGCTGCAGCCGCTGCTGCGAGGCTACGTGTCGGTGCGGGACGCAGCCTCGCGTTCGCCGGCGGAGAATTTCTATCAAGGCTTCATGGCTTCTTTGTGCGCGTGCGCGGGCAGCGTGATCGACAATTTCAAGTCCAATGGCGAGGCGGGGGACGGCTATGCGGATCTCGTGTTCCTGTCATCGGACGGCGAGACCGGCGTTGTCATGGAGCTCAAGCGCTGTCAGGATCGAACGGCCTTGAAGGCGACGGCGCAGACGGCGCTCGAGCAAGTGGACGAAAAGCATTACGCCGAAGTGCTCGAGGGCAGCGGCTGCGCAAAGGGCTGGGCGTTTGGACTTGCCTTTTGCGCGAAGGCGTGCTTTGTGGTGAAGAAGGCGCTCGAATTCTGAGCGCGAGCAGAAGGCCGGAGAAGGCGTCTGAAAGCCTTGGCGCCTCCAGCGCCTCCTCTTGCGTGACGCCTTTGGCCGGGCAGATCCGGCCTGATGGGAGACAGGGCTGGAGACGCCGTTTCAGGGCCTTTCAGTCCTTTTTCTTGCGGTTTGCAAAGAAGTTCGCCTTCTCAATGTCAGCCGTGCGCTGGGTGAAGAGTTCGTTGGTGAGGCTTTCGACGAGCTCGAGCGTCTCCGTCAGAAGCTGCTGATTGGCTTTTGTGAGGAACTGCCGGGCCGCGGCGCGGTCGGATGGCTCGATTTCAAGGTACTTTGCTTCCAGGGCGGCGGTTGCGGCGAAAAGCTCGGCTTCGCGCTTGGCGAACGCCTCGTGCACGATGGGAGCAAGCGTCGGGTAGTCCGTCATCGCGAGCGTCTGCAGCTTCCGGAAGGCCCAGTAGACAGAGTCGCTGCTTGCATGATCCGTTCCGCGGGAGAACGCGGCGGGCAGTGCGTCGAGGCCTAGATAAAACGGCATGAAGCAGGAGAGGTCCGCCATCCCGAACGCCGCCCAGAGGACGCAGCCGATTTCTTTGGGGAGCTTGGGCCGCACTTGCAGAACGTGCGCTTCGTAGGTGCGAAAGACGCTTATGGGGCGCCAGGGCTCGCTGCCGTTGAGGCCGTTGGAGTAGGGGTCGTGGTCGGTGCCGACGTAGTGGTCGCGCATCACTGCCATGCAGTGAGCGAGCGTCACGGGCTTTTCGGGCGTCAAGTAGACGGGAAAGCGGCGGCCGTCGGACGGTTCCTGCACGAGTGACGGATTGAAGCGCTTTTGCATCACCCAGACGCGCGGGTCGTTGTAGGTGCGGTCGCGCTCGTCGTTGCGGGTGTAGGCCTCCGCAAAATCAAAGGCGCCCGCCGCCGGATCGTAAAAGCCGTTTTCGGCGGCCCAGGTGACGAGCGTCGGGGAGGCCATCATCTGGTCGGACGCCGGATCGTAGTCTCGCAGACGCCCTTGGTTGCCGCTGGCGAAGTACTGGTCCGCGGGACAGCGGTGCGCAAGCCATTGGTGGCCGGTGCCTGTTTCCAAGTACCAGACGTCGTGTGCGTCAATGAAGCCCACGCCGAAGCCTTCGGCGGCGCCAGCCGTTTCGATGATGTGCCCGAGAAGCGCGCACGCCGCCCTGGCGCTTTTGGCTTGCGGCAGGATCACGTCGGGAATGTCGTCTTCGCTGATGCCGGTCGCCTTGTTGTAGGGATCGATGGCCAGCGCGTCGTCGCGGGCGAAGATGGACTCCGTGCCCGTGAGGCCGACGCCCGCTTCATTGAAGCCTGCGGCGCCGTGGAGCTGTGTTTTCCAATGGGCAATCGTTGTAAAGCGCATCGCGGGCGCCGGAATTTCCCACGTGAAGTCGTTCACGCCGCCGTGCGCCTTGCAGCTGTAGGCGAGAGGCTCGGTGCGGCTGTCGTGAAAGAGAAAATGCTGGGCCTTCAGGGCCGAGCTGTCCGCGCTGCGGGCGATCAAAAAGGAGCCGTCAGCGGTGGCGCGCTCGCCTACGACGATGCTGGTGCACATGGGAAATCCTCCGGAAAAGCGTGGCGGCGTTTGCCAAGGCTGGCAAGGTGAACGCCTTGGGTTGAGCGGATTGTAGAGGATGGCGGGCGCCGGAAGCGGTTGTGGGAGCGGCTTGTTAGAGCAAAGGGAAAATGTCACTAACCAAGGCAAAGGGAAAATGTCACATAG
>CAVJBF010000165.1:0-2351 GCA_963647785.1 Acutalibacteraceae bacterium
CCCCGAGCGTCAAGGTCGCCTACGTCCCGACTTTCGGCGACAAGGAGATCTCTGTGCTCGGCTCTGACCAGACCGTGATCGACACGGCCCCTGTGCAGGGTGACTTCGGCATCCGCGCTCAGAAGGGCAACCTCATGATCAACGCCAACTTCATGGTGGGCGGCGGCAAGGACGGCACGTCCTCCGTGGGCGGCAAGGCGGGCCTGAAGTACGTCTTCTAACTGGCTGACTTCCGTTTAAGGTGCTAATAACGAGGCCCGGTTCACACCGGGCCTTGTTTGCAAATGCGCTGACAATTTAAAGAAAATCAGATATCCATCTTCATTTGTTCGTCCGAGCCTCGCCTAGGACCGAACAAAGTCTTCCGCAAAAGGCGATGCCGTAGACACGCTGTGTGGTGCACCGCATCTTGTCGAGATAATCGGTGTAATGCTTGTCCTCAATTTGCGCCAGCGCAACTTGGGCTGCGTCGTAAAGATCCTCGGGCTTGTCGCAACGTTTGATTTCGATCACAACGCCGGTGCGCCGAGAGCCGGAGCCGGAGGTGAAAGTTAAATCGGCGTAGCCATCGCCCGCTTCGCCATTGGACTGGAAGGTGGCAAGCAGACTCTCCGCGCAGGCAACAAGCGATGTGAGAAGGCCGTGGTAGTAGTTCTCTGCGGGTGCTTTCGTCGCTGTGTCCCGCACAGAGACATAGTTTTTAAGGAGCGTGTCGAGCTCGTCGGCCATGCGGTCTTCGTCACCCGCGAGCGCGGCCTTCACGAAATCCATGCCGCGATTGGCGTACTGACGGTTCACTTTGGAAAAGTAATCCGCAACGTTGGCCTTGAACGTCTCGCGAATCTCTTCGTTCGGGAGGCGCACCCGAAAGTCAAGCGGAGAGCTCGGCAGTCGTTCGGCGATGGTGAGGTAGCCCGTATAGAAAAGCACGGTCCAGAAGTCACTCGGATTATGCTGGGCAAACTCGCCGTAGTTGAGCTTTTCGTTCACCGTAATGTCAATCGTGCCGCCGTCCACGAGCGCCTGCATCTTGTCGGTGTCTTCGCCCGAGAGGAAGCCCAAGAATTCTTGGATGATGTCGTTGCCGCTGGAATTGGCCCAGTAGTTGCGCGGGCGATATGTCAGCGGCGCCGGACTGGTCAGGGACTCGGCGCAAAAGTTGATGACGTCCCAGGGACAATAGATGTCTTTCTGATTGAACCGGTAGCCGTCGTACCAGGCTTTGACCGTCTCAAAACGAGATTCAAGGCCGTAATAGGAGAGCAAGGCCGTCACCTCGCCTTCCGTAAAGCCAATCGCTTCACTCAAGGTGCTGTCTTCGGAACAAACGGTGTTGATGCCGGGATTGTTGAGACCGGTGAAGATGCTTTCCTTGCTCACGCGCAGACACCCGGTGAGAACAGCTTTCAAGAGATGCTCATTGGCCGCCGAAGCGGATTTCAGCACTTCGCTCAGCAGGCCTCTGATGAGCGGAATCATGTCTTTGTAGTAGCCTTGCGCCGCCGCTTTCGCAAGCGGCACGTCGTACTCGTCGATCAGCAAAATGACCTTGCGGCCGTAATGCTTGCCAAGGCAAGTGACCAAGTCGCACAAAAATGACTTGACGTCATCCTTGTGGGCAAGATCTCGCAGATAAGCCACATCCATATAGCGGGCAAACTGCTCCTTTTCCTGCGGCAGGAGACGAGGACTGTCCTGCAGATACGCAAACTCAAGGGCGGTGCGGGCAAAACGCCGGGCGAGCACCTGATAAGCATCGGAGAAGTTGTTGTCTTCCACGTCCTTGAACGAAACGAACACCACCGGGTGCTGCCCCATGAAGCGGTCGCAGAAGGACTGGTCTTCGAGAATTTTCAGTCCCGCAAAAAGTCGGGCGTTCGCTTCACTATGGCCGGGATTGGCGGGATCGATTTCAAAAAAGCGCCGCATCATGTTCATGAAGAGCGTCTTGCCGAAGCGCCTTGGACGCGTCATGAGCAACACCGGGGCGTTGTGCATCACCGCCTTGATGAACGGCGTCTTGTCAACGTAGTAATCATTGTTTTCCACCAAATCCGCAAAGGACTGGCGACCCACGGGAAGCAGTTTCATGACAAAGCTCTGAAGAATTCACTTCGCCTATTCTATCGGAAGCCGTCCGCGTCGCAAAGCCGCTTCGCCGTTGATTCCTCACCGAGAAACGGGCGGCTCCCCGCAAAGCCGCCCGCGGACTTCTGCCGCTGCGCCAATGGGCCGGCGCGACGCCCTTTTCTACTGCGCGAGCGCGAGAAGCTCCATGATCTCGTCCCTCCCCAGGCGGCTCGACATCTCGGTGCCTTCAAGGAGCGCGTCGGCCAAGGACTTCTTCGTGC
>CAVJBF010000166.1:0-2221 GCA_963647785.1 Acutalibacteraceae bacterium
GAGAAGTACCGATCAATGTCTTCCTCCGTGTAGCCAAGGAGCGGCGCAAAGAGAGGATCGAGCGAAATGTCCGTGAAATTGTTGAGTTCGGAGAAGATCCCGGTCTGGTTGAACTTCGCGATGCCCGTCATGAAAACGAAGCGCCAGCAGGCGTCGTTGGATTTGACGATGGCGTAGAAGCTTGCCAGTTGCTTTCGGACGGCGGTGAAAAGCTCCTTGTTTTCAAGGCAAGCGGTGAGCGGCGCGTCGTATTCGTCAATAAGAAGAACGAGCGAATTGCCATCTTGTTGCTTGAGCCATGCGGAGAGTTGCTTTACGAGGCTGAGGTGGCTTGAGACATCACGCTTAAAGCCAGCAGGAGCAAAGCAGATTTCCAATGTGTCGTCCAGCTGACGGGCGAAGTCATCGAAATCGTTGAAGTTTTTAATTTCAGAAAAATCTATTTTGACGACGTTATAAGTGGTGTCCTGCCACAGCTTCTCTATGGCGAGCCCGGCGAAGTCTTTTAGACTGTCTTGGAAAAGCGAAGCAAACGTGCTCACGAGCAAAGACTTTCCGAAACGGCGAGGACGGGTGAGAAAAAATTTCTGACGCACAGAGGCCAGCTTGTAGATCAAAGCGGTTTTGTCGACGTAAATCTGGCCGGATGCGCGAAGCATTCCAAAATCGGAAGTGCCCAAAGGCAAAGCGGGAAGTTCGTTGAAATCAGTCATGGTTTTCCATCCTCACCGAAGCATTATCGCACGGCTGGTTGAGGCTGGACGCCTGGGTGATTTTGCATAAAATTCAATGCATTATCGACTGCAAAAGTCGCCCCAACCCAAGAGAGATGGTTCAATCCAAGCGGATTTCGCGAAAGAATGCGGGCGAACAGGTTCGTTCGCGATTTGCGCGTTTTTCGCGAATTCCGCTAAGAAGAGCGCCTTTTCAGTCGAACGCTCTTTGTACTCTGAGTGCGATTTGCGGGCCAAAAGCCCCGACCCCCACTTTTTTCGCATTCAGAGTCATTCATGTTCATCAAGAAATCCACACTGACGCTCGTGGCGTCGTCGGTGCTGCTGGCGTTTACGAACGCCTACGCGGCTGGCGGCGCTTTGGGCCTCGACAATCTTCAGGAAAAACTCAATCAGCTCGCCGCCAAGGCCGGCGTCAAGGCGCCCAACGTTCGAGAAGAGCTTGCCACCATCATGGATGGCGGCGTTCTGCCGGACAATCTCAAGGACGGAAAGACCGCGGCCACGGAAAGCAAAGTGGCGGGCGGCCGAGCTGTTGAAGCAACGGACGAAGCGGCGCTCGCTGAACAGCTGAAGAAGCAGCCGCTCATCAAGAAGATCGTCAACATCGACGCCAATCAGATTCGCGCCATTGCCAAGGCGGACGGCGAGATCATGTACATGATCGACAACGGGCGCTTTGCCTTGAAGGGCAAGATGGTGGACATCTGGAACTTGAAGCCCCTGAACACCATCGACGAGATTGACTACGCGGTGCACCACATCAATCTCGACAACATGGGCTTTGATCCGGAGGACTTCAATTCGGTGTCGGTGGGCACGGGCAGCAAGCACGTGACGATCTTTGTGGATCCCCGCTGCACGTGGTGCCACAAGTTGATGGATGAGATTGAAGCGAAGCCCGAGCTCAAGAAGGACTACACCTTCGACTTCATCATCGTGGCGACGCTCGGTCCCGATTCCGTGCGTTTGGCCCAGCAGCTCTACTGCGCCAAGGACAAGGATCCCGCGAAGAAGTGGGAGGCGCTGAAGGCGGGCTACAAGGCGATTGAAGCGCTGGAACAGGAAGAAACTTGTGATCAGACGGTGCTTCGCGAAACGGACATCAAGCGCTACTTGATGGGCATTCGCGGCGTGCCGTTTGTCATCAATCATGACGGCACCTACACGCGCGGCAAGCCTCGTGACCTGATGGCGTTCTTGGAAGGCAAGGATCAGCGTTCCGCTGGTCTTCAGACGGCGCCCGACGTGATCCGCAGCGCGCCGAAGCTCCCGGCGCCCGCCGCCGCGCCAGCAGCGGCTCCGCAGCCAGAAGTGAAGCGTGTGGATCTGACGCCTTACGACGTGGATCACTTGAACGTCGTCAGCGTAGGCAAGGGCCCGAAGACGGTGACGGTGTTCGTGGATCCGCAGTGCGGCTGGTGCCACAAGCTGATGGCCGAAGTGGAGTCGGATGACTCCATCAAGAAGGACTTCACGTTCCGCTT
>CAVJBF010000167.1:0-2117 GCA_963647785.1 Acutalibacteraceae bacterium
AAGGCCTTCTTTATGAATATATCCGTCTGCTTTCATGTTAGTTTATTTATTGATTAGCTAATATGATTATACCGCGCTTTCGCGCGGAACGCGATTCCTCCCCATGACTAAAACAGGACGAACGCATATAAAATCATTGTATGTCATAGATGATAAATAAAATAGTTATACAGATCAATCACTTAATATCACTCACTTATCGTGATACCTCCTAGGAATGTGACCACACGATAGATAACGCGTCTCATGGCAGTGTTTTTCTCCAATGAAACAGTGACTTAGGTCAAATCCTTAGCGAGAAAACGCGATGAGTATGCGTCAGCCCTGATGACTAAAAGTCAGGGGCTTCCTCGCGGCTTTGTAGTGAATGCACGATTGTCATGATAATTTGCTGATGAAATTCGCACTGATGGCGAACAAAAAGGGCGCGCGGACCGATTAACGTCCGGCGCCCTGCGTCACGTTGAGAGAACGGAGCGCTTTAGAAGCGGAAGTCGCGTTCGCCGCCTTCGATGCGCTCAAGGCGCTTGATGCAGGCGTTGTGGATCTTTTCGTTCTGGATGCGGGGAAGCTCCGAGGCAATAAGGATGTCGCCCACCTTGCGGGTTTCGGGGGCCGCGTAGTCGCACATGTACTCCTTGATTGTCATCAGGGCGTTGGCCTGGCAGTAGGCGGCGATGCTGCCGTCCTTGGCAAATTCCATGAAGCGGTCGCCCGTGCGGCCGGCTCGGTAGCAGGCAGTGCAGAAGCTGGGAAGGTAGCCGTTGTCCATGAGGGAATGCACGACCTCGTCGAGACTGCGGCGGTCAACGTTTTCAAACTGCGCCGTGTGGGCTTCGTCCTGCTGCTCGATTTTGATCGTGTAGCCGCCCACAGACACGCGCGAACCGCCCGAAATTTGGGAGATGCCAAGCTTCAAGGCCTGATTGCGGATGCGGGCGCTTTCGCGCGTGCTCATGATCATGCCGGTGTAGGGAACGGCCAGGCGAATGAGAGCCACAATCTTTAAAAAGATGTCGTCGGGCACTGCGTTCGTGAAGGATTTGGGATCGATGTCGTCGGCGGGGCAGATGCGCGGCACGCTGATCGTGTGCGGCCCCACGCCAAAGGCGGCCTCAAGATGCTCCGCGTGCATCAGAACCCCCACAAAATCGTAGCGGTAAAGGTTGAGGCCGTAGAGGACGCCAAGACCTACGTCGTCGATGCCGCCTTCCATGGCGCGGTCATGCGCCTCCGTCTGGCGACAGTAGTCGGACTTCGGTCCCTTCGGGTGCAGCTCTTCGTAGGTCTTCTTGTGGTAGGTTTCCTGAAAGAGCTGGTAGGTGCCGATTTGCGCTTCGTGAAGCTTGCGGTAGTTCTCAACGGTCGTTGCGGCGATGTTGATGTTCACGCGGCGAATGGCGCCATTCTTGTGCTTGATCGAATAGATGGTGTTGATGGATTCAAGAATGTATTCGATCGGGTTGTACTTCTGATGCTCGCCCGCCTCAAGAAGAAGCCGCTTGTGGCCAAGATCCTGCAGTGCAATGACTTCCTTGCGAATTTCTTCCTGCGTGAGCTTCTTGCGGACAATGTCCTTGTTTTTGGCGTGGTAGGGACAGTAGACGCAACCGTTCACGCAATAGTTCGAAAGGTAGAGGGGCGCAAAGAGCACGATGCGCTTGCCGTAAATGTGCTCCTTCACCTTGATGGCGGTTTCGAAGATCGCTTTGTTGCAGTCTTCGAGATCGCACGCCAAAAGGACGGCGGCTTCGCGGTGAGTGAGGCCCTTGCTCTGAGAGGCTTTGTGAATCAGCGACTCAATGAGAGCCCGATCGGACTTGTGCTCTTCAGCATAGGCGAGCGTGGATTCAATTTCGTCGTGGTTGATAAAGTCTTCTGCTGCCTTTGATTTGGGGTCGTACATGGTTGACACACATTTTTTGACGCATTCCTCGGGGAGGCATGCGTCGAGTTAAAAAACCGGTGCAGGAGTGCTCGACCGGGGGCCTTTCTTCTTCGATTTTTGACCAACGGGAACACGCGAATAGTGGGGGCCGAGTTTACCGTTTTTTTTAACCTACCAAACTTGTCAGAACCCCGGCAGGCTTGCTTCGCTCTCAGCCCCGAAGGACCAA
>CAVJBF010000168.1:0-2063 GCA_963647785.1 Acutalibacteraceae bacterium
TTGAACTACTCGAAACCAAGGATATTGTCAAGAAATGATTCATGCAATCGCCCTGGAAAAATGCATTTGGTGCTTCCCAGAAAGAAAGCACCATTGTCCCCGAGGTCAGGAAATCACGTCTTGAGGCAAGGGCGGTTTACGATGGTTTGATTGCGTCATAAATAGATGTAACAGCGCTCATAATGCCGATCATCAGCGATGAGTTGATTCCCCAGTGATTTCTGACTAAGGAAACGGATCGGGTGTTGTCATTCGTTGAAGCGATGAAGTTCTGTTAAGAATAAGACGTTTTTTATAATCACTTGTCCTGCCCATTGGGGCAGCGCGTAACACCAATCCTATTCAATCGACGGTAGCTTTGAAGCATGGCTCTGGCGCTGGTTACATAAAGGAATTCAAGTTATGACAAATTTGATCAAGTATGAGCAGTACTTCGTCAATCCTGCTCACCCTGAACCCGGGATTACGTCGACGTCCGCTTCGTTTCTCGCTGGGCTCGCTTCGCAGGAAGTGAACCGCCTTGAAGCGCAAGTGAAGGCAAGCGTCTTCTACGACACGTTTCTTGAGCTGTTGTCGGGCAGTGATCATCCGAGGCTCATTGCCAAAGGCAAGGATGAAGCCTTTTTGAAGGAAGTGTTGCCTGTGGCTGAAAAGATTGGCGGCCTGCGCGGCTTCATGGCCTATGTGCACGAAGCCGTCAAGGAAAAGGAGCGACGCACGAATTACCTTGACGAGCTGGACTATTCGGATTGGCTGGAGTTGCCAGAAAACAGCGCCAGGCGCGCCGAGAGGGCGGCCATCAAGGACCCAACGCGTCCGACAGAGCCGGCAAAGCCTGCTGAGGTGACGAAGGAATGGGCAAAGTCTCAGCTCTCGGTGAAGGATCTGGCGCACTACCTTCTTCTGGAGGCGAAGGCTAGCACGCTGGGTGTGTACATTCATCCAGCTGGTGAGCGGGCTCAAGCGAGCGAGGCGTTGGATCGAGAGGAAGACTTCTTTATTTACCCGGAGGCGCTGGAGCGCGCTAACAGGCAGGCTCACGCGAAGGGGGGCCGAGCTGGCGTACTGGCTCACGCGAAGGATGAGCTCGCGAATCGCATTGCGCGGCCCATCAAGGCCGCCGTGGACGGCGGCGACACGACGATCTACTCTTACAAGCCGAGCGCCGATCCTGGTTTGGTTTACGATAGCTATAACTGTTGGCAGCAGGCGCATCGCGCCTGGGAGGCGGAAGTCAACACGATCAAGGCAAAGCTTGGCATTCTGATGAAGAACGAAAGCCTTGAGCGTACGCGGCGCTACCGCGAGGCTTTGAATGAATACGACAAGGCGCTGAAAAACTACCAGGCGGAAGTTGATCGCGTCATGGCCGAGGAGAAGAAGCTCCAAACGGAATACGCTGACTGGCTCGTGCGGGAGCACGAGGCGGTGCGACAGCTAAAGATTATTGTCCCGCACGAAATGCAGGCGGTCTACGACTACCTCGCTTCGCTTGGGAAGTAATGGATTGAAGGTGTCGGCGCGGCTGGGCGCATAGAAACGGCTCGCCGACTTTATGCGGCAGATACAGGCCTCATCTTGAGTATCCGCGAGGATCTCTGTATCCCATGCACCTGGTGACTAAAATTTTTTCAGGGTTTTTTTAAGGTCACCAAATCCAAGTCTCGTTAAAAGCACTTAGGCTTTATTAACGACGGGGCTTGTCTCAGCTTCAGGTTCTGATGCAGTCTCAGTCTGCTGCCCGAGGTCTGCCGCAACTTCATTTTCGGGACATACTATATGGCTAAAGAGGTTCTTCTGGTTTTTGTGGGCAATATTGGTGGAAACCCTACCATGTAAAAAATTATAAGATTTACAGCTATATAGTACAGGGTAGGAGGCCAGATCCCGCGGCAACCGCGGGGACTCTGTCCCCGAGCCCCTGGGATTTTTTTGCCCACAAAGACTGGGGGGAAGCAGTAGCGCTCCCGTTGGTCGCGTCCAGCGATTTCCACGTACAACCACGCTGCCCGGATAGGAGGGATCCGAATCCGGGGGCCCGCGAAGACATTCGCACGCACCGC
>CAVJBF010000169.1:0-2038 GCA_963647785.1 Acutalibacteraceae bacterium
TCAGTACACTTCAACAACCTCTGCGCCGACTCTGCCGAATTGTCTTCTTTCAAAGACATACATCGGACGTGCCGCACGTTATCATAAAATTCAGTAGTTCTCCAGTCACGTGACAAGTTTGAAAGATTTTCGTTTTGCTAGCCAAACCCCCGATCCTTGCAACCGCAGGGCCTCGCGGGCTTTGACGCTTTTTCATCCGTGCCGGAGTCACTCGGCGCCCGGGCTCCGCCGCACGTCCACCAGCCAAAAAACTTGAGATGTCTCGGAGAGCCGATGTTCATTGGTCTGATCCGACATCGAAGGCCCCTCAAACTCCAAAACGCCTCACAGGCAGCCTACTGCTTTGCCGCCAGTTCCTTCACGAGCTCCACCATGCCGTTGAAGTTGCGGATCGACCGCGTCTGCAGGAGGTACTTGCCGTTGACGACGTAAGCCGGAATGCCCTGCACCTTCGCCACTGTGTAGGCCGCCTTCCAGGAATCGGCCAGCGCGATGACCGCCGCGTCCCTCTTCGCCTTCTCGTAGTCCGATGCAGTCAGCCCCGTCGCGTCCGTCATCGTCTTCAAGAACGCCGCTTCTCCCGCCTCCCAGCGCTCATTCATCTTGTGGTACGCGTGGTAGACGGCATCCTTGGCCTTCTTGAAAAGCGATGCGTCGCTTTCAATCGCCATGCCAGCCTTCTCATCGCGGATCATGCACATCGCAAGGAACACACTCGCGCAGCGGCCGTACTTTCCTTTCGTCTCCAAGTGCATGGGCATGAATTTGAGGCCCGCCTCCTTTTCGATGCGCGGCAACACGCGGGGATCAACGCCCAAGTCGAACTTGAAGCAATAGGGGCAGTCGTAGGAGAAAACCTTGACGAGCGTTCCCTCGCAATGAGGAAGCGGCGCTTCAAGGACGATGTAGTCCTCGCCTTCCTTGCCGGCAAGGACCGGAAGCGAGAGGGTGGCGGCCAGGGCGGCCGTCGCGGCGGCCAGTATTCTGCGCTGCATGATGAAAATCTTCGAATGGAGTTGACTTGAAGGCAGGCCTTGCGCCTGCGGCAAGCCTCAGTCTACGAAAACGAAGCCTTCTTCGACAACGGGAGAATGTCTCAAGGCGCAGCCGACAGCGCCCTGGCGCCCCTCCGTTTCACGGCCCATCGCGCCACCCGTAAAAAAATCCCGCCCTTCGCAAAGAAGCAGCGGGAAAGGAGGAGAACTTCCGACCGATTTAGAATTTAGAAGTGGTGCACCAGACCCAGCCCGTAGTCCACGGATTGAGCGGGATCGATGGCGCTGTTGCGCGCTCCTTCGTAGAGGCCCGTGCCGTGCGTTAGGCTCACTGCCGCCCAGAGGTGCGTGCGCTTGCTGAAGTGATAGCGGTAAATCGCCGCAGGTGAAATGCGCCAGCCGTCGCGGTCGCCCTCCACGGCGCTCTCGCCCTTGTACTGTAAGCTCCTCATAACCCACCCCCGGTCCCCTTCCGGTTTGATCTATGTCAACCGGTAGCGCAAAAAAGGGGAGCCCGATAACTCAGACTCCCCTGTAGCCAGCAGGTGGCAAACTGCTACGCGTGATCGGCAGCTCAATCCGCGTTTTGATCCTCAGCCATGGTCTCGGCCTCGGCTTGTTTCGCTGCATAGGTCCACGGCAACCACGACGAGCAGTCGAACGAGGCGATCGCCTTTTCGTCGAAGGCTTCGACATACAAGGACCGGCTGCCCTGATCCCACTGGTGCGTCAGCGTCCAGTCGTAGCAATGCTTGTAGAACGCCTCCGTGAAGTCGGTCAGCCAGCGAGCCACATTCTTGATCCCGCAAAGACGACCGGTCTGGACCAGCGAGAACCAGACACACAAGCTATCGTTGTAAGTCGGCGACTGCTTGAAGTGGGCGGCCTTCTTGTAGAGCACATAGAAGCGAATGGCTCGCTCGACGACATTCGAGTCCGGCGGCACGCGCGGGTCCGTCAGAAAATGGCGCAAGCCGTTCCGGTGGTTCTTGTAGTAAACCACCGCCTTGTGCAAGGGCGACGTCTTGCTAATTGCCACCCAG